>CAZOSZ010000009.1:11733-26273 GCA_964582505.1 uncultured Ectothiorhodospiraceae bacterium | reverse complement strand
AGCGTGCTCTCGGCCAGTGCGGCGACCGGCTCGAGGTCGCGCTCCTGCTCCCGCACCACCCCCGGCCAGCGCAACAGGTCGATCGCCGCCGGCATCGCCAGTTCCCCGACCCGCTCCCGGATGCTCGCCGCCGCCGCCGCGACGCGCTCCGCGAGTTCCAAATCGACCGCCAGCTCGCGATCGCTGCCAGTCGCCCAGCTCACGCGCAGCGTGCAATCGACCTTGCCGCGCTTCAGGCGCGAGGCGGCGAGTTGCCGGAACCGGGGCTCGAGCGCCCGCAGCTCGTCCGGCAGGCGCAGGCCGAGCTCGAGGTAGCGATGGTTCACCGAGCGGAGCTCCCAGGCGACGGAACCCCACGGCGCGCCCGCCTCGACGCGGGCGAATCCTGTCATGCTGCGGATCATCGCTGAATGTCCATGCCGCGCTGCGCTTATACTTGCGGACTGCCGCGCTCGGGGCGGGCGCGTAGTCTAGCAGAAGGGCGGGAGTCGATTTGCGCTTCGAAACGGCCGAGGTCAGTCTCCTCGGTGACCGGGATGACAACCAGGATCGTGCTGCCGTCCGCGCCGGCAGCGGAGGCGTGTTGCTGGTCGTGGCCGATGGGATGGGCGGCCACCAGGGTGGCGCGCTGGCGGCCGAGGTGGCTGTCGACTCGCTTTGCCGGAGCCTCGACGACATGCTCGGCGACGCCGACCCACGCTGGCTGCTGCATGCCGCGATGGAGTCCGCCCATGACGACGTGGTCGCGGCGGGGGAGGCGGTCGCGGTGGGCAGCCGGCCGCGCGCCACCTGTGCAGCCTGCCTGGTGCGAGACGGCCATGCGACCTGGGCGCATGTCGGGGACTCGCGCGTCTATCACCTGCGAGGCGGCACTGTCCTCACCCGGACGCGGGACCATACGCCGATCGAGAGCCTGCTGCAGGACGGCCTGATCAGCGAAGAGGAGATTGCAGGGCACCCCATGCGGCACTACGTCGAGTACTGTCTCGGAGGCTTTGCCGAGCGGCCCTTGATCACAGTGTCCGGGACGGCCAGTCTGGAGACCGGCGATCTGCTGCTGGTCTGTTCCGACGGCCTCTGGTCGGGTGTTTCCGATTCCGAGATCGGCGCAGGGCCGGATACGGACGTCCTCATCGCTGATTGGCTGTTCGAACTCGCTGGCCGCGCCGTGCGCGCAGCCGCACCCTACAGTGACAACACCACTGCCGTGGCGCTGCGCGTCACGGCCGGGCAGGGCGATGGCACGGGAGAGCAAGCTTGTGAGACCGAGCGGACGACGACCTGACGAGCTGCGCCCCGTGAGATTCACTCGCGGCTTCCAGCGCCACGCGGAGGGCTCGGCGCTGGTCGAGTTCGGCGCTACCCGTGTGTTGTGCTCGGCAAGCGTCGAGGACAGGGTGCCGCCGTTCCTGAAAGGCCAGGCCCAGGGCTGGGTGACTGCGGAGTATGGGATGCTGCCGCGGGCCACTCACATTCGCAGTCCGCGCGAGGCCGCCCGCGGCCGGCAGGGCGGCCGGACCATGGAAATACAGCGCCTGATCGGGCGCAGTCTGCGCGCGGTGCTCGATCTTCGGGCGCTCGGTGAGCGCACCATCACCGTGGACTGCGATGTGCTGCAGGCCGACGGCGGCACGCGCACGGCGGCGATCACGGGGGCCTACGTTGCGCTGGTGGACGCGATCCGCGGTCTGCAGGCCGACGGCGGCCTGCGCAGTGATCCGCTGCACGGCCAGGTCGCAGCGGTTTCCGTCGGCTTGTATCGCGGAGTCGCGGTGCTGGATCTCGACTATGCCGAGGACACCGAGGCCGAAACCGACATGAACGTGGTGATGAACGAGGCTGGCGCCTACGTCGAGGTCCAGGGCACCGCCGAGGGCCACGCCTTTCGACGCGCCGAGCTGGACGTGCTGCTGGATTTGGCCGCCGGCGGGGTCGTGGAGCTGATCGCCAGGCAGCGCGAGGCGCTCCGCGAGTGACCGTGGCTGTGCGCCGTTTCGTGCTGGCGACCGGCAATCCTGGAAAGCTGGCGGAGATCGCGGCGCTGTTGCAGCCGTCCGGAGTCGAGTTGGTGGCCCAGGCGCAGTTCGGAATCCGGCCGCCCGAGGAGAACGGCGCAACCTTCGTGGAGAACGCGCTGCTCAAGGCGCGTCACGCGTCGCTTGGCAGCGGCCTGCCGGCGATCGCCGACGACTCCGGGCTGGTGGTCGACGCGCTGCGCGGCGCGCCGGGCGTGCACTCCGCGCGATTCGCGGACGGCGGCGGCGACGTCGCCAACATTCGCAAGCTGCTCGGCGCGCTCGAGGGCACGGCTGGGGCGAGCCGCGGCGCGCGTTTCGTTTGCGTTGCGGTCATGCTGCGCCACCCGGCAGACCCGCTGCCGCTGGTCTGCGAGGGGGTGTGGGAGGGCTCGATCGCCACCGCTGCGTGTGGCTCCGCCGGCTTTGGTTACGATCCTGTTTTCGTGCCGGCAGGCAATCATCGCAGCGCCGCCGAGTTTCCCCCGGAAGAAAAGAACCGCCAGAGCCATCGCGGCCGGGCGTTCGCTGCCTTGCTCGCGCGACTCCAGCCGCAGGAGGGGCGGTGAACCCGCGTGCCGCCCGGCCTGCAGGACTCGGGGTCTACGTGCACTTGCCGTGGTGCCTGCGCAAGTGCCCGTACTGCGATTTCAATAGTCATGAATTGCGCGGTGCTGCGCCGTTCGCCGCCTACGTGGATGCCCTGCTGGAAGACCTCGACGAGGAGCTGCCAAGGGCCGGCGGGCGTCCCGTGACGACCGTGTTTTTCGGCGGTGGCACGCCCAGCCTTTGCCCGCCGGAGCTGATTGGCCGTTTCCTCGACGGCCTGTCGCTGCGCCTGCCACGGGCAGCCGGGCTCGAGGTGACGCTCGAGGCCAACCCGGGCACCATCGAGCGTGGCCGCTTCAGCGAATTCGCCGCAGCCGGAGTCAACCGGATCTCCCTGGGCGTGCAGAGCTTCCAGCCGCAACGGCTGGCGGCGATCGGCAGGATCCACGATGACCGGCAGGCGTGGGTGGCGATCGAGGAACTTGCCGCGGCGGGGCTCGCCAATTTCAACCTGGACCTGATGTACGGGCTGCCCGGCCAGTCGGCCGAAGAAGCGGCTGAGGACATTCGGCAGGCGATCGCGGCCGGGCCGGCGCACCTGTCGGTCTACCAGCTGACGCTCGAGCCCGGCACGCCGTTTCATCGCCGGCCCCCCGAATTGCCGGACGAAGAGACCCTCTGGGGCATGGAGCAGGCGGCCGGAGGGGCGCTGGAGCAGGCTGGATTTCGTCGCTATGAGGTCTCCGCATGGGCGCGCCCCGGGCAGCAGTGCCGCCACAATCTGAACTACTGGCAGTTCGGCGACTACCTGGGCGTGGGCGCCGGCGCGCACGGCAAGCTGACGCTCGCCGACGGGTCGATCCTGAGGCGGTGGAAGCGACGCAGGCCGCTGAGCTGGCTCGAGGGGCCGAGGCTGGAAGGCGAACAGCGACTGGACAATTCGGACCGAATGTTCGAATTCATGTTGAACGCTCTGCGGCTTTGGGAGGGATTCGAACTCGGCTTGTTCGAGTCGCGCACCGGCCTGCCGGCCGAGGCTGCACGGCCCGGCCTGGAACGGGGGCTGGCAAAGGGCCTGCTGGAGACGCCCAAGCCTGCGGCGTGGCGTGCGACCCAACTCGGCCGGCGGTTCCTGAATGACGCCCAGGCGTTGTTCCTCCCGGCCAGTTATGCACACGAAGGCGGTCGAGGCGCCGGGTCAGCCGGAAACGCGCCACGAGCACAACAGGCGCCAGCGATGCAACAACTGGAAAGCCATAACTGATTGTTCTTTCGGGGCAACACCGACGTTCGTGGCATTTGCGCCAAGCCAGTGGCCGAAGCCTGAATCGCGGCTCGAGCGGCCGCCTGTCAAGCCATTGCCCACAGAGTTGTCCACAGACTTTGTGGATAAACCTGAAAGGTCTTGTCGGGGCAGCAGTAGCCGGCAACAGTTAAAGTCGACCCTCAAGTGACTGCTGCATTGCAACGAAAGCAGGTGGGCGGTCGGGCATAGGTTACGGAGAAATCAGTGGCGGGACGGCCGGGTTTGCGGCTCGACCGAGCTTGCCCGGTGCCGCCGGTCAGGCTAAGATTCCCCGCTTTTCATCGCTCCCCGAGTCCCGGAAGGCCGACCATGAAGCCGAACACCCATCCCGAGTACGCCGAGATCAATGTGGTCTGCAGTTGCGGCAATACCTTTGCGACCCGCTCCACGCTGGGCCGCGAGCTGCATGTCGAGGTCTGCTCCAAGTGCCATCCCTTCTACACGGGCAAGCAGAAGATCGTCGATGCCGGTGGCCGGGTGGACAAGTTCCGCCGCAAATACGGTGGAATGAGCGCCTGAGCGGCAGCGGCCGGGGCGACCGGATCCGAGGGGCGCCTGGCGGCGCCCCTCTTCGTATTTCGCGGGGGCGCCCGGGACACGGCGGCACCCCTGGACTATAATCGTGCGCCTCGCGCGACGCCCGTCCGGCCTCACGCCGGGGCCGGGTCCCGCCCGTCCGACCACAACCTCGCCTTGCGGCAGCCGGACCGCCGCGGCATCGTGTCGCGGACCTGCGGCAGCGCATCCAGGCACAGGGAAGCCAGCATGAGCGACAAGAGTCTGACCCTCGTCAACGACGCCGACGGCAAGCGCATCGATATGCCGCTGCGGCAGGGCACCGTCGGCCCCGCCGTGATGGACATCAGCGCGTTGTACAAGGAACTCGGCGTATTCACGCTGGATCCGGGCTTCATTTCGACTGCCAGCTGCGAGAGCAGGATCACCTACATCGACGGTGACGAGGGCGTGCTGCTGTATCGCGGCTACCCGGTCGATCAGCTGGCCGAGCGCAGCACCTTCCTGGAAGTCGCCTACCTGCTCCTCTACGGCGAGCTCCCGACCCGGTCGCAACTCGAGGAATTCACGTACATCATCACGACGCACACGATGATCAACGAGACCTTGCTGCGTCATTTCAACGGCTTCCACCATAATGCCCATCCGATGGCAATGCTGGCGTCGGTGGTCGGCTCGATGTCGGCGTTCTACCACGACTCCACCGATATCGAGAGCGCGCGCCACCGCGAGATTTTCTCGCACCGCATCATCGCCAAGATCCCGACCATCGGGGCCGCGGCCTACAAGCACTCGATCGGCCAGCCGTTCATCTATCCACGCAATGACCTGGATTACTGCAGCAACCTGTTGCACATGTATTTCGCGGTTCCCTGCGAGACCTATCGAGTCGACCCGGTCGCCGCCGAGGCCCTCGACCTGCTGTTCATTCTCCATGCCGACCACGAGCAGAACGCCAGCACTTCGACGGTGCGCCTGGCAGGCAGCTCCGGCACCAACCCGTACGCGGCCATCGCCGCGGGCATCGCCACTTTGTGGGGACCGGCCCATGGCGGCGCGAACGAGGCGGTGCTGACCATGCTCGAGAAGATCGGCTCGGTTGAACAGATCCCGAGGTTCATCGCCAAGGCGAAGGACAAAGACGATCCGTTCCGCCTGATGGGCTTCGGCCACCGCGTGTACAAGAATTTCGACCCGCGTGCCAAGCTGATCCGCACCATGTGCCACAAGGTGCTCAATCGCCTGGGGCACACCAATTCGCCGCTGTTCGAGCTTGCGCTCAGGCTGGAGGAGATCGCGCTCGAGGACGACTACTTCATCGAGCGCAAGCTGTACCCGAACGTGGATTTCTACTCGGGCATCATCTACCGTGCGATCGGCATTCCGACCTCGATGTTCACCGTGATGTTCGCGATTGCGCGAACCGTCGGGTGGGTGGCCCATTGGCAGGAGATGATCGCCGACCCGCATCGCCGCATCGGCCGCCCGCGACAGCTCTATACCGGTGCGGGGGTGCGCGACTACACGCCGATCGAGCGCCGCGGCTCGTAGGAGCGGTTTTGTAGGAGCGGCTTCAGCCGCGATGGGATTGTCGCGCCCCGGTCGCGGCTGAAGCCGCTCCTACAAATCCTCCAGCAGCGCATGCAGTTCGTCGCGCCGGGCCCGGCGCATCGGGCCGCCGCTGATCGGGCACAGCGGCGGCTGTCGCAAGCCGGTTTCCGGGAACACCGTGGCCTCGACGGTGAGCTGGCCGTCGATCTCGAACTCGAAGCTGGGGTAGCTCGTGTACTCGCCATTTGCCAGCCGCACGCGCCGATCGGCCGTCCGGTAGCGAATCCCCCGCTCGATCAGCAGAAAGGCGACATCCTCCGGCGTGGCCGCGAACAGGTGCAGGGAAATGCCCATGTGGGGCGTGGCGTTGCCTGCCAGCACCGGCCCCACCAGCCGCGGACTGAAGCCATCGAGCAGGGTCATCGCTCGCAATGCCGCTTCGCGCAACTCGCGAAGATTGTCGCGATGCGCGGCGCCGCCGAACAGTCGCTGCTGCGCAGCCAGCGCGTCGGCAATCTCCTGATTGGCCGGCAAGGCGTTGCGGTCGACCACGCCGAGCCGATCGGCGGCCTTGCGTTTTGCCAGCAGATAGTCGCGAACGCCCTGTTCGCGCATCACCCGCGCGGCCTCCTCGGCAACTCGCGCACGCAGCTCACCCGTCCTGTTGACTGATCGCCTGGGCATCGTTCCCCCTCCCCCGGTGCTCAGAATAGCGGGTCCTCATCCGGCCGATCCCGTTCGCCGGGCAGCCGTCGATCGGCGGATTCGGTCGGCGCGGGCACCTCCCCGACCCGGAACGTCTCGAAGATGGCCTCCGGTTCGCCGGTGCGCGCCAGCAGCCCGGTCTCAGGCGACACGCGCACGGTGACCAGTCCCGCCGGCTCCTCCAGCCGGCTCGCCGGCATGCCCTGCAGCGCCGGCCCCATGAAGGCCATCCACAACGGCAGCGCGGTGGCCGCGCCCGCCTCTCCCTGACCCAGCGAACGCTCCTGGTCGAAACCGAGCCACGCGGTCGCCACGAGGTCCGCGTTGTAGCCGGCGAACCAGGTGTCCCGGCCATCATTGGTCGTGCCGGTCTTGCCGGCCAGGTCGCTGCGCCCCAGCTCACGGGCGCGCGCGCCGGTGCCGCGCCGCACAACGTCCTCGAGCATGCTCGAGATGATCCAGGCATTGCGTGCCTCGATCGCCCGCGGCGGACGCTCCGGCGCCAGCGTCTCGAACTCCCCGACTTCGTCCTGCAAGGGCCCGTCGTCTGCCGGGGGATTGGGCCGGGCCACCTGCTCCAGCAGCTCGTCGCCGCAGGTGGCGCAGGCGATCGCGGGAGCCGCACGATACAGCAACTCGTCGTAAGGCCCGTAAATGCGATCGATGAAGTAGGGTTCAACGCGATAGCCGCCGTTGGCAAACACGGCGTATCCGGCGGTAAGTTCGGCCGGCGTGAGGTTGCCGCTGCCAAGCGCGAGCGTCAGGTTGCGCGGCAATGCTTGCGACGGGAATCCGAAATTCCGCACGTAGTCCACGGTGAACGGCACGCCGATCTGTTCCAGCACCCGGATCGACACCAGGTTGCGCGAATGGACCAGCGCCTCCCGCAGGCGCATCGGACCGTAGAAGCGGCCGGTGTAGTTTCTCGGCCGCCAGGCGTCCTCGAGGCTGGGATCGTCATACACCACCGGCGCGTCCATCACGACGCTTGAGGCGGTCAGGCCCCGCTCGAGCGCGGCCGAGTAGACGAACGGCTTGAACGCGGAGCCAGGCTGGCGGCGCGCCTGGATCGCGCGATTGAACTTGCTGAGCTCGAAATCGAAGCCGCCGCTGAGCGCGACCACGGCGCCATCCCGAGGGTCCAGCGCAACCAGCGCGCCCTGCACCAGAGGCGCCTGTGACAGCCCCCAACCGTCGTCGAGGCGGGTCACCAGCACCACGTGCCCCGGCGCAACCACGTCGGCAGGACGCTCCGGCGCCGGTCCGCGGCGATCGTCGTCGATGAGGCGGCGCGCCCAGCGCAGGGTCTCGAATGGCAGCTGCGCCGCGCCGGCGCCGCGCACCACGATCGATGCGCCCTCTTCGTCCACCGCGAGCACCAGCGCGGTGCGCAGGCCGGCCGGCTCCGGGTAGCCCTCGAGCAGCGCCTCGGCTTCCTGCGGGTCCATCGGCACAGCCTCCAGTGTGGCTACCGGCCCGCGGTAACCATGCCGCCTGTCGTACTGCTCCAGTCCGCTGCGCACGGCCTCCTGCGCCAGCGGTTGCAGGCGGCTGTCGATCGTCGTGACCACCGAATAACCCGCCGTGTACGCTTCCGGCCCGAATCGCTCCAGCGCCGCCTGCCGCGCCATCTCCGCGATCCACGGCGCCCGCAGCCGAACGTGGGCCCAATGCAGTCGCGACACCACCGGCTCCGCTGCAGCCTCCCGCAACTGCTGCGCGTTGATGGCACCGGTTTCCCGCAGTCGGCGCAGCACATAGCTGCGCCGCTGCCCGGCGCGCTGCGGGCTCGTCACCGGGTTATCGAGCGAGGGCGCGCGCGGCAGGCCGGCAATCAAGGCCATCTCGGCCAGCGACAGCTCACCGACCGTCTTGCCGAAATACACCTCGGCGGCCGCGCCGACCCCGTAGGCGCGCTGCCCGAGAAAGATCTTGTTGAGATACAGGTCGAGAATCTCGCGCTTCGACAGCATGTGCTCGATCCTCAGCGCGAGGAAGATCTCCCGCACCTTGCGCGACACGGTCTTCTCCCGCGAGAGGAAGAAATTGCGGGCTACCTGCATGGTGATCGTGCCACCGCCCTGGGCCGGCTCGCCGGTCGCGGCGAGCGCCAGCATCGCCCGCGTCAGGCCTTGCCAGTCGACTCCAGGGTGCTCGAAAAACCGATCGTCCTCGGCGGCAAGGAAGGCTCTCTGCAGCAGCGGCGGGATGGCCTCGATTTGCAGGGGGATACGGCGCTGCTCTCCGAACTCGGCCAGCAGCAATCCGTCCCGGCTGTAGACGCGCATCGGAACCTGCAGGCGCACGTCGCGAAGCGACTCGACGTCCGGCAGGCTCGGCGCCACGTAGAAATAGGCGCCGATCGAGGCCAGTCCGAGGCCAATCAGTAGCACCGAGGCGAGTGCGACGATGCCGTAAACGATACTCAGCAGGAGTCTCATCGAGAGATGGGTGTTTCGCTTGCCTTTTGCCAAGGCGCTGCCCATATTAACACCTCGGATAAGTGGCCCCGACAAGGCCGGACACCGGCCGGAGCCGCAGCTGCGCGGGGTTGGTGACTGGCGGGGCTGGGGACGCGGACTTGCCGAATGCAGCAGAGATGCCTGGCCCGCCCGTGCGACCTGCACGCAGGGGAAATGCGGCCTGTGCAATATTTCAGGCCGTGAACCCGTTCACGGATTCCCCGGGGAATTCTCCGGCACTGTTGGCTGGCGGCGCTGGCCGCGCGGACCAGCGACCCCGAGAGCTTCGTTGCATTAGCTAATTTTCTGGTCTATCTTCGGCCCACAAGCCCCGGACGCAAAAGGAAATTCACTGTGGTTTTCGGGACATCCAAGAAGCCCCTGCTGGGGCTGGATATCACCACGTCCTCCGTGAAGCTCATTGAGCTCTCGAAGTCCGGCGACACATTCCGCGTGGAGTCCTACGCGGCCGAGGCGACGCCGCCGAATGCAATCAACGAAAAGGCCATCGTGGATGCGCAGGTCGTGGGCGAGGCCGTGCGGCGCGCATTGAAGCGCTCCGGCGCGAAATCGCGCGATGCCGCGGTCGCGATCAGCGGCGATGCCGCCATCACCAAGATCATCCAGATGCCCGCCAGCTTCAGCGGCGCGGAGCTGGAGGGCCAGGTCGAGTTGCAGGCGGACCAGTACATTCCGTTTCCGATGGAAGAGGTCAGTTACGACTTCGAGGTCGTCGGCCCGACTGAAAAAGACCCTGACATGATCGACGTGCTGCTGGTGGCGACGCGCACCGAGAACGTCGAGCAACGCCAGGCGGCGGTCGAGGCAGGCGGCCTGAGGGCGCGGATCATGGATGTCGAGGCCTTCGCCGTGGAGCACGCCTGCCAGCTGCTGCGCCACCAGATGCCCCAACAGGGGCGCGGCCACAATGTCGCGGTGGTGGACTTCGGCGCCAGCAGCACGACGTTTAGCGTGCTGCGCGACCTTAAAGTGATCTACACGCGCGATTTCGCATTCGGCGGCCAGCAGCTCACCGAGGAGATCATGCGCACCTACGGTCTGACGCTCGAGGAGGCCGGCCGCGCCAAGAAGGAGGGTGGCCTGCCGAGCAATTACGAGCCCGAGCTGCTCGAGCCGTTTATCGACGACATGACCCAGCAGGTCAGTCGTTCGCTGCAGTTCTTCCTCGCTTCAGGCACCAATCGTGAGCAGCCGGAGCAGATCCTGGTCTGCGGCGGCTGCGCGAACATCCCCGGGGTCGCCGACGTGATCGGCAGCAGGGTCGGCATCCCGACCCAGATCGGCAACCCGCTCGGCATGATGAAGATTTCCTCCAGGGCACGTTCGCAGGGGGTGATGAAAGACGCCACCGCCCTGCTCACCGCGTGCGGCCTTGCGCTGCGGAGCTTCGACTGATGCCTCGTATCAACCTGTTACCGTGGCGCGCGGCGCAGCGCAAGGAACGGCAGAAGAATTTCGCGATTTCGGCGCTGGTGGCGGTGGTTTTCGGCCTGTTAATCATGTGGTGGGTGAACACCGCGATCCAGGGCCGGATCGATTACCAGAACTCGCGAAATCAGCGCCTGCAGCAGGAGATCGCGACCCTCGACGAGCAGATCAAGGAGATTCGCAACCTGCGGCTGCGCAAGGAACGACTGCTGCTGCGGATGGCGGCCATCGATGACCTGCAGCGCGCCCGACTCGAAGTGGTCCACCTGTTCGACCAGATCGTGAAGGTCACGCCTGAAGGCATTTACCTCACTGAATTCACCCAGAACGGCAGGAACCTGCTGTTCAAGGGCATCGCCGAGTCCAGCACCCGGGTGTCCACCCTGATGCGCAACATCGCGGACTCGCCGACGCTCGCCGATCCGCGCCTGCAGGTGGTGCAATCCGGACAGGCACAACGAGGCGCGCCGGCCGCCGACACGCGCGGCCCCGGCCGGCGCGCCGAGTTCACGCTCGCGGCGCGCCAGCCGTCCACCACCGACGATGAGGACGAGGAGCCGCGGCAGTGAAATTCTTCGAGCAGCTCCGCACCCTTGATGCAAAGGACGTCGGTCGCTGGCCGCTGCTGTTTCGCGGCATCGCCATCGGCCTGATCTTCGTGCTGGTCGTCGTCGGCGGCACCTATTATTTTGTATGGCGCACCAAGATCCCCCAGCTGGAGCGCGTCCAGCAGCAGGAGGCGGATCTGCGAGGCACGTTCGAAAGCCGCCAGCGGCTGGCCGCGAATTTCGACGCCTACCGGGCGCAGCTCGAGGAGGTGGAGCGTACCTTCGGCGCGATGCTTCGCCAGCTGCCCGGCGAAACAGAGGTGCCGAACCTGCTGGTCGACATTTCCCAGACCGGCCTCGCCGCCGGCCTGGAGGAGCGGCTGTTCCAGCCCATGAGCGAGGTCGCGCGCGAGGCCTACAGCGAATTGCCGATCCGCATGCAGGTGGTGGGTACCTACCATGAACTCGGGCATTTCGTCAGCGGCGTCGTGGCGCTGCCCCGCATCGTCACCCTGCACGACATCACGCTCAAGCCGGAGCAGCAGCAGCGGGCCGGGCCGGCCGGGCCGGCCGGCGCGAGCGGCCGGCTGGTGATGGATCTGACGGCGAAGACCTATCGCTATCTCGAGGAGGAGGGCAGCCTGTGACAGCTCTGTCCCGCCCCCTGCTCGTGCTGGCGCTGGTCGGCGCCGCGTTGCTCGCGACCGGCTGCTCGCGGGGCATGGCCGACCTCGAGGCCTATATCGCGGAGGTCAAGGCCCGGCCCGGCAGCGCGATCGAGCCGCTGCCGGCGATCAAGACCCACGAAACCTTCAGCTACGATCCGGGCGCCGCCCGCTCCCCGTTCGTAGCCGACCTGCCGGCCGGCGGACCGGCCAGCGGGCTTCGTCCCGATACGCAGCGACGGCGCGAGCATCTTGAGACTTTCCCGCTGGATACGCTGCGCATGGTCGGCACGCTGCAGACGGGCGGGCAGCTCTACGGGCTGGTCCAGTCCACGGACCGGCTGGTCCACCGGGTGGTGATCGGCAACTACCTGGGCCAGAACGACGGCCGGATCGTTGCCGTCACGGATTCCGAGATCCGGCTCTTGGAAATCATCCCGGACGGCCTCGGGGGATATATCGAGCGTGCGGCCTCTATCGGCCTGGGTGATACATGAAGCTCGGGGAGATAACAGTAATGATGCGCGATCACACGCGGAGCAACAGGATGAACAGAGCCCCGGCGAGGTCGCGGCACGTCTGGTGGACGCTGGCCTTGCTGCCGCTGCTTTGGTGGTCGGGAACGGCCGCCGCCCAGCAGGGCCTCGAACTCACCGGCCTCGATGTCAGCACGCTTCCCGGCAACCGGGTGGTGCTGGTGCTGACCACCAATGGTCCGGCCCCGGAGCCGCTGTCCTTCACCATCGACGATCCTGCGCGGATCTCGCTCGACTTGCCCGGCACCAGTCTCGGTATCGCCGAGCGCCGCCGCGAGGTCAAACGCGGGGTACTTGATACGGTGATGCTGGCGGAGGCGCAGGGCCGTACCCGGGTGGTGCTCAACCTCGACCTGCTGGTTCCGTACGAGACCAGCGTGGAAGGTGACAGGATCACCGTGACGCTCGGCGCCCCCGGAACCGCCGCGGCGCTGGCGCGCACCAGCACGTTCGGACAGCCTCCGGGCGCGCCGAGGGCCGGTATCGCGGGCGAGATCCTGGGCGTGGACTTCAGGCGTGGCGCCGACGGCGCCGGTCGCGTCGTGGTCGCGCTGAGCGACCCGTCGACACCGGTCGACATCCGCGAGGAGCAGGGTCGCGTGGTGGTCGACTTCCGCAATGCCAGCCTGCCCGACAACCTGCTGCGTCGCCTTGACGTGCTGGACTTCGCCACCCCGGTGCAGACCATCGACAGCGTCCGCTATCCAGGCGGCGCGCGGCTGGTGATCAACGCCACCGGCAACTTCGAGCGGCTGGCCTACCAGGCCGATGACCAGTTCAGCATCGAGTTCCGGCCGGTCGAAGAACAGGACCCCACCCAGTTCGGGGTGTTCGACGAGCGCAAGGAGTACACGGGTCAACGCCTGACGCTGAATTTCCAGGACATCGAGGTCAGGGCGGTGCTGCAGCTGCTGGCCGAGACCAGTGGCCTCAACGTGGTCGTCAGCGACTCGGTTCGCGGCAACGTGACCCTGCGGCTCGACGCCGTGCCTTGGGATCAGGCGTTGGACATCATCCTCAGCACCAAGGGCCTGGCGATGCGCCAGGTCGGCAACGTCGTGCTGGTGGCGCCGGCCGCGGAAATCGCCGCGCGCGAGCGGCAGGAGCTCGAGGCGAGAAATGACATCCAGCAGCTCGCTCCGCTGCGCTCCGAGTTCCTGCAGGTCAACTATGCCAAGGCCTCGGACCTGGCCGGCCTGCTGAGGGGCGCCGGAGCCGGTGCGGGGTCGCTGCTGTCCGAACGCGGCAGCGTCAGCATCGACGAGCGCACCAACACATTGCTGATCTATGACACGGCCGAACGCATCGCCGATGTTCGCCGCTTAGTCGCCGCGCTCGACATCCCGGTTCGCCAGGTGTTGATCGAGTCCCGCATCGTGGTGGCGAACGACGACTTCAGCCGCGATCTGGGGGTGCGTATGGGCGTGTCCTGGGTCGGGGACCGAGGCCTCGCAGGCCTGGTGACCGTGACCGGCAGCGGCGCCGGCGCCGACACCATCGTGAGTTCCGGTCTTGAAAACCTGCAGAGCACCGGCACGCCGTTTCCGGTGCAGACGCCCACGCTGTTGGACCGCTACAACGTCAACCTGCCGGTCGCCAATCCGGCCGGCCGCATCGGGCTCGCGATTCTCGGCCAGGACACCCTGGTGGATCTCGAGTTGTCCGCGCTGCAGGCCGAGGGCCGAGGCGAAATCGTCTCGAGTCCGCGGGTGATCACAGCCAACCAGAAGGAAGCGCTGATCGAGCAGGGTGTGGAGATTCCCTTCCAGGAAGCGGCCTCGAGCGGCGCCACCACGACGCAGTTCAAGAAGGCGGTATTGAGCCTGACGGTGACGCCTCAGATCACGCCGGACGACCGCATCATCATGGATCTCGAAGTCACCCAGGACACGGTCGGCCAGTTCGTGCCCAGCGCCACGGGCGGACTGGTGCCCAGCATCGACACCCGCAAGGTGATCACCCAGGTGCTGGTGAACGACGGCGAGACCGTAGTGCTCGGCGGCATCTTCGAGACCGAGCGGCGGCATTCCGAGGACAAGGTGCCGTTTCTGGGCGATATCCCCGGAGTGGGGCGGCTGTTCAAGCGGACTCATAATGAATCGAACAAGCGCGAGTTGCTGATCTTCGTGACACCGAAGATCCTGCGCGAGGGCAGCAACATCTACTGATTGTGTGTGACCGAATCGCGGCTGAAGCCGCTCCCAATCGCGGCTGAATGCGCTTCCAATCGCGGCTGAA
>CAZOSZ010000009.1:0-11633 GCA_964582505.1 uncultured Ectothiorhodospiraceae bacterium | reverse complement strand
CCAATCGCGGCTGAAGCCGCTCCTACTGTAGGAGCGGCTTCAGCCGCGACCGTTTCGGGGCTAAAGCCCCTCCCACAGGGTATGATTCCCGGGCCGGGCCGGCGCACGCCGGCCTGCTGGCGTGGATCGCGCGCAGGGCAACATGACCGTCCCGAACCTGTTCCTTGTCGGCCCGATGGGCGCGGGCAAGTCGGCCGTCGGCCGGCAGCTGGCCCGTTTACTGAAGTTGGAATTTCGCGACAGCGACGCCGAGATCGAGGCGCGTACCGGCGTGGACATCGCGTTCATCTTCGAGAAGGAAGGAGAGGCCGGTTTCCGTCGCCGGGAGCGCGAGGTGATCGAGGCGCTTACGGCCCTGCAAGGCATCGTGCTGGCAACCGGCGGCGGCGCCGTGCTGGACGCGGAGAACCGCCGGGTACTGGCATCGCGTGGTCTGGTCGTCTACCTTGAGGCCTCCGTAAGCCAGCAGCTCGAGCGCACCAGGCCTGGCAGCCACCGGCCCTTGCTCGAGACCAGCGATCCGGCCACCCGGCTTGCGACGCTGCTGGCGCAGCGGGAGCCGATCTATCGCGCGCTGGCCCGCCTGACGGTGGCCACTGACGGGCGCCATGTCCGGGAGGTCGCTCAGGAGATTCGCCGCAGGCTGGCGGCGCTGGACGAGGTTCACTGAGGCGGAGCATGTACGCGCTCAAAGTCCCGCTCGGAAACAGATCCTATCCCGTACTGGTGGGGCGCGGACTGCTCGGCCAGGCCGAGGTGCTGGCGCCGTTTCTCGCCGGCCACCAGGTGCTGGTGGTGACCAATGAGGTGGTCGCGCCGCTCTGGCTCAAGCCGGTGCGTGCCGCGCTGCAGGATTGCGAACTCGCCGTGCAGGTGTTGCCCGATGGTGAGGAGTACAAGACGCTCGACACGCTCGGCACGATTTTCGATGCGCTGGCCGAGCACCACTTTCACCGGGACGCCACGGTGGTGGCGCTCGGTGGCGGTGTGGTCGGCGATCTCGCCGGGTTTGCCGCCGCCTGCTGGCAGCGCGGCGTGGCTTTCGTGCAGCTGCCCACCACCCTGCTCGCCCAGGTGGACGCCGCGGTCGGCGGCAAGACGGCGGTCAATATCCCCGCGGGCAAGAACCTGGTCGGCGCCTTCCACCAGCCCAACGGCGTGATTGCCGACATCGCGACGCTGGGCACGCTCGGCCGCAAGGAGTACTGCGCCGGGCTGGGGGAGGTGGTCAAGTACGGCCTCGGCCTCGACGCCGGACTGTTTGAGTGGCTGGAGTTCGAGTTGCCGGCCCTGCTGGATCGCGACGCCGATACGCTCGAGCAACTGGTTTACTGGTGCTGCGCCCTGAAAGCCGGGATCGTGTCCGGGGACGAGCGCGAGGCCGGCAGGCGGGCGCTGCTCAACCTCGGGCACACATTTGCCCATGCGATCGAGGCGTCGGTGTCATTCGGCAGCTGGCTGCATGGCGAGGCCGTCGCGGTCGGACTGGTGATGGCTTCGGCCCTGTCGGTCCGCCTGGGCCTGATGGACGAACAGGCCGCCGGTCGCGTCAAATCGCTGCTGCAAGCCGCCGGGCTTTCCGTCCACCCTCCGCCGGTCGGCGGCAGCCGGCTGAAGACCCTGATGGCGCTCGACAAGAAGATCGCAGGTGGGCGGCTGCGCTTCGTGTTGCCAGACGGAATCGGCACGAGCGTGATCCGGGAGGAAGTGCCGGAGGCCGAGCTCGACGCGGTGCTGGCAATGGCCGACGCGCGGTGAGCGAGGCACTGGCGCCGTGGGCTGCCTGCGAGTCCGGTTCGCACGGCCGGCGGCATCCCGAGCCGCCGCCGCGCTACCGCAGCGAGTATCACCGCGACCGTGACCGGATCATCCATTCGACCGCCTTCCGCCGGCTGGTCTACAAGACCCAGGTGTTCGTCAATCACGAGGGCGACCTGTACCGGACACGGCTGACGCACTCGCTGGAAGTGGCGCAGATCGCCCGCACGGTGGCCGGGGCGCTCAAGCTCAACACCTACCTGACGGAGGCGATCTGCCTTGCCCATGACCTCGGTCACACGCCCTTCGGCCACGCCGGGCAGGAAGCCCTGAACGGCTGCATGGCCGAGTACGGCGGCTTCGAGCACAACCTGCAGTCACTGCGCGTGGTCGACGAACTCGAGGAAAAATACGCCGGGTTCGCCGGCCTGAACCTGATGTACGAGACGCGCGAGGGCATTCTCAAGCACTGCTCGCAGCGTCACGCGCGAACGCTCGGCGAACTCGGGCGGCGCTTCCTCGACGGGCTCCAGCCGAGCCTCGAGGCGCAGGTCGCCAATATTGCCGACGAGATCGCATACAACAATCACGACGTCGACGACGGGCTGCGCGCCGGCTTGCTCGACGTCGAGGCGTTGCAGCAGACCCGGCTGTTTCGCGAGCAGCACGACGCGGTCCGGGCGCAGTGGCCCGAACTGTCCGGCCGCCGGCTGGTCCACGAGCTCGTCAGGCGGATGATCGGCCGGGTGGTGGAGGATCTGGTGGAGACTTCGCAGACGGACCTCGACAAGGTTCGCCCCGAATCGCTGGAGGCCGTGCGGTACGCCGGCCGGCGGCTGATCGGCTTCAGCGCCGAGGTCGGCGAGGCGCACCAGGAGCTGAAACGATTCCTGCGCGACCGGTTGTATCACCACAGCCGTGTGATTCGCATGACGACCAAGGCGCAGCGCACAGTGCAGGCCCTGTTCGAGGCCTTCATGGAGGATCCCCGGCTGATGCCGGAGGAGCACGCCGGCGAGGCGGCGCGCAAGGAGGTCGCCCAGGGCCCGGGCGGCAGGGCGCGCGCAGTGGCCGACTACATCGCCGGCATGACCGACCGCTTCGCCATCCTCGAGTACGGCCGGCTGTTCGACCCGCGCGCCCGCACCTGAGCAGGATTGCGGGCATTGCCGACGGCGGCATGGTGCCGCCGGGTGCTAAAATCACGACCCTGTTTCGCTGTGGATTGCTGCCATGACGCCCAAGGACATTCCGGCCCACGAGCGGCTGATATTCGCGCTCGATGTGCCGGACCCCTGGGAGGCGCGAGAACTCGTCCAGCAGCTCGAGGACTCGGTGTGCTTCTACAAGCTGGGGCTCGAACTGCTGATGGCAGGAGGCTATTTCGAGCTGCTCGACTGGCTCGCCGGGCGCGGCAAGAAAATCTTTGTCGACCTGAAGTTCTTTGATGTGCCGGCGACCGTGGGCCGCGCGGTGGGGCGGCTCAACGGCCGCGGCGTGACCTTCTGCACCGTGCACGGCAACCAGGGCATCATGGAAGCCGCCGTCGCCGCAAGGGAGGACGTCAAGGTGCTGGCCGTGACGGCGCTCACGAGCCTCGACCGCGGCGATCTCGAGGACCTGGGCTTCGACTGCGATGTCCACGAACTGGTGCTGTCGCGCGCGCGCCGGGCGCTGGAGGCGGGTTGCGACGGCGTGGTGTCTTCCGGGCTGGAGGCGGCGCGGCTGCGCGAGCGCCTCGGACAGAAGCTGCTGGTGGTCACGCCCGGCATACGGCCGGTGGACAATCGCCCGGTGGACGACCAGAAGCGCGTGGTCACCGTGGACCAGGCCTTCCGGCTCGGCGCCGACTATATCGTGGTGGGCCGGCCGATCCGTGATGCCGCGGATCCGAAGGCGGCCGCCGAGGCCATCCAGGCAAGCATCGCCAGGGCGGTGGGCGCATGACCGCAGTATTGAAGAACGACCGGCTGCTCAAGGCCCTGATGCGCGAGCCGGTGGATCGGACGCCGGTGTGGATGATGCGCCAGGCGGGCCGCTACCTGCCGGAGTACCGCGCGACGCGCGCCCGGGCCGGCAGCTTCCTGCAACTGTGCAAGACGCCGGAGCTGGCCTGCGAGGTGACCCTGCAGCCGCTCGAGCGCTACCCGCTGGACGCCGCGATCCTGTTCTCCGACATCCTCACAGTGCCTGACGCGATGGGCCTCGGACTGTATTTCGAGGAGGGCGAGGGCCCGCGCTTCGAGCGGACCGTGGCTGGTGAAGCCGACCTCGCCCAGCTGGCGATGCCGGATCCGGAGCAGGAGCTCGGCTATGTCATGGACGCGGTGCGACTGATCCGCCGCGAACTCGACGGACGCGTGCCGCTGATCGGTTTCTCGGGCAGTCCGTGGACAGTGGCGACCTACATGGTGGAGGGCGGCACCAGCAAGACCTTCAGCCGCATCAAGGAAATGCTCTACGACCAGCCGGTCGTGCTGCACGAGCTGCTGGAGCGAGTGACGCGCACCACCATCGATTACCTCAACGCCCAGATCGCTGCCGGCGCGCAGGCGGTGATGGTGTTCGACACCTGGGGGAGCATCCTCACACCGAAGACCTACCAGCAGTTCTCGCTGCATTACATGCAGCGCATCGTGGATGGCCTGACCCGCGAGCACGAGGGCCGCAAGGTCCCGCGGGTCCTGTTCACCAAGGGTGGCGGCGCCTGGCTGGAGGCGCTGGCGGACACCGGCTGCGAGGCGCTGGGGGTCGATTGGACCACGGAACTCGGCGACGCGCGCGCCCGGGTCGGAGACCGTGTGGCGCTGCAGGGGAACCTGGATCCGGCAGTGTTGTATGCCTCGCCGGACGTGATCCGGCGCGAGGTGCGCCAGGTGCTCGAGAGCTACGGGCCCGGGCCCGGGCATGTCTTCAATCTCGGCCACGGCATCCATCCCGAGGTGCATCCCGACCACGCCGGCGCGATGATCCGCGCGGTGGCCGAGTTCAGCCCGGTCTTCCACCGCTAGGTCTGGCGAGACATCCCGGCCGATTACAGCGGGCCTTGCGGGGCCCATTCGCCGACCGGGCGGCTGGCCAGGATCGCCTCCATGATGGTGGTCTCGCGCCCGACCACGGTCTCGATGAACTCCGCCGAACCGTTCATCTCGCGAAAGGCAATGAAGCCACGCTCGATAAAGTCGTGCAGCGGCATCAGGCCGGCCATCCTGGCCGGTCCGCGCCCCAGCCGGACGGCGTTGTAGATGAACGGCTTGAACACCACGGCGTCGAGCGACTGGCCGACTTCGCGGACGATGTTGATCTGCCGCCGCCGCGCATCGACGTTGCCACATCGCCGGTAGGCCTCCGCATAGGCCTCGGCGTCCAGCGCATCCGTGATGCCCATTTCGCCCCACAGCACGGCGACCATGTCGAGGTCGAGTTCCTGGCTGATTGCATGCAGCTCGATGCCGATGCTGATGGTCTCCAGCGCCGGGCCGGGCATCACCCGCGCCATCAACGGATAGACGCGCTCGACGCCCTCGTCGCGCGCCGAAAAGTCCTTGTCGCCGTAGAGATCCGTGAGGAAAAACTCGATGGCGGCGCGATAGCGCGCACTGTCGAACAGATCGGCGTAGGTGTGGCGGAGCCTGCCTGCCTGCCAGCCGGCGAGCCGCTTGCATTCCGGGCGCAGGCCGTCCGGGCCGTATTGCCTGAGTCGGGCGAGGCGGCTGCGCTCGAGCTGTTCCGCGAGCCGACGCGCTCCCGACTGCTTGGCCATTCCTGCCGCCATGGCCGGGCATTGTAGTGGCAGGCCCGTGATCCTGCCCGGGTTCTTCACGTACGGCGATCTGCCGGCCGAGACCGCACGCGGCACTGGGACTCGGGCGCCCGGCGGTGGTATGCTGCGCGTGTCAAACGAGTGTTTGAGGCATGCAGATGGCCAGGCACAGCAACGGTGGCTCGTTGACCGACAACCCGATGACTCGCCTGCTCGCCGACTCGGCCAACCAGGCCTGGAATGCGGGTGTCGACGCCTATGAGCGGGCCGGTTCCGGCGGCGGCAGGTTGTTCGGCGGCCTATGGCAAATCGGTGAGCGCCTCGACCGCGGCGCACGGATGCGCGTGGGCAATGTCCGTGGCAATGCCGTCGAAATCTGGGGGCGGCTGGAGACGGCATTCCTCCACCGGCTGGCACGCAGCCTGAACGCGCTGCAGATTCCGACTGCGCAGGACGTGCAGGAACTGAACCGCCGGGTCGAGGCGCTGCACAAGGCGGTCGTCGCGCTCGAGCGGCGCGCCGCAGAACTGGCCCCGGCGATGCAGCGCGCGCCATCGGCGTCGAAGTCGCCGGCAGCCAGGACGCGCGCCAGGTCCAGGAAGAAGGCCGGTCGCTGAGCCGATGCTGCAGGCCCAGCACACCCACCAGGGCGAGAAGTCCGGCGGGCCGAAGATCGGGCTGGCGCTGGCAGGCGGAGGCCCGCTGGGCGGCATCTACGAGATTGGCGCCTTGCTGGCGCTGAATGAAGCCATCGCCGGCCTGGATTTCCACGATGTGGATGTCTATGTCGGGGTGTCGGCCGGATCGCTGGTGGCCGCGACGCTGGCCAACGGCATCTCGGTCGAGGAAATGGGGCGCCTGCTGGTCAGCCGCAAGGGACGACCGCAGCGCTTCGACCCGACGCTGTTCCTGCGGCCCAACTTCGGCGAGTACCTGCACCGCGCCGCAAAAGTGCCCGGGCTGATCGTGGACGGGCTCTGGCAGTTCCTCCGCAATCCGCTGAAGCAGGGCCTTGTGGAGTCACTGGGCGGACTGGCGCGGGCCGTGCCGACCGCGGTATTCGACAATCGCCCCATCGAGCGATTTCTGGCCGATCTGTTCAGCAACCGCGGCATGACGAACGACTTCCGCAAGCTTCGCCACAAGCTGTTCATCGTCGGCGTGGACCTGGATACCGGCGAGGCGGTCCGCTTCGGGACGCAGGGCCACGACAGCGTGCCGATCTCGAGGGCGGTGCAGGCCAGCACGGCGCTGCCGGGCCTCTATCCGCCGGTACGAATCGGCGGCCGCTACTTCGTGGACGGCGGCCTGAAGCGCACCCTGCATGCTTCGGCCGCGCTCGACGAGGGCGTGGACCTGCTGTTCTGCGTCAATCCCATCGTGCCGTACGACGCCAGCCTGGCATCGGCCGGCAGCGGCAGGCGCCATGATTCACTGGTCGAGGGCGGACTGCCGGTGGTGCTCTCGCAGACATTCCGGGCGCTGGTCCATTCCCGCATGACCGTTGGCATGGCGAAGTATGAGAGCAGTTACGTGGACCGCGATGTGGTGCTGTTCGAGCCGGACAGCGGTGACTCGAAAATGTTCTTCGCCAATGTTTTCAGCTACGCGAATCGCGCGCTGGTCTGCCAGCACGCCTATCGCACCACGCGGCGCGACCTGTGGCAGCGCCGCAGGCATCTGGCCCCGATTTTCGAGCGCCACGGCGTGACCATCAAGGAGGCGGTGCTGCGTGACCCGGAACGGCATTTCACCAGCGCGCTGTCACGGCGCCCCGACCCGATGCGGATCGGACGCTACAAGAACCAGGTCACCAACCAGCTCGACCAGCTGCTCGACCGCCTCGAGGTCGTGGTGGGCGCGCCGCCCGTCGTGTAGGAGCGGCTTCAGCCGCGACCCGGCGCGGAATCGCGGCTGAAGCCGCTCCTACGGCTTCTCCTCCCTGAGCTCGCGGCGCAGGATCTTGCCGACATTGGTCTTCGGCAGATCCTTGCGGAACTCGACCCTGCGCGGCACCTTGTAGCCAGTCAGGCCTTCCCGGCAGAACTCGATCAGTTCCTTCTCCGTGGTGCTTTGACCCTCGCGCAGCACGACGAACAGCTTTACCGACTCGCCGGATTTGTCGTCGGGCACGCCGACCGCCGCAGCCTCGAGCACCGCAGGATGCGCCACCGCCACGCTCTCGACCTCATTCGGGTAAACATTGAAGCCGGACACCAGGATCATGTCCTTCTTGCGGTCTTCGATGTAGGTGTAGCCGTCCACGTCCATCCGTCCCATGTCGCCCGAGCGGAACCAGCCGTCGTCCAGCATGACCTTGGCGGTCTCGTCCGGGCGGTTCCAGTAGCCGGCCATCACCTGCGGCCCGCGAATGCAGATTTCTCCGACGCTGCCAAGCGGAAGCTCGCGAGCGTCCTCATCGCGGATGCTGAGCTCGGTCGAGGAAATCGGCAGCCCGATCGAGCCGTTGAACTCGGTGTTGGTCAGCGGATTGATGCAGGCGGCGGGCGAAGTCTCGGTCAGGCCGTAGGCCTCGATCAGCGGCTTGCCGGTGACTCCCTTCCAGCGCTCCGCCACGGCGCGCTGCACCGCCATGCCTCCGCCCAGTGTCACCCTGAGGTGGCTGAAGTCCACCTCCGCGAAGCCCGGCGTATTAAGCAGCCCGTTGAACAGCGTATTGACGCCGGTGATGAAGGTGAATTTCTGTTTCTTCAGTTCCTTGACGAAGCCCTGCATGTCGCGCGGATTGGTGATCAGGATGTTGTTGCCGCCCATCAGGGTGAAGACGAAGAAATTCGCGGTCAGCGAAAAGATGTGGTAAAGCGGCAGCGGGGTGATGACCACGGACTGGCCTTCGTCGACCACCGCCTTGAGCCACGCGCGTGCCTGCAGCAGGTTGGCGATGATGTTGCGGTGAGTCAGCATCGCACCCTTGGCGATGCCGGTCGTACCGCCCGTGTACTGCAGGAAGGCGATGTCGTCATGGCCGAGCTCCAGGCTGTCCATGGTCTGCCACTTGCCCTCCTTGAGGGCCTTGTTGAAGCGGGTGGCATCGGGGATGTTCCACTCGGGCACCATTTTCTTGACCTTGCGGATCACGAAGTTGACCAACTGGCGCCTGGGTGCCGGGAGCATGTCGCCGATCGCGGTCACCACCACGGTCTTGACGTCGGTGTTGTTGCGCACCTTCTCGAGAGTCTTGGCGAAGTTCTCGACGATGATGATCGCCTTGGCGCCGGAGTCCCTGAGCTGATGCTCCAGTTCCCGCGGCGTGTACAGCGGGTTGATGTTGGTGACTGTCAGCCCGGCGCGCAGGATCGCCGCGACCGCAATGGCGTACTGGATGACATTGGGCATCATCACCGCCACGCGGTCTCCCTTCGACAGGCCGGCGTTCTTCTGCAGCCAGGCGCCAAGGTAGCGCGAAAGCTGGTCGAGCTCGCCGAAGCTGATCGAGTGCCCCATGTTGGTGAACGCCGGCAGGCTGCTGTACCTGGCGAACGACTGCTCGAGGAACTCCCGCAGCGAGGGGAACTCGTTGACGTCGATCTCCGCAGGCACGCCTTGCGGGTAGTTCTTCAGCCAGATCTTTTCCATTGTTCCCCCGCTGACCCCCTGGTCGTTATGGCTTGTTGGCCTCCGCTTCCTCGTCCAGCAAGGGTTCCAGTGCCCGCCAGACGTTGTCGATGATCACGGCCTGGGCCGCGGCGTTGGGGTGGATCCCGTCCTCCTGCATCAGTGTCTCGTCCAGCGCAACGCCCTCGAGGATGAACGGCACCAGCCCGGTGCCGTATTCTTGCGCAAGTTCATGGTAGATGGCGTGGAAGGACTCCGTGTACCGCGGGCCGTAATTGGGCGGGATGTGCACCCCGGCCAGCAGCACACGCGCCCCGGCCGACTCGGAAATTTGAATCATTTCGGCCAGGTTGCGTCGAATCTCGGTCACCGGGATCCCGCGCAGACCGTCATTGCCACCGAGGCCGATCAGGACCACGGAGGGGGTGTGGCGCTCGAGAGCCCCGGCCAGGCGGGCCAGGCCGCCACGGGTGGTGTCACCGCTGATGCTGGCGTTGACCACCCTGTGGGGATGGCCGTTCGACGTGATTCGCTGCTCGAGCAGGCTGGTCCAGGTCTCGTGGATCGCGAGTCCGAAACCGGCGCTCAGGCTGTCGCCCACGACCAGCACGACGGGCGTCGTCGCGGCCGCGGCAGGCGCGCCCAGGGCAAACAACAGCAGAAGGACTCTGTACATGGAGCAGGAGACCGGAACGAAACCGGTGCTGAAGGCAAGAGGATTGACCAAGAAGGTTAGCAGCCCGGAGGGCGAGCTGACCATCCTGGACCACGCCGACCTCGAGATCGGCGCCGGCGAGTCGGTGGCGATCCTCGGGCCCTCGGGCGCGGGCAAGTCGACCCTGCTGTCGCTGCTGGCGGGCCTGGACCTGCCGACCTCGGGCCGGGTGTGGGTCAACGATCATGAGTTGACTGCGCTTGACGAGGATGGCCGCGCCGCGGTGCGTGCCGACCAGGTCGGCTTCGTGTTCCAGTCCTTTCACCTCATCCCGGCGCTGACCGCGCTGGAGAACGTGATGCTGCCGCTGGAACTGTCGGGCCGCCGGGATGCCCGCCGCGAGGCGCGCGCCGCGCTCGACGAGGTCGGCCTGGGCGCGCGGGTGGGGCACTATCCGCGGCAGCTCTCCGGCGGCGAGCGCCAGCGGGTGGCCATTGCGCGGGCCTTCGTCGGTCGGCCGTCGCTGCTGATGGCCGACGAGCCGACCGGCAACCTCGACAGCCGGACCGGTGGACGGGTCGCCGACCTGATGTTCCGGTTGAATGCCGAACGCGCCACCACGCTGGTGCTGGTCACCCACGACCGTGCCGTGGCCGACCGTTGTGATCGCCAGCTGGAGATGGACGCCGGGAGGATCCTGTGAGCGGCGTGCAGTTCGGGCTCGCCCAGGTCGGCCGGGAATTCAAGTCGGGCGAAGTCCGCGTGCTGGCCGCGGCGCTGGCGTTGGCGGTTGCGGCAATGACCGCAGTGGGCTTTTTCACCGACCGGGTGAATCAGGGGGTGCAGGCACGCAGCTCCGAGGTGCTGGCCGCCGACCTGGTGCTGCGCTCGAACCGCCCGATCCCGCCACAACGAGATGCCCTGGCGGCGGAGCTGGGCCTTAGCTCGGCGCGCACCGCGTCATTCCCCAGCGTCGTGCTGGCGGGCGACGAGAGCGCGCTGGCCGATATCGAGGCGGTGGCGGAGGGCTATCCGCTGCGCGGCAGACTGCGGGTCAGTCGCGCGCTGGACGCGGAAATCGAGACGGTGGACACGCTGCCGGCGCCCGGCGAGGCCTGGGCCGACCCCAGGCTGCTCGCCCGGCTGGACGCCGCGATCGGCGCCGTGGTGGAAGTGGGGCAGATCGAATTGCGCATCACACGCCTGCTGGAATACCGTCCCGACCAGGGCTTCAGTTTCGCGGAACTGGCACCGACGCTGCTGATCAATCTTCAGGACCTGGACGCCACCGGGCTGATCGCGCCGGGCAGCCGGGTGTCCTACCGCCTGCTGCTGGCGGGCGCTCCGCCGGCCCAAGCGGCCTATCGCGAACGTGTCGAACTCGGCGTGGGCGAGCGGCTGCGCGGCCTGGAGGACGCGCAGCCGGAGATCGGCGATGCCGTGGAGCGGGCGGGCCGCTTCATCGGGCTCGCGTCACTGGTGAGCGCGCTGATCGCGGCCGTGGCGGTGGCAATGGCGGCGCGTCGCTTCGCGGTACGCCGGATGGATACCGTGGCACTGATGAAGTGTGTCGGTGCCCCGAGGCGTTTCGTGCTGCTGGCGCTGCTCACGCAGCTCCTAAGTGTCGGCCTGGTCGCCTCGCTGATCGGCACGGCGCTCGGCTGGCTCGCGCAGGAAGGCCTGGTGCGGATTCTCGCCGGGCTGGTCGGCGGCCCGCTGCCGCCGCCGACACTGGTCCCTGCGGTCGGTGGCCTGGTGCTGGCGGCGATCGTGCTCGGAGGCTTTGCGCTGGTGCCGATCATCGAGCTGTGCCGCACGCCGCCGGCACGGGTGCTGCGGCGCGACCTGCTGCCCGCGGCGGTCGAGCCGGTCGTCCTGTAC
>CAZOSZ010000008.1:8442-29658 GCA_964582505.1 uncultured Ectothiorhodospiraceae bacterium | reverse complement strand
GCCCGCGGCGAGCTGCTCGGCGGCCAACAGGCCCGCGATGTGGCGCAACGCACGCCTCCCGATCCTTGCATCGGCCTCGATCCGCAGGGCGCCGGCCAGTTCCTGCAGCGCGTGGTCGGCCACGCGCGGCGCGCCATCGATGCCAAGACTCAGGTGCGCTGACAGGTCATCGACCTCGACCAATGAAAGCCTGAGCTGGTCGATGGCAAGCTTCGGTCCGCCGGCGAAAATCTGTTCGAGCAGCTCCACGGTCCGCTGCCGGTCCTGTTCGGCAGCGCTGCCGTCGGCATCCGCCCGGGCGCGCTCCGCCAGCTCGGCCAGCTCGACGAAGGCGTCGACGTCCAGCCCGCGCAGGGACACGATCAGGCTGCCCCCCAGCAGCCGGTACTCGTCCAGGCGGGTTTCGCCCACTTCGAGCGTGCCGATCGAACCGAGCTTGTTTCCGGTGATCCGGGTGTCGGATTCGGTCGAGAGGTCGTGAATCTCGAGCCGGCTGCCGGGCGGGTTCACCGCGACGCGCTTCAACACCATCCGGGTCGTGCCGGTCCATACCCGTGGGCGCGACTGTGCGATGTCAGCCTCGACGAGCATGTCCTCCAGGGCCATTTCGGCGACACCATTGGCGTCGCGGACCACCACCGAAAACTGCCCGAGCCGCACGTCCAGGCGCAGCCTCCCGAGGCGACTGTCCGTGCCGACCAAGCCCTTGAGTCCGGAGAGCTTGAGGTCGGTGTTGCCCTCGAAATCGGGCACCGCCATACGACCGTGGTAGTCGACGGCCGAGAATTTCATCTCGAGCCGGCCGCCGAGGGTCACGAAGGCATTGAACCGCAACAGGGGCGCCTGCTGCGGGTAATCCGGCAGGATGGGCCGCCAATCTTCCGGCAATGCGACGACGCCCGTGCCGCTCGCCATGGCGAAGCCGGGCTTGCTGCCGGCCCAGGGGCCGTGGCGAAGCTGAAGTGTCCCGGCGATGCGCAATCCGTCTTCGGGCAACAGGCCCGAGTGGCGCAGCGCCTCGAGGACCTCATTCTCCCCATCGGATTGCCAACTGAGGTCGTAGAAAACTGTGCCGCCGCGGAAACCCCGCTGGTAATCGAGGCGGTCCACGCGCAGCTCGCCACCCGCCGCAAGCGTGCGGGCCAGTTGCTCCACTTCGTGCCCGACGCGGTGGCCCATGTACAGGTTGGCGACTGCGAAGGCGCCAGCAAGAACGGTCAGCGCAATAATCAGCAGGGGCAGTCCGTGTCGCCTCATGGTGCCGGTCATTCGCGCCAACAGGCGCCGTGTTCCAGGCGGTCTGTCCGCCGGCCTGAGATCGATTTTGATTGTTTTTTCCGCTTCACGGACTACCTTGACTGAAAACAGGCGAGAGACGCCGGTCCGCCGGCCGACTCGGCGTCATGCAGGCCGCCGCAAGGCGACCGTCCCTTAAAGCCAGAGAGAGGGTTGGGAGATGAGAACACAAGCACATCGAAGGATCCATCTCGGGAGGCGCTCATGCCGGCCGCTGGCCCGTGCCATCGGCCTGGCCCTGGTGTCCATGGTTTGGGCGCAACAGCCGGCCGCCGCGCAGGGCGGCGACGCCATGGAGGAGCTGGTGGTGACCGGTTCGCGAGCCGTGGGCCGTGTTGCCCTGGAGACGCTGGCGCCGGTCGACGTGCTGGATCGGGCGGACCTCGAGCGCAGCGGGGCGCAGGAGCTCGGGCAGGTCCTGCAGATGCTCCAGCCGTCATTCAATTTCTCGCGCACTTTCATCAGCGACGGCACCGACATCATCCGTCCGGCGACCTTGCGCGCCCTCGGCCCGGACCAGGTGCTGGTGCTGATCAACGGCAAGCGCCGTCACCAGCAGGCGCTGGTGAACGTGCAGCAGACCATTGGCCGCGGTTCGGCCGGCACCGACATCAATGCCATTCCAGTTTCGGCCGTCGAGCGGATCGAAGTTCTGCGTGACGGCGCGTCCGCCCAGTACGGCTCCGACGCAATCGCCGGCGTGATCAACATCGTGTTGAAACGGACTACTGGAGAAACCGGCGTGCTCCTCGAGGCCGGCCGGACCTACGAGGACGACGGCGAGGTGATCCATGCGGGCGTCAACACCGGCTTCGCACTCGGTGGTGACGGCTACCTGAACCTCACGGGCGAGTACCGCGACCGCGGCGAGACCAACCGCGCGGGCCCGGACCTGCTGCGCGTCGATCCCCCGAGAGTGACCCAGCGAATCGGCGATGCCGACGCCACCGACGCGTACTTCTGGCTCAACGCCGGCGTACCCATGGGCGTGGGCGAGTTCTACGGCTTCGGCGGCATCTCGCGCCGCGAGGGCGACTCGTCCGGCTTCTTCCGCAGCGCCGGCGACAACCGCACGGTGCCAGCGCTGTACCCGGACGGCTTCCTGCCGAACATCATCACCACGGTCAACGATGCCTCGCTGGCGCTCGGCTTCAAGAGTCCCCTCGGTGAACGCTGGGAATGGGACCTGTCGGTCAACCATGGTGTGAGCAAGTTCGAGTTCGAGGAGCGCAAGTCGGTCAACGTCAGCTGGTGGTTCGAGCCGCTGGATCCGAACGACCCGCTCGGGCCGCGTTTCGAGGACTCGCCGACCCAGGCCGACACCGGTGAGCTGCGCTTCCGCCAGACGACCGCCAACCTCGACTTCCGCGGGCCCATCGACTGGGGCATGGGCGCCGGTCCGCTGTATTTGGCCACCGGCCTGGAGTGGCGCCGGGACGGTTACGAGATCATCGCCGGCGACCCGGTGTCCTACACCTACGGCCGCACCAACGACCGCTCGATCGAGATCTTCGGCCAGACCGGCGACATCGCCCAGCCCGGCATCCAGGGCTTCCCCGGCTTCTCGCCCAACGAGGAAGTCGATGACGACCGCCACAGCGTGGCCCTCTACCTCGATGCGGAGAGCCAGCTCAGCCAGCAATTCGTGCTGGGAGCTGCGGTGCGATTCGAGGACTTCTCGGATTTCGGCTCGACCACGACCGGCAAGCTCAGCGCCCGGTTCGACGCGAGCGAGCGCTTCGCAATCCGCAGCACGATCTCGACCGGCTTCAGGGCGCCCGGCGTGCAGCAGGCTTTCTACAGCCAGCGATCCACCAACCTGAATCCCGAAGGCGTGCTCACCGACACCCTGACCGCGCAGCAGGGAAGCGACGTGACCAGCGCGTTCGGCATCGAGCCGCTCAAGGAGGAGGAATCGGTCAGCGCAAGCGTCGGCATGGTCATGCGACCGAGCGACAACTTCTCGGTGACCGTGGACGTGTTCCAGATCGACATCGACGATCGCATCATCTTCTCGAGCAACATCGTGCCCGAACCGGCCGGCGGCTGCCTGCCGGACAATTCCAACTGCCCGATCCGTGCCATCCTCGACCCGATCGGCGTCGGCCAGGTGCTGTTCTTCACCAATGCGATCGACACGCGCACCACCGGCATCGACATCGTCGCCGATCATCACACCGCTTTCGCCGGCGGCTCGACGCTCGATCTGACCGCGCTGGCCCACGTCAACAAGACCGAGGTGCGCAAGCGCCGTTCGCAATCGACGATCCTGCCGCCCGAGGCGTTATTCGACGACACCCAGGTGACCCTGATCGAGCGTGGCCAGCCGCGCTCACAACACATGCTGCAGGCGGTGTACCACACCGGCCCCTGGGACTTTCTCACGCGCGGCAACTACTACGGCTCGGTCACCGGCGAGGGCTTCACGCCGGGCCTCAAGCAGAAGTGGAGCGGTGACTGGCTGTTCGACCTGGCGGCGACCTACCACTTCAGCCACGCGCTCAGCCTGACGATCGGCGCCAACAATGTCTTCGACACCATGCCTGACAAGTGGAGCGCCGGCGTGACCGACCCGTCCGACCCGGACTTCAACAACCCGTTCCCGGCGCTGGGTTTCCTGCACTGCTGGGAGACCTGCCCGTTCGGCGTCAACGGCGGCTACTACTACGGCCGTCTCAACGCGCGATTCTGAGACGGAAAGCCGGGTTCAGTTGAGGCTGACTGAGGCCTCGCATTCCCGGGCACGAAAGCCGGCCCGCGCCACACCAGGCGCGGGCCGGTCATTTCTTGTCGGGAAGTTCACGAGGACTTGACGCGCAGTCCGCGATCATCCACCTGCTTGACGCCGCGAATGTCGCTGACCAGCTCGATCGCCAGCGCCTTCTCGGCGTCACTGTCCACCGTGCCCTCCAGCTTGACCACGCCATCGCGCGTTTCGACCGAAATATCGGTCCCGGAAACGTCACTGGAGAACAGCAGCGTGGACTTCACCTTGGAAGTGATCCACGTATCTGAGATCACCTCGTCGGCAGTGCGCTTGCCGTCACTGCTCCGGGCGTCCGCCGCTACGGTGAGCTCGTTCCTGACCTTGACCACGCCGTCGGTATTGGCTGCGAGGCGCTCGGCCAGTTGCTTGCTGGCGTCCGAGTCGGACTTGCCATGCAGCGTCACCACGCCATTCTCGGTCGAGACATTGATGGCCAGGCCCTCGGTGTTGCGGTTCCAAAGCAGCTTCGACTTGACTGTGGCCGTGGTCGTCGCGTCCTTGATCCGTTCGCCGAATTCGCCCGCTGTGCCCGGCACATGGCGGATATCACCATCCTTGACGACCGTGACCTGGTTGTCGACCTCGTCGATACCGTTGATGCCGACTGCGATCTGTCCGGCAAGGTCACGCTGCACGGACTCTTCGACTTCGCCGCTGACGGTCGCCTTGCCGTCTTTGACTTCCACATCGAGCTTGAAGGGATTCAGGTGGCGATTGAGCGCATAGCTGGCCCACAGCTGGCCTTCCAGCCGCGCATCGTTGACGGCTTCACCAATATCCCGCTCATGGGCGACGGCTGCACCACCGGTCAGCACAAGCAGTGCCATGAGTACCACGGTGCCAAGTGTGTTCGTTCTATTCATGACGGATCTCCTTTGTAAGGCGTTGCCGGCTCTCATACCGGCGGCGGCGGTGGCCGGCGTCCGGTCAGAAGGCCCATCAACAACGCGGCAACGAAAAATATGAGAAACAGGAAGAACAGGATCTGGGCGATCCCGGCAGCCGCGCCCGCGATGCCGGTGAATCCGAGCAGCGCGGCGATGATCGCCACCACGAAGAACACCAGTGCGTAATAAAGCATGTGACTTCTCCTGGAATCGTCGAACTCAGTCCGCCCGCAACGCGCGGCGAGTCGCTCAGTGAGCGTGCATCGCAGTTTTGCCATGCAGGAGGCGATCACTCTCGGTCTTGACGACTGCGTAACATTCGCAGCTCAGTTGCTCGAGCATGTCCCGGTCCAGGACCTTGATATGCCCGCGCCGATACTGGATCACGCCGAGCTTCCGCAATTGCACGGCGGCCGCGGTAACACCTTCCCGGCGCACGCCCAGCATGCTGGCGATCAGTTCCTGGGTCAGGATCAGTTCGTCGCCGGACAGGCGATCGAGCGAAAGCAGCAGCCTGCGGCACAATTGCTTCTCGATCGAATGGTGCCGGTTGCAGACCGCCGTCTGCGAGATCTGGGTAATGAGCGCCTGCGTGTAGCGCAGAATCAGCCGCAGCAGTTCGCCATGTCGGTGCAACTCATCCTTGAGTAACCGACCCGGCAGGCGAAAGGCTGTACCGGGGCTCTGGACCACGGCACGGCTGCAGGCGTTTCCGCCGCCCATGAAAGCGGCGATGCCGACGATCCCCTCGTTGCCGACCACGGAAATCTCCGCCGATTCGCCATTCTCCATGACGTACAGCAGCGATACGATGGCGTCGACGGGAAAATATACGTAGCGCTCCGCACCGCCCGCTTCGTAGATGACTTCGCCGAGCGGGAGGGACACCGGCTCGAGGCTCGGCATGATCCGATCCCTGGTTTCGGTCGACAACATCGCGAGGAGCCGGTTCTGGTCCGGCGCGTGGCGCTCGGCGTCCGAATCGATGCGGCCAGCCTTGCGCAGGTCCCCGCCCGGTTGGTTGTCGACGATGCCGACATCGTCCACGGCCAGCGCGATCTCGCCGGCCAGCAGACCCTTTGGCGGCGCCGTGGAAGCATTGTGTGAAGACGGCATGGTTTTCATGTCAGATGTCCCTGCTTCAGATTCGGTCATGGGGCCGCGGGCATCCGGCCGAAGAACCGGTACGATCCCGCCGGGCATGTGCGTGTGTTATGTAACGCAATAGCCGTGCCATCCACTGACTTTTCGATAAAACAGGGGGTTACGAATCTTGCTGGGAACCAGGGGCGTGATGTTGTCGCCATATGGCGACGCTGATCGAGCTGTCGATCAGGGAAGTGGTTTCTATTCAAACAGGTAGAATGTGGAAATTGTGCCACACGGGAAAATGTGCAAGATGGGAGCTCTTTTGCGGCACTGGGCGCCATGACAGCGACGCCAATGGGCCGATGGTTCCAGTTGAGCCTGAGCGTGCAGCTGGTTCTGGCCACGCTGCTGGCGATCCTGCCCCTGGTCGTCGCGGTGGCGTATGCCGCCTGGTCCTTGGGCCAGCAGACACGCGTGCAACACCAACTGGTGCTTTCCATGGCTGCGCTGAATCACCTGGACGCCTCAGTTTCAGAGCAGGTGAAAGACCTGGAGCGGGCGGCGCGCCAGTATCGCCTGCTGGGCGAGACGCACTTTCTCGAGCGCTACCACCAGCGGCTGGAGCAACTCTGGCGCAGCCATGAGCATCTGGCCACGATGCCGGGTCTGGACGCGGAACCGGACGTGCTGAGGGAGCTGGTGAGAGTAATGGAGGAGGTCGGCTGGCGACTCGAGGCGGGACACTCGAGCAACGCCGAGCGGCCTGGATCGGGAGACTCAATCGACGGCGAGCTGGATGAGCTGCGGCCTCTGCTGCAACAGGCCTACGAACTGTCTGCCAGGTTGAGCGAACTGGTCGGCTTGCGCCTGCAGGATTCGCTGAGGGCGGGGGAGAGGCAGTTCAATGCCATTGTCTGGCATCTGGTGCTGATCGGCTTTCTGGCGATCCCCGGTACCGTGATGCTGGTGGCCATAGGCTCGCTGGCGATCGCGACCCCGGTCCGCCGCCTGGCGCAGGCGATACGAGACCTTGGACACCGCCGGTGGCAGCAACCGGTCGCCATCGACGGCCCCGCGGATCTGCTGGATCTTGGCGAGCGCCTCGACTGGATGCGGCGCAAGCTGGTGTCCAGCGAAAACCGAAGCCAGGCGCTGCTGCAACACATCACCCACGAGCTCAAGAGCCCGTTGTCCGCGATCACCGAAGCGGGTTCGCTGCTCGCCGATGGGGTGCCCGGAGAACTCACGGCGGCTCAGCAGCGGGTGCTGGAGATTCTGCAGGACAATGCCCAGAACCTGCACGAGTTGATCCGGCAGTTGCTGAGCTACAACGCAGTCACCCACCGCAACGGCACGATACTGGAGGCGGTCGATCTGCATGCGCTCTGCGTGGAACAGAAAGCGAAGTTCGAAGCCATCGGGCAGACCAGCGGCATCCGCTGGATGCATCCCGGGACGCCGTTGACCGTGGTGGCTGATCCGCTGGCCTTGCAGATGATTGTGAGCAACCTGTGCTCGAATGCATTTCACTACTCTCCGTGCGGGGGTGAAATCCGCATCGACTGGGGGACTGCCGGCGACAACTGCTGGCTGTCGGTGGCCGATGACGGGCCGGGCATTCCCGAGGCGGAGCAACAGAGTATCTTCAAGCCATTCGTGCAGGGCACGGCCAGGCGGCGGGGATCGGTCAAAGGCAGCGGCATCGGCCTGGCGATCGTCGAGGAGTGTGTGAAGGCCATGGGTGGATCGATCAGCGTGGAATCGCGGCCGGGTGAGGGCAGCTGCTTTCGCGTGGCGTGGCCGGTTGTCGACGGGCCCGGGCCGCAGCGATGAGAATGCTGGCGATTCCCGCGATCGCGCTGATGCTCGGCGGGTGCGCCACCGCCGGTCCGGCACGATCCGGTGCGACCGCCCCTTGGCCCGGTGGAGAAAGCCTGCTGGCGCATCGGGCGACGTTGTGCGCGGCGGACGACACCGAACGGCAGCGGCTGATGACGTCATATGACGACACGCATGATCACCGGCAACAGTTCGAGCGGCTGCTGCTGATGAGCTGCGATCCCTTTCAGCATCGCGATTCCCTGGGGGAGGCACTGCAGGTCGCCAGTCTCAACCCGGATTGGTCGGAAGACCAGCGGGCGTTTCTGGCGATCATGGAGTCCCACCACCACGCGCTCGAGCGCCTCGAGGCCGAGCGCCACGTGCTGGAGCGGCAGCTTGAGGACACCATCCGTGGCATCTCCAAAATCGAGGAGGACATTGATGGTCGCGCGGACAGAAGCCCCTTTGAGCAGGAGAGCGAGCCTTGAGCAAGGGCAGGATTCTGCTGGTGGATGATGATCCGGGTCAGCTGGAACTGCTTTCGATGCGGCTGCGGGCTGCCGCGTATGAAGTGAGCTGTGCGGACAGCGGCGAACAGGCGCTGGCCGCGATCGAGCGCGAGCTGCCCGACCTGGTGATCACTGATCTGCGCATGGACGGTATGGATGGCATGGCGCTGTTCGAGCGCCTGCATCGCGACCGGCCGGTGATGCCGGTGATCATTCTTACCGCGCATGGTTCGATTCGGGACGCGGTCCTGGCAACGCAGAAAGGGGTGTTTTCGTTCCTCACCAAGCCGGTGGCGCCTGCGGAATTGCTCACGACGCTCGAGCACGCGCTCGAGTTGCGTTTATCCGTCGCGCAGGCGCAGTCGGACTGGTCGGATCGGATCCTGACTCGCAGCGCGAAGATGTATCAGTTGCTCGACCAGGCCCGGCTGGTGGCCCGGAGTGATGTCAATGTATTGATCCGCGGAGAGAGCGGCACCGGCAAGGAACTGCTCGCCCGGGCCATCCATCAAGGCAGCGGTCGCGCGCAAGGCCCGTTCACGCCGGTGAACTGCAGCGCGATCCCCGAAAACCTGCTGGAATCGGAGTTGTTCGGCCACCGCAAGGGCGCATTCACCGGCGCCAGCCGCGATCATCCCGGCCTGTTCGTCGCCAGCCAGGGCGGCACGGTCTTGCTGGACGAGATCGGCGACATGCCGCTGGTGCTGCAGGCCAAGCTGCTCAGGGTTTTGCAGGAGCGGCGGGTGCGGCCCGTGGGCGATACCGTGGATCGGCCGATCGACGTGCGCATCCTGTCGGCCACCCACGGCGACCTCGATGCGGCGGTGCAGGGCGGGAGCTTCCGGGAGGACCTTTACTACCGGCTCAACGTGGTCGAACTGGTTCTGCCGAGTCTGCGTGAGCGCCGTGAGGACATTCCGCTGCTGGCGAACCACTTTCTGCGGGAGATCGCCGACCGGCAGGACAAGCAACCGGCGCAGCTGTCGCCGGACGCGATGAGCGCACTGCTGAACTATGACTGGCCCGGCAACATCCGCCAGCTGCAGAACGTGATCGAGCAGACGGTGGCGCTCGCCACCGGCCCGATCATTTCGGATGCCCAGGTGGGCAACGCGCTGCCGCGGGATCACAGCCCCGGGATCACCGCGCTGAGCGAAGCGAAGAAACAGTTCGAGCGCGACTACCTGGTGCGGCTGTTGCAACAGACGGGCGGCAATATCGCCGAGGCCGCGCGCCATGCGGGGCGCAACCGCTCCGACCTGTACAAGGTGATCAGGCGCCACCAGATCGACCTCGCGCAGTTCAAGACGGATGCCGGGAATCCGGGGTCTTGAGAAGTGGCGTCCCCTGGGGGATTCGAACCCCCGTCGCCGCCGTGAAAGGGCGGTGTCCTGGGCCTCTAGACGAAGGGGACGCGGAGCGGGATCAATCCCGAAGGCTGAAATCTGGTGGAGCCAGGCGGGATCGAACCGCCGACCTCTTGCATGCCATGCAAGCGCTCTCCCAGCTGAGCTATGGCCCCACGCGAAGTCGGGCAGAATAAACAACGCCCTCGAGGGGGTCAAGACAGCTGCAGAAACCGGTTCAGGGCGCGGTCGAGACGGGCGAGGGTCCTGTCCCGGCCGAGCAGGGCGACAGTGATGTCGATCGGCGGCGACACCGGGCCGCCGCTGACCGCAACCCGCAGCGGCTGCGCCACCTTGCCCATCTTCAGGCCGAGGGTTTCGGCGACCGACTGAAGCAGCGCGTGGATCGGTTCCGGGCGCCAGTCCTCGAGGGCGGCAAGGCCGTCGCGCAGCTGCTGCAGCGGCTCCGCCGCAGCCGCACCGAGGTGCTGTGCAGCGGCCTTCTCGTGGTAGGCCTCGAAGTCCTGGAAGAAGAACACCGAAGCCTGCGCCATTTCATGCATCGTCCTGGCGCGCTCGCGGTAGGCCTCGGCGATGTCCTCCAGCGGCGGTCCGCCGGCACAGGAGACGCCAATGCGCTCGAGCTGCCACTGCAGTTCGGCGGCCAGCCGCACGGCCGGGGCCTGCTTGATGTAGTGCTGGTTCAGCCACAGCAGCTTCTCGGGATTGAAGCTCGAGGCCGACTTGTTGACGTCGCCGAGATCAAACAGCCGGATCATCTCCCCGACCGAGAAAATCTCCTGGTCGCCATGCGACCAGCCGAGCCGCACCAGGTAATTGAGCAGCGCCTCGGCCAGGTAGCCTTCCTGGCGGTACTGCAGCACGCTGACCGCGCCGTGGCGTTTGGACAGCTTGGCGCCGTCCGGCCCGAGGATCATCGGCAGGTGGGCGAACACCGGGGGCTCGGCGCCGAGCGCGTGGTAGAGGTTGATCTGCCGCGGCGTGTTGTTGAGGTGGTCGTCGCCGCGCACCACGTGGCTGACGGCCATGTCCATGTCGTCCACCACCACCGAGAAGTTATAAGTCGGCACGCCATCCGACCGCAGCAGCACCAGGTCGTCGAGCTCGCGGTTGTCGAACACCACCCGGCCGCGCACCTGGTCGTCCACCACCACCTCGCCCTCGGCCGGATTGCGGAAGCGAACCACCGACGGCACGCCCGCGCGTGGCGCGTGACGCTCGCGGCAGCGGCCGTCGTAGCGAGGCTTCTCGCCGCGCGCCATCTGTTCGGCGCGCATCGCGTCGAGTTCTTCCCGCGTGCAATAACAGCGATAGGCATGGCCGGCGGCGATCAGCTGCTCGGCCACGGCCGTGTAGCGATCGAAGCGGTCGGTCTGGTAGAGCGGTCCCTCGTCGGCCCTCAGGCCCAGCCACTCCATGCCATCGAGGATTACCTGGATGGCCTCCTCGGTGGAGCGGGCGCGATCGGTGTCCTCGATGCGCAGGATGAACTGCCCGCCGTGGTGGCGCGCATACAGCCAGCAAAACAGTGCAGTGCGCACGCCGCCGATGTGCAGGAAGCCCGTCGGGCTCGGGGCGAATCGGGTGCGGACCGGGCGCTGGCTGTGGGACACGTCTGGGGATCCTGAATGGCGTTTGAGCGGCGCATTCTAGCGTGCTGGGAGGTGGTCGGTCGCGGCTGAAAAGGCGAGTCGCGGCTAAAGCCGCTCCTACAGCGCGCGTCGTGGGAGCGTCGTAGGAGCGGCTTCAGCCGCGACCTGGCTTCAGCCGCGACCTGGCTTCAGCCGCGACCTGGCTTCAGCCGCGACAAAATCGGTCCCTCTGGAAAAGACGAAGCCCCGCATAGCGGGGCTTCGTGACGACAGATCGAGAGGCCGCAGCGACTCAGGCGCGCGCCATTCTCCGACGGACCAGGCCGAGGCCCAGCAGGCCGAGGCCCAGCAGCGCCAGCGTGGTCGGCTCAGGCACGTCTCGCTCGCCGGTCGTGCCGTAGATGGACACGTGCGAGAAGTCGGATGACAGATCCACCTCTACGCACACGCCAGCCTGTGTGCCGAAGCTCGTCTGGTAGGTGCCACCGCTGTAGGTGCCACCCCCGAAGGTCCACGCGGCCCAGCAGTTGCCCTGTTTGATGACGAAAGCCCACGTGCCGTCGAACTCCACAGGCGCCGTGAACGACCATGTGCCGCCAGACACGTCGAGACCCAGGACCGCGCTCGGAGCCGCATCGCCCTGCTCGAACTTGTCGAGGAAGTCGAGGATCACGCCGCCGCCCAGGTCAAGTTGGCCACCCGGCCCCGGGTCGTTGCCGTCGAACACGCCGTAACAGTTGTCGGCATTGCCACCGTCCGCCGTGACATGGCTGACCAGGATCCCGCCGGTGCTCGAGGCCGGGCAGACCTGGGTGGTCACGTCAAACAGTGCTGCCGAGGCGTTCGATGCCATCACCAGGCCCGAAACCGCCACGATCGCTGCTAAAAGTGTCTTGATTTTCATAACCTTTACCTCACTTGGCCTCTCACTCGACTCCCCCCCAGGACGCCGATTTGGTCGTCTGCCGTCGGTAAATATGGTGCAGAAACTGTGCCAATCTTCATTGTCGAGTGATATCAACGACTTACGTGCTTGACCGGCAGGCAGCCGTAAGGTTTCCCGACAGATCATTACTGCGGATCACACACTTAGGCTGTTTCTGGGACGCCGATTGTCAAGTTCGTCGACAAGCAGGCTGCGCACGCTCCAAAAAGACGAAGCCCCGCATGCGCGGGGCTTCGTGATGACGGGCCTGGAGAAGCTGGCAGAGCGCGCCTAGCTGCGCGCCATCCTGCGGCGTACCAGGCCGATGGCCAGCAGGCCGAGACCCAGCAGCGCCAGCGTGGTCGGTTCCGGAATGTCCCGCTCGCCGAGCTCGCCGTAGATCGAAATGTGCGAGAATTCAACCGACGGATCTCTCTCCACGCATACGCCCGCCTGGGTACCGAAGGTCGTCTGGTATGTGCCGCCGCTGTAAGTGCCGGCGCCAAAGGTCCACAGCGCCCAGCAGTCACCCTGCTTGATGACGAATCCCCAGGTATCGGTGAAGGTCACCGGTCCGCCGAACGACCAGTCGCCGCCGCTGGCCGACAGGCCCAGCAGGGCGGTCGGGCCATCGCCGACCTCGAACTTGTCGAGGAAGTCCAGGTCCGCAAGGGTGTCGCCGTCGAGGTCGATGCCGTCGCCGCCCGGGCCCGGATCGTTGCCGTCGAACACGCCGTAGCAGTTGTCGGCATCGCTGCCGTCGGCCGTCACGTCGCTCGTGGCGATGAACGTCGAGGTACCGTCGTTACAGACCTGTCCGCTGGCGTCAAACGGTGCCGCGCCGGCACTCGATGCCAGCGCAAGTCCGCCAATTGCCAGTGCTCCCGCCAATTGTGTCTTGATATTCATATGATTGATCTCCCCCCAGCTTTTCACGTGGACCCCCAAAAGGCGCCAGCAGGCAGCCTGTCACCACAAAACAAACTGCAGGAAAGATGCCATCCAGAATGAAGCTATTCCAAACAACAGCTTAAGGCACAGGCCCGGACGACGTTTTAAGTTTTGCCGACATAATTTGTGATGCAGCTCACATTTATGCCCGGCGGGCGTAAGGCCTGCCGACAGTCCCGCGGCGGGCTCGCGGTGGCGGTGTCCGGCCTCAGCCCTGGCCCTTCCGGCCCAGCGGCGAGAGGCTGCCGGCCGCGCCGGTCTCCGCCCGCAGCTTCTCCAGCTTGCGGCTGACGTGCTCCGGCGACTCGGTGTTGCGTGCGATCACAGCGTAGGCGGCCGGCACCACGAACAGCGTCAGCAACGTCGTCAGCGCCATGCCGTAGACCACCACGATGCCGACCGCCTGGCGGCTCTCGTGGCCGGCGCCGCTGGCCAGCAGCAGCGGCAGGGCGCCGATCGCGGTGCAGGCGCTGGTCATCAGCACCGGCCGCAGGCGGATGGCCGCCGCATTGATGATCGCCTGCTCGAACGGCTGGCCACGGTCGCGCAGCTGATTGGCGAACTCGACGATCAGCACGCCGTTCTTCGCCGCCAGCCCGACCAGCATGATCAGCCCGATCTGGCTGTAGACGTTGATCGAGCCGCCGTAGAACCACAGCCCGAGCAGCGCGCCGGTGACCGCCAGCGGCACGGTGAACATGATCACCAGCGGGTGGCGGAAGCTCTCGAACTGCGCCGCCAGCACCAGGAACACCACGATCAGCGCCATCACGAAGGTGACGTACAGCGAGCTGCCGGATTCCTTGAACTCGCGCGCCTCGCCGTCCCAGCTGATGCGGATGTCCGGCGGCAGGATCGAGCGCGCCAGGTCCTCGAAGGCATCGAGCGCCTGGCCGAGCGAAGCGCCCGGGTCGAGCCCGGCGTTGATGGTGATCGAGCGCAGCCGGTCGAAGCGCCTGAGCTCCGCCGGCCCGGCGCGCTCCTCGAGCCGCACCAGGTTGCTCAGCGGCACCAGCCGCCCGCTGGTCTCGGAGCGCACGTAGATGTTCGACAGGTCGTCGGGCGTGGCGCGGCCCTCGGCCAGGCCCTGCAGGATGACGCGGTATTCGCGGCCGCGGTCGATGAAGGTGGTGACCGCGCGCGAGCCGAGCATGGTCTCGAGCGTGCGGCCGATGTTCTCCAGCGACACGCCGAGCTCGGCCGCGCGGTTGCGGTCCACCACCACGCGCATCTGCGGCTGGCGCTCCTCGTAGTTCGAGTCGAGGTTGCGCAGCCCGCCGACGCCTTCGGCGGCGGCCATCAGCTCATCGCGCCAGGCGGCGAGCTGCGCATACTCGGCGCCACCCAGCACCATCTGCACCGGCCGGTCGGCGCCGCGCACACCGAGACCCTGCGGCGTGACCACCCGCACCTGCGCGCCGGGCAGTGCGTCGAGCTCCTCGCGTACGTCCTGGGCGATGTCTTCCGCGGAGCGCTCGCGTTTGTCCCAGTCCTCGAGCAGCACGACGGCGCGCGAGTTGTCCACCCCGCCGCCGCCGCCCCAGCCGCCCGGCACCCTGAGCAGCACGCGGCGCGCCTCGCCGCTGTCGACATAGCGCATCAGGATCTGTTCCATGCGACGCGAGTATGCCTCGGTGTACTCCAGGCTCGATCCGGCCGGTGCCGTGAGCACGGTGAAGAAAATGCCGCGGTCCTCGCGCGGCGCGTACTCGGCGGGCAGTGCGCGGAACAGCCCCGCCGCGGCCACGGTGACCAGCAGCGCTACCGCGAGCACGGGCCAGGGCCGCGGCACGACCGAGCCGAGGATCCGACGATAGATCGTACCAAGCCGCTTGAAGCCGCGCTCCACTAATCCCGTGACACGCCCCTGGCGCTCGCCGCTCTTGAAGAGCTTGGAGCTCAGCATCGGGATCAGGGTGAGCGCCACCAGGCTGGAAATGCCGACCGCGGCCGCGACCGCCACGCCGAACTCGCGAAACAGCCGGCCGATGTTGCCCTGGATGAACGAGATCGGCAGGAACACCGAGACCAGCACCAGGGTGGTGGCAACTACCGCGAAGCCGATCTCGCGGCTGCCTTCGACCGCGGCCAGCAAGGGCGGCTGGCCTTCCTCGACGCGCCGCCAGATGTTCTCCAGCACGACGATCGCGTCATCCACCACCAGGCCGATGGCCAGCACCATGCCGAGCAGAATCAGCACGTTGATGGAGTAGCCGAACACCGCCATCACCGAGAAAGTGGCGATCACGCAGATCGGGATGGTCACCGCCGGCACCAGCGTGGCGCGCAGGTTGCCGAGAAACAGGTAGATGACCAGCAGCACCAGGGTCAGCGCGAAGCCCAGCGCCTTGACCACCTCGAACATCGAGGCCTGGATGAATGCGGCGCGGTCGAAGTTGATGCCGATCTCCACGCCCTCGGGCAGCGAGGGCAGCACCTCGTCCATTGCCGCGCGCACACCGCGCGAGACTTCCACGGTATTGGCCTTGGACTGCTGCTCGATGCCGAGGCTGATCGCCGGCACCATGTTGGCGCGCGCCACGCTGCGCTCGTCCTCGGCGCCGATGCGCACCTGCGCGACGTCGCCGAGACGCACGAAGTTGCCATCGCTGCCGCGCTGGATCACCAGCGCGGCGAAATCGTCGGGGCTGACCAGGCCGGTGCGGGTGCGCAGCGTGAATTCGCGCTGCGTCGACTCGAGCCGGCCGGCCGGCAGCTCGACGTTCTCCCGACGCAGCGACGCGGTGACGTCTTCCGAGGTGATGCCGCGCGCCGCCATGGCCTCGCGGTCCAGCCAGACGCGCATGGCGTAGCGGCGTGCGCCGCCGAGCCGCACGCGCGCCACGCCCTCGACCACCGACAGGCGATCGATCAGCATGCGCTCGGCGATGTCGGTCAGCTCGAGCGTTGAGTGGCGATCGCTGGTGAAAGTCAGCCACATCACCGGCTGGGTGTCGCTGTCGACCTTGGCGATCTGCGGCGGATCAGCTTCCGGCGGCAGCGAGGCGACCACGCGCCCGACGCGGTCGCGCACGTCGTTGGCGGCCTCGTCCACGTTCCGGTTGAGCGAGAACTCCAGCACGATGCTGGAGCGCTCGTCGCGGCTCGTGGAGGTCAGCTTGGCGATGCCCTCCAGGCCGGCCACCTGGTCCTCGATGATCTGCGTGACCCGGGTCTCGATCACTTCCGCGGAGGCGCCGCGGTAGGTGGTGTCGATCGAGACGATCGGCGGGTCGATGTCCGGATACTCGCGCACCGCCAGGTTGAGCGCCGAGGCCAGCCCGATCAGCACCAGCAGCAGCGACAGCACGGTGGCGAACACCGGCCGGCGTACCGAGATCTCGGAAATCTTCACTTCAGCCCCAGGATGGCGACCGGTTCGGTGGCCGTCACCCGGCCGCCGTTGGCGACCTTCTGTGTGCCCTCGATGACGATTTCGTCGCCGGGATTGAGGCCGCCGGTGATCTCGACTTCGCCGGGCAAGCGCCGGCCGACCACCACCTCGGTGCGCCAGGCACGGCCGTCACGCACCAGATAGACGTTCTGCCGATCGCCCTCCGGCACCAGTGCGGCCTCGGGGATGACCACGCGGCTGCGCGCCTGGCCGGCCAGGCGCACGGTCAGGAACATGCCGGGTTTGAGCAGGCCATCGTCGTTGGGCAGGTCGGCGCGGATGGTCACGGCGCGCGTGATGGGGTCGACGCGGGTGTCCACGGTTGCCACCGCGCCGCGGAATTCGCGACCCTCGAAAGCGACGCTGCGCGCGGTGATCCCCAGGCCGGTTTCGAGCACGCCGAGGAACGACTCCGGCACCGTGAAATCCAGCCTGACTCGCGACAGGTCGTCGAGCGTGGTGATGGCGACACCGGGCGCCACCAGGCTGCCGGGGCTGACGTGCCTGAGGCCCACGCGGCCGGCGAATGGCGCCCGCACCAGGGTCTGCTCAAGGCGCGCCTCGGCGGCGCGCAGCCTGGCCTCGTCGGCCTTCATGGTGGCCTCGAGCTGCTGCACCTGCGACTCGGAGACCGCCCGGGTCGCAAGCAGTTCGCGCGCGCGGCGGTGCTGTGCGCGGCTGTCAATCAGCGCCGCCTCCGCCTCGGACCGGGCGGCGCGTTCCTGGGCGTTGTCGAGTTCCACCAGCACCTTGCCGGTGGCCACCGACTCGCCTTCGACGAAGTGAATCGCGGTCACCACGCTGGAGATTCGCGAGGTGATCTCGACAGCCTCGCGGGCGCGGGTGGTGCCGAGCGCCTCGACCTCGTCGATCAGTTGGCGTTCGCGGACCTGGGTGGTGACCACTTCGACCGCCGCGCGATCTTCGGGGGCGACGCGCGGTGACGTTGAACTGCTCTCGCCGGGGGCGAACCAGATGTACGCGGCCAGGGCGACCGCGGCGAGCACGACGACGGTGGTGATGGTCTTCTGCAAGAATCAGGTTTCCGGATGGGTCGAGCGGTGCCCGCAGCGTTCACAGACCGCCGAATCGTATGAAAGTTCGCTTGCCCGGAGAGTCGCCGATCGGCCGATTGGCGACTTCCGGCACTTGCGGATCAGGAGGCGGCGGACTGGATGTAATTCTGCAGGCCCATCTTGTCGATCAGCTCGAGTTGCGTCTCCAGCCAGTCAACGTGCTCTTCCTCGTTCGCGAGGATCTCGCGAAACAGGTGCCGGCTGACGTAGTCGCCGCTCGACTCGCAGTGCGCAATTGCGGCTTTCAGGTCAGGCAACCCGAGATTTTCGAGCTTGAGGTCGCACGCCAGGATCTCCTTGACGTTTTCGCCGATCAGCAGCTTGTCGAGGTTCTGCATGTTGGGCAGACCCTCGAGAAACAGGATCCGCTGGACGAGCTGGTCGGCGTGTTTCATTTCGTCGACCGACTCTTCGTGTTCCTTCCTGGCCAGCGTCTCGAGGCCCCAGTCCTTGAGTATCCGCGAATGCAGGAAGTACTGGCTGATGGCCGTCAGCTCGTTCTTGAGGACCTTGTTCAGGTGCTCGATGACCTTGGTGTCGCCTTTCATCGGGGGCTCCTGCTGGGGGCGGTGCGGCGTCGTGGGCTGGCGTTATTAGACCATGCCGGAGGCCGGCGGACGAGCAGGAAAAGAGCGCCTCCGGGAGTGGGGGAGGGAGTCCAGAGGCGCTTGTGGGAATGCGGACGTCTTGTCGCGGCGTCAGGCGTCGGGGTGCACCGACTGTCGCACGCCCGTCATCGGGCCGGATGCGGCGGGCGCATCGGCAAGCAGCTCCGACGCGTAGCAGGCGCACTGGCCACAGCCTGTGGCGAGGCCGAGATCACGGCTCAGGTCCTCGAGCCGGCGCGCCCCGCGGCCGATCGCCTCGTGGATCTGGGAGTCCGTGATGCGCTTGCAGATGCAGACATACATCGTCATTAACCTCTGGCACGCATTGTCAGTGCGAATGCGAATGATTGTCAATACAGGTTTGCCGATGGCGGGTCGGACCACGACAAGCTACTGAAAACATGAGACAAACACGCAGAAAACTGCGATTCTCAGGCCTTAAAACCCATATTTCGGGGCAAAATCGATGTTCTAAGCGCATGGGCCACGGCTTACACCATTTGAAGGCCTGGCTTAGAACACAGATTTTGGGTCAGAAACTGCGCTCTAAGGCTCCCGTGCGTCAGGTTTTTCAGCTTTTTTCTTTCGTAAACAACAGCTTGTCACGGTCCGACCCGGACAGAGTCAGAACGTGGCTTGCAGGCCGACCAGGGCCCAGCGGTCGATGCCGGGGCGGGCGCCGTTGGGCGAGCGCGAGGCGATGTACTCCTTGTCGAACAGGTTCTGCACCCGGGCCTGCAGGCTCAGGTGATCGGTGAGCCGCCAGGAAGCGCCGACGTCGACCACCATGGCCGATTCAATGCGCTGCCCGGACGGAATCGAGCCGCTGCCGGCCACGGCGCGCGCCTCCGACTGGTAATTGAAGTTGAGGTGGAGATCCAGCCGCTCACCCTCGAGCCCGACCCGCAACTGGCCGACGTGCTCCGGCAGATACGGCATTCGGAATCCCGACTCGACTGTCCCCCAGGGCGCGTAGTCACTGGCGAAGCTGTTGTCGAACCTGGCGGTGGGCGTCCAGGTCCAGACCAGCCGGGCGGGTACGCGCCAGCCCTGGCCGAACTGCCACAGGATGGTCTCGCCGAGCAGCTCGAGACCGCGCACCACCGCCGTGCCGGCCTCGAACTGGTCGCCGATGTTGCCGCCGCCGGTCGACTCGGTGACCGTGCCGACCAGGTTGTCGTAGTCGGTGATGAAAGCGATCGCCTCGGCATAGAATTGCAGGCCCTCGTAACGCAGCCCGAATTCCCAGTTGGTGCTGGTCTCGGCACTCGCATCGCTGCCGGGAGCGGGCGGATTGAACCCCTCGTGCACGCCGCCAATCAGCTTGATGCGTTCGCCGAGGCTGTAGGTCAGGGCGATGCCCGGAATCCACTCTGTCAGCGTGCTCTCGATCAGGCGCGTCGGTCCGTCGGCGCGCGTCGGATCGGTGCCCGCGTAGTCCTTGCGGGTCAGCTCGATGCGCTCGTAGCGCAGTCCCGGCGAGACGCGCCAGGCGCCGAAATCGACGTCCGCCGCCACGAAGCCGGCGCGTGCCTCGGCCGACACCACGCGGTTTTCCTGCGCGCCGGGCACGCCGGCGGTGGTGAGCACCATATTGCCGCCGTCCATGCGATAGCGGTCCTCGGTCTGAAAGCGATCCTCGTAGTCCTCGTGGACACGGACGCCGCTCTTCAGCGTCATGGCCGTGTTCGCGGTAGTGATTTCGTACTGGCCGTTGGCCTGCACACCCTTTGAGCCGTAGCTGCGTTTGTTGTCGCGCACCCGCAGCGCGTTGTCGGGGCTGTCCGCGCCCTTGAGCCAGGCGAGTTCGTCGGCGAAGGTTGCAGGGTCGGCGAGGATCGCGCTCAGACCGATGCCATTGACGCTGTTGACGCGTTCCCAGCTGCGATCAAAGTAGTTGTCGTAGCGCGTCACCGTGAGTTGCCAGGGCGCCGTGGCCGGATCGATCGACCAGGAGAGCTGGCGCAGCGTGAAGTCGGTCTCGAGCTGGTCGATCTGGGTCGCCGCATAGAGCCGGAAGGGATTCACGGCGAAGTCGGCGTCGGTCAGCCCCAGGTACGACTGCTGCGCGTCTTGTTTCGCCGTCTGGTACTTGAACTCCAGCGACTGGTAGTAGGTCGCGCCGGCATCGGTGTTCAGCCTGGCCTTGAACATCCAGTCGTCGAAGTCGTAGCCGGGCTTGGTGTTGCGGTCATTGGCGTCGATGGTCTTGAAGCCGTCGGATTGCTGCTGGACGGTCTCCACCAGCAGCCCGAGACGGTCCGTGCTGCCGCCGGCGACAATGCGCGCATCGTGCGTGGCGTTGTCGCCGTGGAAGTAGTCGCCGTACAGGGCCCATGTGCTTGGGATCGGCGCGGAGATCAGGTTCACCGCGCCGCCGACGGTGCGCGGCCCGACCGGGATGGAGGCGGGGCCCTTGAGGACTTCGGCCGCATAGATGCGCCGGGCATTGGGGAAGTAGTAGGCGGCGGGTGCGGCATAGGGCGCCGGCGCGACCATCACGCCGTCTTCGAGGATCGCGATGCGCGCGCTGCGGTCCTGGCCTGAGCCACGGATGCCGATGTTGGGACGGTGGCCGAAGCCTTCCTCGTCCTGCAGGTAGATGCCGGGCACGGCACGCAGAATGCGGTGCACGTCGCCGTAGTCGAACTGGTCCAGCTCGTCCGGGCCGACGAAATGCGCCGAGCCGCCGATGTCGCGGGCGGCTGCGGCCGAGCCGATGATGGTCACACTGCCGAGCTGTGCCGGATCGATCTCGGGGAGCGCGGTCGAGGTGGCGGGCCGGGTTTCAGTGCCGGTCGAGTCGGCGAATGCCGGTTGAACCACTGCAGCGGCACAGATCAATGCGATCGTATGCCGGGTGGTCGCTGAGCGCATGGGAACTCCCTGTAGAGGCCAGGTCGGGTTTCACTGGGCGCTAACGATAATAGTAAT
>CAZOSZ010000008.1:0-8342 GCA_964582505.1 uncultured Ectothiorhodospiraceae bacterium | reverse complement strand
GCCCTGGTCGGACCGTTGGAACTTATTGATTTAGCAGATCTTTGTGTTAAAATTCGGTCAGATTTTGCGCTTAGAACCGCGATTTCGGCCCAAAATCGTGCTCCTAAGATCGGCGATCAGCGAAAGCCGGGTACCGGCGGCAAGCTGCCTTAGAACAGCGATTTCGGGGTGAAATCGGCGTTCTAAGACCTCCCAACGGGCCATTTCTGGCAGGAACCTATTTTGAAACAGAGGCTTCCCACGGTCCGACCCGGTGAGGGACACTGCGCCGATGCCGATCGAGGTCTTGCCAGGGAAGGGTCGCCTGCAACGCATCGTGTCGCTGTCGTTGCCGATCATCGGAGCGCTGGTGTCTCAGGCCGCGCTCAACCTGGTGGACACAGCCATGGTCGGTACACTGGGCGACGCCGCGCTCGCCGCGGTCGGTCTCGGCGGTTTCGCCAACTTCATGTTCATGGCACTGCTGCTTGGCATCTCGGTAGGCGTCCAGGCGATGACCGCGCGCCGCAAGGGGGAAGGGCGGCTGACCGAGTTAGCGGTGCCGCTCAACGGCGGGCTGTTCATCATCCTGCTCGCGGCGCCGCCGCTGTCCGCGCTGCTTTTCTGGCTGGTGCCGGTCATCTACCCGTACCTCAACGGCGATCCGGATGTCATCGCCCAGGGCGTGCCCTACCTGCAGGCACGGGTACTCGCGATCCTGTTCGTGGGCGCGAACTTCGCGTTTCGCGGCTACTGGAATGCCGTGGACCTGCCGCGGCTCTACATGAGCACGCTGATCGTCATGCACGCCACGAACATCTTTCTCAACTGGGTGCTGATCTTCGGCAAGCTCGGCGCGCCGGCGTTCGGGGTACTGGGCGCGGGCATGGCCTCGGCTGCTTCAACCGTGGTCGGCTGCGCCATCTACCTCTGGCTCGGCTTTCGGCATGCGCGCCCTGCGGGCTTTCTGGTGCGCATCCCGGCACGTCAGCGGCTCGGTCAGCTGGCCCGGCTGTCATTGCCAACCGGCATTCAGCAACTGTCCTTCTCCACCGGCTTCGTCGTGACCTTCTGGATCATCGGCCAGGTTGGCACGCGCGAAATGGCTGCGGCCTCCGTGATCGTCAACCTGACGCTGGTGGCGCTGCTGCCAGGGCTTGGGCTGGGCCTGGCGGCCTCCACGCTGGTTGGCCAGGCGCTCGGCCGGGGTGACCCCGGCGACGCCTATCGCTGGGGCTGGGATGTGGCGCGCGTCGGCGTGATTGGACTGGGCATCCTTGGATTGCCGGGCGTGATATGGCCGGAGTTGCTGCTCAAGGTGTTCATTCACGACGCCGACACATTGGCGGTGGCGACTTACCCGATGCGCCTGGTGGGCCTCGGCATGGCCGTCGAGGGCCTCGGCATGGTGATGATGCATGCACTGCTCGGCTCCGGCGACACGCGGCGCGTGATGAAGGTCGCCGTGCTGGCGCAGTGGGCTGGTTTCCTGCCGCTGGCTTATCTCGCCGGACCTGTATTCGGTTTCGGCCTGGCGGTCATCTGGACCCTGCAGGTCGGCTATCGCGCGGGCATGGCGTTGACCTTCACCGGCTACTGGGTCAAGGGCAAATGGTCCGCCATCAAACTCTAGCCGGTCTAGCCGGGTCGGACTGTGGCAACCGCCCGTATTGAACGCACTTTCCGCGGAATCTGGCCCGTTTTTCGATTAAAAAACAAGGCATGTCAATGACTTGCCACGGTCCGACCCGACAAGCGCACAGTCAGTGGCGCAGGCGGCGCTGCAGTGCTTCGATTTCCTCGAGCAGGTCGAGGACGAGCGCGATGCCCGGAAGGTTGACTTGCAGGTCATCGCGCAGGCGGCGCGCCACCTGGGCGCGGTGCAGGCTGCGGCCGGTGAATCGCCAGTGAGCGCGCGCCTCGCCGCGTGGCTCGATGACGCCCTCCGAAACCAGCTCGATGACAAACTCCTCGCTCGCCTGGCAGACCTCGCAGAACTCGGCGAAGTCGAGCTCGAGTGACTCGTCCAGCAACTGGCCCATCAGGGCGTTCATTTCGTCTCGCGTCACCGCCTCAGCCTCCCATGTCGCGGCGCGGGTTGAACGGCAGTTTGCGACGCAGTTCCTCGTAGAGCTCGCGCGCTTCGGGCGTGTCGGCGGGCGGCGTCTCGATCTTCAGCGTCACGATCTGGTCGCCCGCGGGCGGGCCGGGCAGGCCACGCCCCTTGAGCCGGAGTCGCCGCCCGGACTGCGAGCCGGCGGGGATCTTGAGGTCCACACGCCCGCCGAGAGTCGGTACCGCCACGGTCTCGCCGAGTGCGGCCTCCCAGGGCGTCACCGGCAGGCCTAGAAGGATGTTGCGACCGTCGGCCTCGAACATCGTGTGCGGCGCGAACAGCACCTCCAGGAACAGATCGCCGGGCGGCCCGCCATTGAGCCCGGGCTCGCCCTGCCCGGCAAGCCGGATGCGCTGTCCCTCGGTCACGCCGCGCGGCACGCCGACGCGGATGCTGCGGGTATTGCCGTCGGGTGTGCGCAACTCCAGCGTGCGGCTGGTGCCACGGAAGGCGTCCTCGAGCGCGATCTGGATGCGCGCATGCTGATCCCCGCCGCGCGACGGCCCTGCCTGTCGGAACCGGAATCCCTGCGGGCCCCTCACGTCGCCACCCATGCCGCCGCGGCCGAACAGCGTCTCGAAGAAATCTGAAAACGCGCCCGGCGGCACGTCGCCACTGGTGGAATAGTGAAAGCGGGTGCCGCCAAAGTCGGGCGGCGGGCGGAACTCCTGGCCGGGCTTCCAGTTGGCGCCAAGCCGATCGTAGGCCTCGCGCTTTTCCGGGTCCTTCAGCACTTCGTAGGCTTCCCCGACGTCCTTGAAGCGCGCTTCCGCATCGGCCTCCTTGCTGACATCCGGGTGATACTTGCGCGCCAGGCGGCGGTAGGCACGCTTGATCTCCTCCGCGCTCGCCTGCCGCGAAACCCCCAGTGTCCCGTAGTAATCCTTGAAATCCATCTCTCGGGTCGGACCGTGGCAACCTGTTGAAACAACACTCGATAGGCGCGAAAAACGCGCTCCAGGAGCGCTTAGAGATGCGATTTTGGCCCAGAATCCATGCGCTAAGAAGACCTTTCGCGGGAACGACAAAGAAAAAGGCCCCGCAGCGAACTGTAGGGCCAAGGCTTGCGTGTTTCCCGACTCTCAGGCCGGGTTCGACCCCCAGGTCATGATTCAGTTCACAAGCTTGTGCCGGCGGGTGCCGTCGACCGACACGGTGGTTGCGCCATCCGGGCGCACGGCCGGTGGCGCCAGGGCCGTCCCGCGCAACGCCGGGAACGCGAGCCCGGCCATCCCGGTTGCAACGAACCTCCACTCACGCATCACGTCGACTCCAGGGTTGATCTCATCCCGGCGAGCCCGCGGAGTGCCCCGGCTGCGCTTCGTGGATAATCCCAGAGCAGATTCCGTGCCATGTTTCGAAGCCATTGATCCTGTGTCGAGAAGCGCCGCCACCTGGGTCTCGGTCTGGCCGGCGACCGTAAGAAGCCCCGACGTGCGGTATGCCGGCGATCTGACATAAGCGGGCGGCATCTGACACAACACCCGTGCGCAGTTCACACTTAGAACCCTGATTTTGGCCTTCAATCGCGGTTCTAAGGCCTGATTTCGACCGGTTTTCGACAAGAAAACACGTTAAAACAAAGCGTTGCCACGGTCCGACCCGGGTAGGACCGGGTAGGGGCGGGTTGGTGTAAAGTCTGCCGACGGGGATGTCGGGGAAACTGTCAGTTCCTTGACGGGGATCACAGACCGGTTCCCAACCGTGTTGACAATGATGTGACCCTCGCGGATGGACACTGCTCGATGCTGATCGCACTGGTGGGCTACGGACTGGCCGCGATCGCGTTCGGCCTGCTGGCAGTGCTGATGCTGACCAGCTGGCGCGGACGCCTGCAGGGTGGCCTGCTGGTCGCGGCCGCTGCACTCAGTGCCGCCTGGGCGGCGGCCGGCGCGCTGGAATCGCACGATCCGGGCTACTGGCGGCTGTTCGGCATCCTCGAAGTGCTGCGCAACACCGCCTGGCTGGTGTTTCTCGCGCGGCTCACTCCGGCCGGGCAGGGTGTTGCCGGGCTGGGCCGCCATTTCGCGACGCTCGGACCTGCCGCCTTCGTGCTGCTCTACGGCATCGGCAGCATCGGGCTGGCGGGCGGCCAGGATCCCATTCCGCTGGTGGTGCGCACACTGGTCACGACCGGCCTGGTGACCGCCATCGCCGGCCTGGTGCTGCTCGAGCAGGTCTACCGCGCATTGCGCCTCGAATCGCGCAGGAGCGTTCTGCCCCTGATCATCGGCGTCGGCGGCCTGCTGGCCTTCGATCTGTTCCTGTACTCCCACGGGCTGCTGTTCAGGGGCATCCAGCCTGAACTCTGGGCGGCGCGCGGTTTCGCCAATCTGCTTGCCGTTCCGCCGCTGCTGCTGGCGGCGCGGCGCAACCCGGCGTGGTCGGTGGACGTGTTCGTCTCGCGCCACGTGGCCTTCTACACCACCAGCCTGGTGGGCGTGGGCGCCTACCTGGTCGTCATGGCGGTGGCCGGGTACGGCATCCGCATCGGCGGCGGGCAGTGGGGCGCGGTGCTGCAGGCGGTGTTCCTGTTCGGCGCGGCGGTGCTGCTGGCCTGGATCATCTTCTCGCCGGCCGCGCGAGCCGCGCTCAAGGTGTTCATCGCCAAACATTTCTACAGCAACAAGTACGACTACCGGGAAGAATGGCTGAAGCTCACCCGCCGCCTTGCCGAAGGGGACGGCCGCGAGCCGCTGCCGGTGCGCGGGCTTGGCGCGATGGTGGACCTGGTGGGCGCCGACGGCGGCGCCTTGTGGCTTTCGGACGCCGCGCGCGAGACCGAGGGCTACCATCGCGGCGCGCTGTTCGGCAGCCAGGCCAACGATGGCAGGTCGCTGCCGCTGACCTTGCCCATCGACGATCCGCTGGTGGCCTTTCTCGCCGAGCGCCGCTGGACCGTCAATGTCGCCGAGGCGCGGCAAAACCCCGACTCGCATCCCGGCCTGACCGTACCCGAGTGGCTCGAGGCGCTCGGCCCCGCCTCGCTGGTCGTGCCGCTGCTCAACCAGGATCGTCTGTGGGGCTTCGTCGTGCTGACCGCGCCGAAACGCGTCGGCCGGCTGAGCTACGAAGACATCGACTTGTTTCGCGTCGCCGGCATGCAGCTCGCCGCGGTGCTGGCGCAGGCCGAAGCCGATCGCCTGCTCACCGAAAGCCGCCAGTTCGAGGCCTACAACCGCTTTGCCGCCTTCATCATGCACGATCTGAAGAACGTCATCGCGCAGCAGTCGCTGGTGGTGCGCAACGCGGCGCGATATCGCAATGATCCGGCCTTCATCGACGATGCCCTGGACACCGTCGCCAACTCCGTGGAGCGCATGCAGCGGCTGCTCGAGCAGCTCAAGCGCGGCCAGGGCAGCGAGCAGGTGGAGCGCGTCGAGCTGGCGCGGCTGATCTACGAAACCGTGCGACGGCACACAGACAGGGAGCCGGCGCCCACGGCAGGCTCTGTGGATGCTGCGATACGACTGCGGATCGACCGCGAACGGCTGGCTGCCGTCCTGGGCCACCTGTTGACCAACGCCCAGGACGCCACGCCGGCGCACGGCCGGGTCGCGGTCGAGGCCGCGCTCGAGGACGGCCAGCTGGTGATCGCGGTGCAAGACGACGGCGCCGGCATGGACGAGGAGTTCCTGCGCGAGCGCCTGTTCCGGCCCTTCGACTCGACCAAAGGCAGCAAGGGCATGGGCATCGGCGCGTACCAGGCGCGGCAGTTCGTCGAGTCGACTGGCGGCGAGGTGCGCGTGCGCAGCGCGCCCGGCGCCGGCACGCGTTTCGAGCTGCGCTTTCCGGCCTCGCTCGTCGAGCATGCCGGCCAACTGCAAAGCGAAATTTCCGAAGAGGGTGGAGCCCGTGGCTGACGCGGCGCGAAAACTGCTGGTGGTGGAAGACGATCGCGGCCTGCAGAAGCAGCTCAAGTGGTGCTTCGACGGCTACGACGTGCTGATCGCGGAAAACCGCGAGCAGGCACTGGGCGAACTCAGGCGGCACGAACCCGCGGTGGTGCTGCAGGACCTGGGCCTGCCACCGGACGCCGAGGGCGTCAGCGAAGGCTTCACGACGCTGCAGGAGATCCTGCAGGCGGCGCCGCGCACCAAGGTGATCGTGGTGACCGGCAACGAGAACCGCGACAACGCGCTCAAGGCCGTGGGCTTAGGCGCCTACGACTTCTACCAGAAGCCGGTGGAAGTGGAGGTGTTGCAGCTCCTGGTCAACCGCGCCTTCACCCTGTGGGAGCTGGAGGCCGAGAACCTGCGCCTGGCGCGCGAGCGCTCGCGTGCGCCGCTGGAGGGTGTGATCGCGGTCAGCCAGCCGATGCAGGAGGTCTGCCGCAAGGTCGAGAAAATCGCCGCGGTGGATGTCACCACGCTGCTGCTCGGCGAGAGCGGCACCGGCAAGGAAGTGTTCGCGAAAGCGCTGCACGAACTGAGCCCGCGCGCCGCGAATCGCTTCGTCGCGATCAACTGCGCGGCGATCCCCGAGGCGCTGCTGGAGAGCGAGCTGTTCGGCCACGAGAAGGGTTCGTTCACCGGCGCGCACAAGCAGACCCAGGGCAAGGTGGAGCTGGCCGACGGCGGTACGCTGCTGCTCGACGAGATCGGCGACATGCCGCCGCCGCTGCAGGCCAAGCTGCTGCGCTTTCTGCAGGAACGCACCATCGAACGCGTCGGCGGCCGCCGCGAGATTCCGGTCGACGTGCGCGTGGTCTGTGCCACCAACCAGGACCTGCAGCAACTGATTGCCGATGGCCGGTTTCGCGAGGACCTCTATTACCGCATCAGCGAAGTCACGATCAACATCCCGCCGCTGCGCGCGCGGCACGGCTGCCGCATCGTGATGGCGCAGCACTTCCTGCAGAGCTATGCCGCGACGATGAACAAGAAGCTGCGCGGGCTGTCCGATGATGCCATGGCCGCCATCGAGTCGCATCCCTGGCCCGGCAACGTGCGCGAGCTGGAGAATCGCCTCAAGGGCGCAGTGGCGGTCAGTGACGGGCCGACGATCACGGCATCCGACCTCGGCCTGGACGCCGCCGGCCGTGGCCTGCCGGTGATGACCTTGCGCGAGGTGCGCGACGAAGCCGAGAAGCGCGCGCTGCTGCAGGCCCTGGCCGCCGCCGATGGCAACGTGACGCGCGCCGCGGCGCTGCTCGGCGTGTCGCGGCCGACGGTGTACGACCTGATCAGCCGCCACGAAATTGACGCGGAGGCCGTCGGCGCCTGAGGCGCCGGCCGATATGGATCTGGGAACCGTGAAACTGGCGTCAGAGACGAATTCGGAGAAATTCGTCTCTGACCCCGTTTGGTGGTTTGCGGGGCTGGCGCTGGCGGTGGTGGGGCTGTACTGGCCGAGCGTCGCCTCGCTGTGGCAGCGCTGGCAGCCAGACCCGAGCTATTCGCACGGCGTGCTGGTGGTGGCGGTGTCCGCCTGGCTGGTGTGGCGCGAGGCACGCGCGGGGCGTCTCTCCGGGGCCACGCCCTCGTATGCCGCGCTTGCGGCGCTGCCGCTGCTGGGCTTCGCCTGGCTGCTGGCCATGGCCGGCAGCGTCGCCATCGTGCAGTGGCTGCTGCTGCCGGCGCTGCTGTTTGCCGTCGCCTGGGCGCTGTTCGGCCGGCGCGCGTTCAGCCGGCTGTGGTTCCCGATCGGATTCATGCTGTTCGCCATCCCGGTCTGGGACTGGCTCAAGCCGCTGCTGCAGGACATCACCACCTGGGTGGTCGGCGTGGCGCTGATGCTGCTGCGCGTGCCGGCGCACCTGGACGGTTACCGGGTCATGCTGCCGGCCGGCAGCTTCGAGATCGTCGAAGGCTGCAGCGGCATGCATTATTTCCTGGTGTCTTTGACTCTCGGATGCCTGTACGGCTGGCTGTGGTACCAGCGGCTCGCGCCGACGCTGAAGCTGCTCTGCGTGGCGCTGGGTGTGGCGGTGATCGCCAACTGGATCCGTGTGTTCGCCGTGATCTACGCCGGCTACCTGTCGGACATGCAGCACTTTCTCGTGCAGGTCGATCACTACTATTTCGGCTGGGTGATGTACCTGCTGCTGTCCGCGCCGGTGCTGTGGTACGCGCGCAGCCTCGAGACCGCGATCGCCACGGCGCCTTCCACGCCAGCCGCCTCCGACGCGTCCGATGTCCCGCACAACGACCGCCGCTGGCTGGCAGTCACCGGCTGGGCCCTGGCCGCGCTGCTGCTGGCGCCACTCGGCTGGTGGCTGCTGTCGAGCGTCGAAACGCGCCCCGCG
>CAZOSZ010000007.1:0-29916 GCA_964582505.1 uncultured Ectothiorhodospiraceae bacterium | reverse complement strand
CGAGGGCCCCGGCCACGTGACGCGCGAGCGGGTGTCGGTGCACGGCGCCGCGCTGCGACCGCTGTTCGTCGCGGCGCTGGTGTCGGTGGAGGCGGAAGACGCCGCGGCCACGCGCGAGACTTCCGACCCGGCGCCCCTGCCGGGTGACCGGCTGATTACCGCCGGCAGGCTGGCCGAGGCGGTGGCGGCCACGCAGGTCGGACGAGTCGAGGCACTGGTGGTGCGCACACTGCCGAACAATCCGGACAAGCCCGGTCGCGACTGGATGAGGCCGCCGCTGCCGCCGTATTTCTCCCGCCAGGCCATGGCCTGGCTGACAGCGCGCGACGTGATGCATCTGTTGACCGACCTGCCGTCGGTGGACCGGCTGCTGGACGAAGGCCGTCTTGCCGGCCACCGCGTGTTCTTCGGCATGCCCCCAGGTTCCACGGCGGCGGCCGAGATCGGCCGGCCCGGGGCCACCATCACCGAGATGTGTTACGTGCCCGACAGCCTGCCTGACGGGCGTTATGCCTTGTCGCTGCAGCTGGCCTGCTGGGTCGGCGACGCCGCGCCATCGCGACCCGTGCTGTTCCCGGTGCGCGAAGCATGAGCACCGCCGGCGAGCTCGATGCGCGCGATCCGCTGGGCGGTTTCCGCGAGCGTTTTCACATCCCGCCGCACGGCGACGGCCTGTGCGTCTACCTGTGCGGCAATTCGCTCGGCCTGCAACCGAAGACCGCAGCGCGCTATCTCGAGGAGGAACTCGAGAACTGGCGGCAACTCGCCGTGGACGCGCACTTTCGCGGCCGCCGACCCTGGAAGGATTACCACGAGCTGTTTGCCGCGCCGCTCGCCGCCCTGACGGGCGCGCGCGAAGACGAAGTCGTCTGCATGAACGGCCTGACCGTCAACCTGCACCTGCTGATGGTCAGCTTCTACCGGCCGACGCCGCAGCGCTACAGGCTGCTGATCGAGCGTTCGGCCTTTCCCTCGGACCGCTACGCGGCGGTCTCGCAGCTGCGCTTCCATGGGCTGGATCCGGCCGACGCCCTGATCGAGGTGGCGCCGCGGCCAGGCGAGTCGGCGTTGCGCGATGAGGACATCGTCACCGCGATTCGCCAGGCCGGCGAGACGCTCGCGCTGGCGCTCTTGCCGGGTGTGCAGTACCGCTCGGGCGAAGTGCTCGATATGGCCGGCCTGACGGCCGAGGTGCAGGGTGTCGGCGCGCTGGCCGGCTGGGACCTGGCGCATGCCATCGGCAACCTGCCATTGGCGCTGCACGACTGGGGGGTCGATTTTGCCGCCTGGTGCAGCTACAAATACCTCAATGGCGGCCCGGGCGCCGTCGCCGGCGCCTTCGTTCATGCGCGCCATGGGCACGATCCCGGGCTGCCCCGGTTCGCGGGCTGGTGGGGCCACGACAAGGCCGAGCGCTTCCGGATGGGTCCGGATTTCGCTCCGATCCCGGGCGCCGAGGGCTGGCAGCTGTCGAACCCGCCGGTGCTCGGCATGGCGGCGCTGCTGGCCTCGCTGGAGATCTTCACGGAGGCTGGCATGTCCCGGCTCAGGGAGAAATCGCTGGCGCTCACCGGACTGCTGGAGACACGGCTCGACGAGTCGCTGCACGGCAAAGTCGAGATCCTGACCCCCGCCTCACCGGCGAGGCGCGGCTGCCAGCTCTCGTTGCGCCTGCGCAAGGGGACCGGCGCCGGCCGGCAGGTGTTCGCGCGGCTTGGCGATGCGGGCATGGTCTGCGACTGGCGCGAGCCGGACGTCATCCGCGTCGCGCCGGTGCCGCTGTACAACCGTTTCGCCGACGTCGAGCGCTTCGTCGCTGCGCTGGAGGTGGCATTGCGATGAACGACCGCGTGTCCATCGTCGGTGCGGGCCTCGGCGGCGCGCTGGCTGCGATCTTTCTCGCGCGGCGCGGCATCCAGGTGACGGTCTACGAACGACGTCCCGACCTGCGCCGCGTCGTGCAGCCCGCAGGCCGTTCGATCAACCTCGCGCTGGCCAACCGCGGTCTGAAGCCATTGCGACTGGCGGGCCTCGAGTCAGAAGTCCGCCGCCTGCTGACGGTGATGCGCGGCCGCATGGTGCACCCCGTCAGCGGTCCGCTGGATTTCCAGCCTTACGGCCAGCGACCGCACGAAGTCATCTACTCGATATCGCGGCCCGGGCTCAATGCGCTGCTGCTCGATGCCGCCGAAGCCGCCGGCGCGCGGCTCGAGTTCGGCATGCGCTGCTCGGGCGTGGACTTCGACAAGGACCTGCTGATCCTCGAGCACGAGCCCAGCGGCGAGCGACATACCGCAGCCCTCACGCCTTGCATCGCCGCGGATGGCGCCGGCTCGGTGGTGCGCAACGCGCTGCTGGGGCTGGCCGGCTACCAGGCCTCCGAGGAGCTCCTGCAGCACGGCTACAAGGAGCTCAGCATCCTGCCCGGCGCGCTCGGCCGCCATCGCATGGAGCCCGGCGCGCTGCACATCTGGCCGCGCGGCGGCTACATGCTGATCGCCCTGCCAAATCTCGACGGCAGTTTTACCGTAACGCTGTTCCTGCCCTACGAGGGCGAGCCCTCCTTCGCCACACTCGACACCCCACAGGCGGTCTACCGCTTCTTCACCGAGCAGTTCCCGGATGCCACCGCCACCATCCACCGGCTCGAGGAGTCGTTCTTCGACAATCCCACCGGCCTGCTCGGCACCGTCCGTTGCCAGCCCTGGCACCTCGACGGGCGGGTGCTGCTGCTCGGTGACGCGGCGCACGCGATCGTGCCGTTTCACGGCCAGGGCATGAACTGCGCCTTCGAGGATTGCCTCGAGCTGGATGGCTGCCTGGCCGAGCATGCAGGCGACTGGCCACGCGCCTTCGCGCTGTTCTCCGGGCGCCGCAAGCCGAACGCCGACGCCATCGCGCAGATGGCGCTCGAGAATTACATCGAGATGCGCGACTCGGTGCGCGATCCTCAATTCCTGTTGCGAAAGAAGGTCGCCTTCGAGCTCGAGCGCCGTTTCCCGGCGCGCTTCTCGCCGCGCTACTCGCTGGTGATGTTCCACGATGACGTGCCCTACGCCGAGGCGCAGCAGCGGGGCCGAATCCAGGAGGAGATTCTCGAGGCGCTCACCGCCGGCATCGATGACCCGGCGGCGGTGGACTACGCGCAGGCCGCGCGGATGGTCGCCGCGCAGCTTGAACCGCTGCCCGGGGCGGCCGGCGCCTGAGGGGAATGCACGTACGAGGTCATCGGAGACGAAACGCGCCTCAGCCGCGGTGCATCGGCTCTTGCGGGCGGTCCCTAAGCCATTTGGAGAGCAGCCATTTTTCGCCACGGACCGGCGGCAGGCCTGCATGCAGCGAGCGGCGTTCCGGCTCGCCGCTGTAGGCCACGTTGCGGAACGCAAGCGCGTCGCCGATGTTACCCCGATAGCGCCAGTGCAGGAGAGGGAAATCCGTCTCCCCGCCTTCGTACCCGGTCGAAAGGTAAACCAGCGCGGTGGCCACGCGCTGGCCGCGCTCGGCGAGTTCTGCCCGGAATTTCGGCACGCCAGGATCAATGAAATCGAAGTGTTCCCGGTAGGTTTCACCGGGCCGGTAGCGCAGCACGGTGGTGGTCTCCTGTTGCGACAAAGGCAGACCTGTTGCCAGCGCCAGGCGCTGATTGATGAGCTGCAGCAGGACGTCGGAGTTCATGGCCGAGAAGCTCATGTCCGAGTTGGTGCGCATGTCGTGGACGCTGTCACCACGATCGACGTCGTTGACCGTGGCCCGCGCCAGTAATGGTGCGGCCAGTCCGATGACATAGTCGCAGAACGTCTCCGGAATCAGGCTTTCGAAGGTTTCGATCCTCGGCGATTCGAAGCGAAGTCGCGATCTCGGCGCCGAAAGGTGCCGGGCGATGTCGCACCTGGCCCGGACCCGCTCCCAGTCCACGCCCTCCAGCGATACGGCAAACGGTGCCCGGGCAATGGGAAAAGCCAGGCCGCCGCAGCCGATTGCGGACGGATGGCCTGCCCGCGCGGCCGAGCCGAGCCACGCCCGGGCAACCTCACGATGGCGTGCTTCAGGCGATGCAGACAGCTCGTGGCCGAGCAGATATTGCGCCGGGACAAAGCCGCGCGTCGCGGCCGCCAGCAGCAGATTCACCCGCAGTGCATCCGGCGCATCGCCATGGGCAAGCAGGGCAAGCTGAGTCAGCGCACGTTCGTTGGCAAGTCGGGCAGCGCCCAGCAGCCAGTCCAGGGCGATCGACCAGTTCTGCTCGACCTGCAGTCCGCCCGCATAAAGGTTGGCCAGAAACGCACAGGCGGCCGATTCGCCGGCAGCGGCGGCCTCCTCCAGGCGCAGGATGCCGAGGGTCGGTTCGGCGCTGAGCTGGTAGCCCAGGGTCTGCCAGGCACCGAGCAGCGCCGTGGCATAGCCATGACCGCTCTCCACGGCTCGCCGAAGTCGCTCGACGGCCACCTTGCCACGGCCTGCGCGGGCGGCCTGTTCGGCCAGCGCGACTTGCTGCTCGGCGTCGACGGCGCCGGCTGTTTCGGCGTGCGAAGCGGCGCGGTGTTGATCGCCCTTCCGGTCCGTTGGAGTAGCCCTCGTCGAGCATTGCGTCGAGGGGCAGTCTTTGCCGGGGTTGAGGCACCGACAAGGAGGATTCTACCAACGGCTGGCGGGGCGGCATGAACGGATCAGGCGCCTCCACCAACGGCCCATTGGCGCATCGCATTGCGCGGCAGCGCGCTGCGTGTTGGCAGGGCGAATGAAATTCACGACAGATGCGTGAGCAGTCCGGACAGTCGCTCCCGGCGGCGTCGGCTCATCCTGAGCCGGGTGCCGTCTTTGAGCACGAGCGTGGCATCGCCTTGTACCAGGGGTTCCAACGCAGCCACCCTGTCTATGTTGACGATGGTCGACCGATGGATGCGCACGAAGCGATCAGCGGGCAGCATTTGCTCGATGGCATTCATGGTATGCCGCACCAGGTGCACCGCGGTGCCGATGTGGAGCTTGACGTAATACTGGTCCGCCTCGACCCAGTCGATCTCACGCACTTCGTGCACGGAGAGCTCATTGCCCGACTTCACGGTAAAGCGCGCCAGCCCCGGTGGTTCGCTTCCGACCGTGCCGAGCAGTCGCCGCAGCCGCTTCGCCATTGCCGCCATGTCCATGTGGTCGAACGACTCCCGGGCCCGCGCCATCGCGACCTCGAAGCGCTCGTCGGAGAACGGCTTGAGCAGGTAGTCAATCGCGCTGGCCTCGAATGCGGCCACGGCATACTGGTCATACGCGGTGACGATGATGACCATGGGCATGGCATCCGGTCCCACCGCCTGGATGACCTCCAGCCCGTTCTGCTCCGGCATCTCGACGTCGAGCAGCACCAGGTCCGGCTTGAGCCGGCGGATCTGGCTCACGGCGTCCCGCCCATCGACGGCTTCGCCGACCACCTTCACGCCGTCCTGCCTGGCGAGCAGGGTCCGCAAGCCACTGCGGGCATGGGCTTCATCGTCCACCACCAGGACCGTCATCACAGCGGCACCCTCAAACTCGAGCTGAACCGGCCGTTGGTCCGCTGCAGTCGGAAGCTCGCTCGCCCCCCGTAGAACTCCCGCAGCCGTGCCTCGGTGTTGGCAATACCGACGCCGTAACCGGGTTCCGGCGATCTATCGGCGGTCGGCGCGTCATTGATCACTTCAACGACCATGGCTCCATTCTCGACGCGCGCTGCGATGTCGATTTGGCAAGGACCTGAAGACCGGGCAACGCCATGGGTGATGGCATTCTCGACCAGCGGCTGGAGTATGAGAGCAGGCAGTTGGATCTCAAGCAGCGCCTCGTCGATGTCCTGCCGGACTTCCATACGCCCGGCAAACCGGTACTGCTGAAGGCCAATATACAGGTTCAGAAATGCAAGCTCCCGCGCGAGTGGTACGGTGTCCGCTCCCTCGAATTCGAGGAAGTAGCGGAACACCTCCCCCAACATGACAACCATCTGCTGGGCATTGCCGTGCTCGCCGTTCCTGATCATCATCGCCACGGTGTTCAGTGTATTGAACAGGAAGTGCGGCTTGAGCTGCAGCTTCAGCGCGCGAAGCTCGGCATTGGCAAGCTGGATACGGAGCTCAGCGGCACGTCGTTCACTTTCGCGAAGCGCCGCACTGCTTTCCACCTCGCGGCTTACGTCCTTGACCGTGCCCTCGATGTATGCGAGGCACCCATCCGGACCCAGGACTGCGCGCGAGTTTTCCGCGACCCAGATCGGCGACCCGTCACGACGTCGCATCCTGCATACGCTCCCCCTGACGCTACCTTCTCGCTCGAGCACCTCGAGGTACTTCGCACGGTCGCTACGCTCGACGTAGTGCTGAGTTGCGATGTCATCCACCTCGCGCAGAGCCTGTTCCGGAGAGTCATAGCCAAGCATCCCGGCGGCAGCGCTGTTCAAGGCGATGAAACGGCCATCCGGCGTGCTTTGAAACATCCCGACGACGGCATTCTCGAATATTTCCCTGAATCGGCGTTCGGACTCGGCCAGCAATTTGCGTGCGCGCTCCTCCGCGGTCACGTCGGTGATCAACAGCATGCGCGCCCACGTGCCATGGAAGACTACGGCGTGGTTGGTCAGCTCGATGTCAAACACCGTTCCATCCTTGCGCCGATGGCGGGAATGGGCGCGCCAGACAGGCAGGTGTCGCGTTCGCATCAGGTTTGCACGAACGCTCGCCACGTCCTCCGGTGGACGGATGTCGAGTAGCGAAAGAGTCCTGAACTCCGGCGCCGGCCAGCCGTATTCGGCCACCGCTGCATGGTTGACCGCCAATATCCGCAGGCTGTCGGGGTCGTACACGATCACCGGACCCGGCATGGCCTCCACCAGGGGGTCTTCCGCGCCCGCTCCGACGCGCAGTCCGTCTTGCAGCGTGCGCAGCAAGCCCTCCCCGGTCACCTCGAAGCTGGGCGTGAACGATCGAGACCGGACGACGCCGATGACGAACGCGGCGTACAGCAGCAGGTCAATAGGAAGCGCGGAGCGAAGATAGTACTCATAAGCACTGCCCAGTTCCTTGTGACTGATGTAGGGGCTCAGCGCATGGGTCAGTTGCCCGTGCCATACCGCGTGTGCGCCCAGCACCAGCGCGAGAACGACCAGATACCAACTCCATTCCCGCAGCCGTCCCCGGCCACGACCGGCAATCCTGCGCGCCATCTGCACGACCCCTGGACCCACCGCGATCCAGTAACTCCAGATCACGAACTGCCACAGGAAAATCTGGGTGGCCGCAGGCGGCTGCCCCAACGGAATGATGAAAAAGTGAAACAGCATCGTGCTGATCGCCGAGTACAACAGCACACCGATGGTGGCCAGGGTGACGATCCACCAGATCGGACGGGACGAGCGGCCGTTCATGGCGTCGATTGTGGGGGAAAAGCCGGACAAGCGCAGCTGGCGGCGCGGGCATGGGCAAAGCGGCGCCTGAGTTCAGCCAAAAAGGACGAACCGGAAGTCGCGTATTGATTCGACAGGGGGCATCACCTGCCGGGCGGCTCGATGGCCGCGGCGAAGGGCTTGATGCCGAGCGCCCGGTGCAGTGCGGCCGGCTGATACACGCGCTCGCCGGTCACGGTCAGGGCGACGCGGCGCACGGCACTGATATCCTCGAGCGGATTGCCATCCACCGCGATCAGATCGGCGACATAGCCGGGCGCGATGCGGCCGACGTCGTGGTCGGCGCCGACGACGCGCGCCGCGCCGAGGGTGGCGATGCGCAGCACCTCGGCGTTGGCGATTCCCGCCTGTGCATACAGCTCCAGTTCCCGATGCAGGGTGAAACCGGCCAGGCTGTCGGTGCCGGCGACCAGCGGAATGCCCGCTTCGTGCAGCTTGCGGATCATCTGGAGCAGCGCATTGGCCGAGGCCGCGTAGCGTGCGGCGTTTTCCTCATCGATGTCCAGGTAGCCCGCAAGCAGGGAGCGGCGAATATTCGGTGGCAGGTGATCGGCGATCATTGCGAACGACGGGCTTGGTTGCCCCGAGCGATGCCGGAACATGGCCTCGAAGATTGCCACGGTGGGGTCGACCACCGTGCCGTGACGCTTGAGCAGGCCGATGAACTCGGTGACTTCCGCCGATTCCAGGTCCAGTCCGGCGGCCTGTTCGGCCACCCGGGTGAAACGCAGCGGCGTTCGGGTGTCGTCCTCTGGGCCGGCGAGGAAGTTCAGGAACAGCATGTTGATGTGCTGGATCTCGTCGAAGCCGGCACGCACCGCCGCGGCAGCGTTCATGCCCGACGGCACGTGGCCCGACAGCGTGATGCCACGCCGGCGCATCTCGGCGGCCATCGGCCCGACCCAGTCCGGATCGATCGACGAATAGATCTTGATGTGGGTGTATCCCTGCCGATCCAGTTGCTCGATGTGGGCGAGCGCTTCGTCCAGGCTGGCGGCCAGGTTGCCGGTCGGCGCGGTAAACGGACCCCGGCCGTCGATGAACCCGGCCCGGTACACGCGCGGACCGATCGCATCTCCGTGCTCGAACTGGCCGATGGCATCCAACAGGCGGTCGTGGTCGTTACCCAGGTCGCGAACGCTGGTGACCCCGGCGGCCAGGTGCAGCGGGCCGTCGGCCAGATCCAGGTGCACGTGCATGTCCCACAGGCCCGGCATCAGCGTGCGCCCGCCGCCCTCGATCACCGGCAACCCGGTGCAATCGATGCTGTCGTCGCCGCCCACCGCCACGATCCGCCCTTGCTGCAGGCGCGCCGTGGACCCGGGCAGCAGGCGGCCTGCGTCGACATCGAGCACGGCAAAGTCGACCAGGCACACCGCCGGCGGCAACCAATGCGTCTGCTGCGAGGCCAGCTGCTGCTGGACCTGCCGCTCGGCCGTCTCCTGGCGCTCGGCGAGGTGCGGCAGAATCACGCTCCAGCCCTGCGGGGTCAGTCCCATCCAGCGGCGGGAGATGGCGAACAGCTCGCGCTGCTCGTCGAGCCAGACATACGATGGCCCGAAGCCCAGGCCGGAGATGGCGTACAGGCTCACGGTGTGCCGATCGCCATCGAGGTTGAGCACTTCGACGGCCAGCTTCTCGATTCCGGCCCGGCCCGAGGGCCACAGCGGCAGGCTGCCGTCCGGTGCAGCGAGCAGCGCGCGTGCCAGCACCGCCAATTGTTCCGGTGTGCCGTCGTTGGCCAGGTAAAAGCCGTGCAGTGGTGACTCGAGGGTTCCGGATTCAAGCGTACTGTGCCACCGGGCGGTGCCCGACCCGTGTTCAAAGCGTTCGTCGACCGGTGCGCCCATGTAGGCCTTGCCTTCGACGCTGAAGGACTCGATCAGGCCGCCATCAACGACGCGATAGTGCTCGTCCAGCGACGGCCCGCGACCGCGGTCGTTGAACTCGAAGTGCGTGCTGCGCTCGCCATTGTCATGGATGGTCAGTTCCAGCCGGCCGGAGACCTCGTCCTGGGTCAACCAGTCGTAATGTACCGTGGTCTGGCCCAGCGCCATCGCGGGCAGTGTCAGCAGCCACAGGGCCGGTGCCGCTTTCATCCAGGCAATCATGACAGGGCCTCCGGGGTCCAGGTTTCGGCAAACACGCGCAACAGATTGCCGCCCAGCACCTTGCCCACGGTGCTCCCGGCATGGCCGCGCGCCAGCAGCATTTCGGCGAGGATCTCGAAGCGGCGCGGGGTATTCAGATCGCTGGCGAACAGGTAGCCTTCCTCGGTCTCGTACGGCGCGGCAATGCCGAGCTCCCTGCGCTGGCGAGTGATCTCCCGGAAGCGCTCGACAAACGCCGGCGTCACCTCGCGCGGCGAAATGGCGCCATCGGTGCCGAGCGCCACGTGGTCGCTGCCGGCAACACTAAGTGCGTGCTCCAGGTGGGCGATGACGTCGGCCGCCGTCGGCTGCCTGCCCCGGGCCAGGTACGGCATGATGTAAATGCCGGTGACGCCACCGGTCTCGGCGACCGCGCGCAGCTCGGCATCGCTGCGGTGGCGTGGATGCTCGACCAGCGCCGCGCAGCCGGTGTGGGTGAACGCGACCGGCCGCTTCGAGGCGGCAATGGCATCGGCCGCAGTGCGCCGGCCGCAATGGCTGAGATCGACCAGCATGCCGAGTGCGTTCAGCCGCTCGATCGCCTCGATGCCCGCGCGACTCAGGCCGGCGTCGGCTGGCTCCATCACGCCGTCGCCCAGCAGGTTGCGCCGGTTGTAAGTGGGCTGAATGACGCGGATGCCAAACTGGCGCAATGCCGGCAGTCGGTCCAGGTCGTCCTCGAAAGCCACGCCGTCCTGCAGGCCGTAGATCATGCCGGTGCGACCCGTGCGCCCGGCGATCTCGATGTCCGACACTTCACGAACTCGGGCCAGCACCTGCGGATGGCGGTCGATTTCAGCCTCCCAGCGCGCAATGTCCCGGATGGCCTTCTCGAACGCCGCCAGCGGCGCCATGCGGCCGACCGCGCCGACAGTGAGATGTGCGGCAGCCAGGCCCGAGGCGCGCAGATCGGCGAGCTCCTCCGGCGTCAGCGGCGCGTCCTCGACGTCGGAACGACCGCCGGGAAAGCCCAGCCCGTCGATCGCGATGCCGGCCTCGTACAGTGGCAGCCCGGCGCCGGCAGCGAACAAGCGCCCCGGCGCCGATAACGCCACGGCGGAACCGATGGCGATGGACAGAAACGAACGTCGTGTCAAGCGCATCACAGTCCGGTTCACCGCCCGGCCCCCGCGCGCGAATAGCTCGCGGCCAGCGCCCGCATCGCCGGATGCTCACGATGCGCGTCGAACACCGGATCGAGCATCAAGCCGTCGAAATGCCAGTACTTCATCTCGAGCTGCAGGTAGTCGTCCATGGCCCGGGCAAGCTCCTCGGTGCTGCCGACCATGGCCAGCAACGACAGCTCCTGCGCGCGCAGCTCGGCACGTACGATCATGTCCCGGGACGGAATCGGCGCCGCCAGGGCACGCCGGGCGGATTCGCGGGCCGCCGGCGCCTCGCCAAGGATCGCCAGCGCCTGGGCCCGCGCCATCAGCGCACGGTAGTCATCCGGGTGCTCGGCCAGGATGCCGTCGAGCACCAGCAGGGCCGCTGCAGCGTGGCGCGCCGCCGGCTGTGGCCGCTGCTGCGCGCGCGCCAGCCTTGCCCGCAGCAGGGCAATGGGTGACAGAGAGAATTGATCCTCCACGACCTCCCCGGGCATGGCATCCAGCGCGTCCCCGGCGCCGCCGAAGTCACGCGACAGATAGGGAACGATGAACTGCGCGGCGCCAAAAATGGAAGTCGTTTCCTGCAAAGCGCGCCCGGAAACTTCAGCCAGGTGGACCTTCAGCAGCGCCGGATCTCCCAGCACCGACAGGCGCGCGTGGGCATAGAACATGGCGTCCGTGGGCGGCAGATCCGGCAGGGCCACCAGCCGTTCGTGCCAGCGCATGGCGGTGTCGAGATCACCGAGCAACCAGCCGTTCTCGACCAACGTTCTCAGGATGTCTCTGGAGCGGGGCGCAAGCAGCGCGGCCGACTGCATGGCTTCGACCGTCTCGCGCGACTTGCCGGCGCGGCGCAGGATGTAACCCCGCAAGGCGATGGTCGCAGCGCTGCCCGGCAGGCCCTGCGCGGCGCGGTCCAGCTCCATGAGCGCGGCCTCGAAATCGAGGTGGGCGCGATACAGATACTCAGCGCGTGCAAGCCGCAGCTGCGCATTGTCGGGTTCAAGCGCAAGCGCCCGGTCGATCCAGCGGCCGCCCTCTGCGCGGTCGGCGTCGCGCCGCGACACGAACCAGAACAGGTTGGTGTACTCGCGGCCCAGCTCGGCCATCGCCAGGGCGAAATTCCCGTCGTGCGAAAGCGCCTGACGATACAGTTCGATGCGCGCGCGAATATCGCCCTCCGCCCAATCCTCGCGCACCGCACGCCCCCGAAGGTAGAGGTCGAAGGCCTCGGCATTGCGCGTCGGCACGGCGGCATCGGCGGGGGCACCGGCGTCCGCGCCCAATGCGCTCCCCAACGCGCTCGCGATCGCGGCGGCGATCTCGGACTGGATGTCGAACACGTTCTCCGGAGTCAGCTCGCGGTCGAAGGTGTCGGCCCACAGGTGCGCGTCGCTGGCGGCGTCGATGAGCTGCGCATTGATACGCACCCGTCGCCCCGCGCGCTGCACTGCGCCCTCCAGGATCGTCGCCACGCCCAGCTCCTCGCCGATCTGGCGAAGGTTCTTGGTGGTGTCGCGATACTCCAGCATCGAGGTGCGCGAGATGACCCGCAGTGCGCCATTGCGCGCCAGTTGCGTGAGCAGGTCGTCGTGCACGCCATCCACGAAGTAGGCCGTATCCGGCTCGGCGCTGCGATTGGTGAACGGCAACACGGCGATCGATCCGGGCGGCGCCTCGAGGGGCGGCGGTTCGGGCCTGCGCCGGGCCGCCGGCGGGGCGGCGACAGGTTCCGGCGCCGTGAGCTGCGTTTCGCCGTCCGGCGACTGCGTTCCGGTCAGTTCCGGCCCCAGGTGCTGCCAGGCCAGCAGGATCACGACGAACACCACCGCCACCAGCGTGATGACGTCCAGCCGCCGGGCCTGCGGGCTGGCATCGCGCGGGTTCGTGCGGTCGTCGCGACGAATGCCTTCCGGACTCACTTCGAACACCCAGGCCAGCGCCAGTGCCGGCACGAAGCCCAGCAGCAGCAAGGCGACCAGCGCCTTGCCGACCCAGTCCGGCGCGCCAGTGAAGCCGAGCAGAATCTCGGCGACTTGCAGAATCAGCCAGCCCACGACGATGTACGCGGCCGCAACGCGAAAGACGTTGCGACGCTTGAGTTCGGCCCAGAGTCCAGTGCTGGCACTCATGGCGCGGCCCTGTCGGCGGGTTTCGACGCCACCGCAACGTACGGCAGGCAGGGCAGCTTGTTCAATCGCAAGCCGCGGCAGCGTCGCGCGGATGATCCGGCCCGGCGCCGTTCAATCCCGTGGCTGGACATGCCGGTCGATCCGTCGTTCAAGTTCGTTGGCCAAGTCCGGTTCGCCCTTTGCATCGAGCAGCGGCACCAGCTCGCGCCGAATCAAATCGAAGTCCAGCTTCTCGCCTTGCCGTTCCAGGACGCTTGTCACGTCTGCCCAGTCCTTGTCGCGCGCTGCGAACACCTTCATGACCAGCAGGTCCTCGGCGCTGCAGGTATGCAGCAAGTTGCCGTCACCGAGGGACCAAGGACTGGCGCGACGGATCACCCTCGCTTCGAACGGCAGGCCGGCCAACACGATGTCGATACCGACGTTGCCCGCGGAGCGGGCGAGGACTACGCGAGTGCGCGCCGCGAATGCCAGGGCATCGTCGATTCTTGCGGGCAGCTCCGAGAGCAGGGCCTCGGCGACCAGAAGCTCTTTTCCCGGCTCGACCAAGACCGAGATGTCAGCATCTGCAGTGAAGCGGGGCTCTCCCCAGCGTTGCAGCGCAACCCCGCCGATGACACAAAACGACAAACCGAGCTTTTCGCATGCGGCCTGCGCAGCGAGTGCTGCATCCAGGACCGGCCCGAGGGTCACTGGCTCTCGCCTCGCAACTTGACGAGGGCTCGCTGTTGCTCGACCAGACCGCTGCTCGAGCGCAGCGGCAACTCTACGATGGGAGTCAACAACTCTGCGAAACAGCGAGCGGAGTCTTCTTCCGACAGACCCCGGAGCTTCTGCAAACGCTTCGCGTCCAGCTCCGGCGCCGCGCGGCGCCAGGCAGCAGCATAGCTCTCCGCCTCGGTGCGTGTCGATCTGTCGGGCGATTTGGGCATGAAATCAGTGTAGCGTAGTCCGGCGGCGCTATTCCGCATGCAGGTGGAATACCTTCGATTAGTCGCACTCAAACTCGTCAGCCTCGAGCGGCCGGCACTGCGGCGGATAGCCGCGTTCACGCCAGTAATCGAGGGCGCCGTTCTCGCGAATGAAATGACGGAACTGCGGTGACCGGCGATAGCCCGCGTACTCTGGCCCCCAGACCAACATTGGATAGTCAGGCAGCAGGTCGAAGGCCCCCAGCGGGACAAGCAACAAGGCCGCGTAAGACGCTGCGTCCGCAGATCTAGTGCTGCAGAAATCCAGCAACTCCTTCAACAGCTCGGCATGGTCACCGTCGAGGTCGCGATAGGCCTCATAAACGTCCCGCTGGCGGGGCCAGTTCGGCAGCCACTTCGACTGGTTGGCCAGCAACATGAACGCGGTCTGCTCCTCGAAATGGGCCAGCAGGGCGAAGTTGCCATACTCGGACACGACCGCGCCCGCGGCGAGCGCCTCCTCCATGCGCGCGAAAGCCTCGGCCGGACGGCCCAGGGCCCACAAGACGTCGTAGTGGTTCTCGCGGCACGGACCGAAGCGCGGCGCCACCTCGACGCAACGCTCGAATGTATGCAGCGCATCGTCGAGCCGGCCCACCTGGCCCAGCGACAATCCGAGCCAGTTGAGCGCCGAGCTGTTGTGCGGATCGAGTTCGACGGCGCGCTCCAGGTCCCGGATGATGGCGCCCAGATCGTGCCGCACCAGCAGCTTGGCGGTCGCGTTCTGTCGCAAAAAGGCCAGTGTCGCCAGCGCCATGCCGCTGTCCGGCTCAAGGGCCAACGCCTTCTCCGCAAACTCCACTCCCCGGCGTTCGTGTTCATTCCGGGACAGGCGGGTGTAGCCGTACTCGACGATGACCGGCTGCACCCCTGCCCGCAATGCCCAGGCATTGGCGAAATCCGGATCCTGTTCGAGCGCCTGGCGCAGGAGATCGTCGGCGACGTCGAGCCCGGTGCGGGCCTGGAACAGGGCGCGCGCCCGCAGGTACATCTCGTAGGCCGTGAGGTTCTCCGTCGGCTGAGCCCGCCGGACCTTGTCCTCGATCTCGATACCGAGCGAATCGACCAGCGCTGCGACGATCGCCGAGGCGATCTCTTCCTGGATGGCAAAGACATTCTCCGCGGTCAGCGGGCGGTCGAAAGTATTCGACCAGAGATGCTGGTCCACCCGCGCATCAATCAGCTGCGCAGTGATGCGCAGGTTGTTGCCCGCCCGGCGCACGCTGCCCTCCAGCACGTGGCGCACCGCCAGGCGTTCGGCAATCACCGGCATGCCCAGGCTCTCCTGCCCCTTGAAGCCGAACGAGGAGGTGCGGGAAGCGACCTTGAGTCCCTCGACCCGCACCAGCGCATTGAGGATCTCCTCGGCCATGCCGTCGGAGAAGTACTCCTGGTCGGCGCCTGGCGACAGGTCGGTGAACGGCAGCACCGCGATCGATCCATCGAGCACCTCGGTCTCGGCATCCGGGATCGCCGGCGAAGCGGACGGCCCAGGCGTGAGGGTTCGCGGCGGCGCCGGGCTCATTCGGTCGACCGCAAGAAAGCCGATGGCCAGTGCCGCCACCACCAGTGTCGCCCAGTTGAGCTTCCGCCCCGTGCTCGACGACTGCAGGTCAGCGGCAGACAGATCGGCATCGCGCTTGATGCCCTCGGGGGTGATTTCGTAGATCCACGAAAGCCCCAGCGCCGGCACCAGGCCGATCACCAGCAGCACGACCAGCCCGCGCAGCAAGCCGTCGGGCACGTCGAACAGCGGCAGCACCGTCTCGGCCACCTCGATGATCAGCCACGCTGTCACCACATAGAACAGCGCCACGCGAAACACGTTGCGCCGCCTGAGCTCGGCGAGCAGGGTCAACTCACCAATCCCTGGCAGCATGCCGAACTGTTCGCATGCTTCCCATGCTACTCACAGACAAAGTCTCCGTCGGGCTGCGGCTGGCAGCCATCGGGCGAACCATGCTGCCGCCAGTACTCGGCCAGCCCCGTGCGGCGGGCGAACTCCGGAAAGTACGGCGACTGCCGCGCGGCATCACCGAACGGCCGGCTCCACAGTGGCGCAAAGAACAGCGACTCATTGATCAAAGCTGCAGGCGCTGCCAGCTCGAGCGCCTGATCTGGCCGGCCCATCCGCAGAAGCGCATTTGGCACATGGCCGTGGATGCGCGCCGGACCGGAGGCCAGGTAATCATCAATCAGATCCAGGGCCACTTCACGATCTTTCGGGTCGCCGTAAATCCCGGCGGCGATGACCTCCGCAGCGGAAGCGCCAAGCGGTATGGCAAACGCCTCGCTCATCACTTCGGCTTGAAGCCGCGCCGCCAGTTCCCGGTCACCATCCAACTCGGCAAGCAGACTCAACCCTTGTGCAGCCCCCGCGAATCCGAGGTCGTAAGCACGCTGATAAAGCCTGCGTGCCGTCTGCGTGTCGCCCCGGCTCAGGAATCCCAGTGCCCGCCAGTTCAGTCCATTGGGCAGCATTGGATCGACCTCCAGCACCCTGTCCAGACGCTGTTCGGCATGTTCCCGATAACCTGCCATCCACAAGTGAATGCCATACCAGAAATTGCTGGTGACATCGGCCGGATCCAGTTCCAGCGCGCGCAAGAACTCGGCGTGGGCTGCGGAATATCGACGATGACTGGCGAACAGCAGGCCGAGCACCGCGTGCGGCTCGGCCAGCGAGTCGTCCTGCAAGATGGCGATCCTGGCGTGTTGCTCGGCTGCGGCAAAGTACTCATCACTATCGACTGGGGCATACGAAGGGGTTACCAGCAGCACTGCCGCCAGCCTGGAACGGGCACGGGTGAACTCCGGATCGAGCCGGATCGCCTCTTCCAGCAGCTCCGCTGCATGCCCCAGGCGATCGCGGTCGCGCCGGTTGAAGATGGCCGTAGCCTGCAGGAACAGCGCGAAGGCTTCCGTATTCTCGGTGGCCACATCGACGATCCGTTCCTGCTGCTTTCCGTCCAATACCACTTCCAGCTCCGAGGTGATCGCCCGGGCAATCCGCTCCTGCAGGTCGAAGATGTCCTTGAGCTCGCCGTCGTAGGTCTCGGACCAAAGGTGAAATCCATCATGGGTGCTGACGAGCTGCGCGTTGATCCGCACACGTTCGGCGCTCTTGCGCACCGAGCCCTCCAGGACATAGGCGACATGCAGGATCTCGCCGATCGCGCGAAGATGCTCGCTACGACCCCGGAAATGAAACGAGGAACTTCGCCCTGCCACGCGCAGACTCCCGACCCGGGACAACGCATTGAGCAGTTCCTCCGCAATGCCATCGGCAAAATAGGCCTGGTCGCCCGTGGGACTCAAGTCGGCAAACGGCAGCACAGCGATGGACCGCTCGGTGATGGGGCGCCGCTCCGCCGGATCGGCCGGTGCGGCAGACTGCGCCTCCTTGACGTCAGGCCCCGGGGTGCGCGCGCTCCAGATCCGGTCAGCCAACACCACCGCAACCACCAGCCCCATGCCGGCGAGGATCAGCCAGTCCAGGCGCCTGCCGGATTCCGGCCGCAGCGATTCCTCCGGGCGCCCTTCGCCGCTGCGCCTCACACCTTCCGGCGTGAGCTCGTATACCCAGGCCAGAAACAGCGCCAGCGGAAAACCGAGCGCCATCAACGCGGCGAAGGACCTGAACACCCACTGGGGCGCGCCGAAGTTGCCCAACAGGATGTCGGCTGCCTGGATCAGCAGCCAGGCCACCAGCGCGTAGGCCATCCCGACGCGGAACACGTTGCGACGCTTGAGCTCGGTGAACAGGCTCATGCCGCCATTCACTCCAGCGGCTCCATGCCCAGGCTGGCGCGCTCGATGTTGATCAGCTCGCGCATGCGCTCGAGCTGCGCCTGGAATTGGGGATCGTCCTGCCAGGGCGCAAAGGCCGGCGCACGGGCCAGCAGTGGATCGCGAAACCCCAGGTCGATCGCCTCGCCCAGTCTGGCCAGCGCAGCCTCACGTTCGTTGCTGAGCGCGGCATGCGAAGCCTGCCAGAACCGGAAGTCGCCCGTTGCATAGCCGTTCCCCTCGAGAAATGCCAGCGTCTCGCCCCAGTGAGCCAGCGTCTCGGCGAGCTGTGGCACACGACCCATGGCGCGCTGGGCCTCCGCCAGGGGTGACAGGCCGCCGCCTTGCGAAATGTCGACCGGCATCAGGCTCCTGAGCTCGGCGGGACCATAGCGGCGCTGATCCACCCACGCGAGCAACTCCTCGTGTCGTCCGCTCAGAGCCAGCCCGTGGAGCCACCCCCAGATGGCCGTCAGCCCGTCCGGCGCGGCCTCAATCCGGGCGCGTACCCGCTCCAGTCCCTCGGCGTCACGTCCCATCGAGACCAGGCATTGGGCTTCGGTCCAGCCCGTGGAGACTCTGAGCGCCGCATCGCAGTCGCCAAGCTTGTAGTGAATGATCTCGGCCGTCCAGCGATTGAAGGCCGACTCCGGCTCCAGAGCCAGCGCGCGATCGATGGCACCTCTGGCGATCGCCAGTTTGCCTTGGAAAGAATTGGCGATCGCCAGTACGGCGGATGGACGACTCCTGTCCGGATAACTGCGCTGCAGTTGCTGCCCAAGGCGTTCGGCGGCGGCGTAGTCGCCCACCACCATAAGGTGGATGACCTGGTTTCCAAGGTTGGTCACGAACAGGGGATCCAGCTCGGCAAAGCGCCGGCTTGCGGCCACCGAGTCCCGGGCGCGTCCACTGCGGGACAGATTGAGCACGTACCAATGGTTGGCGTTGGTCAGGCTCGGATTGATCGCGAGCGCACGTGTCAAATGGCCCTCGGCTGCGGCGTGATCGCCCAGGTTCAGGAACAGCAGGCCCAGCGCGGCATGCGTGTCCGCGTGCGCAGGGTCGAGGTGCAATGCGCGCTGCAGGTCTTTGCGGGCTGCAGCGCTCGCCATGGCTACAGGGATGTCCCCGTAGGAATTGACGTCATCCGACAACAGCTGCCACAGCTCGCCGGACGCGGCCGCTGCCGGTGCGTAGTCCGGATCGAGCTCGAGCGCCCGGTCGATCAGCCGCCGTGCCTCCCGGAGACTCTGCGGATTCCGGCTGTAGACCAGGGATCGCGCCTGCAAATACAGGTCATAGGCCTCGAGATTGCCCGCCCCGGCGGCTTCGCCGACCAGTGTCAGCTTGAGCGCGGCAGCAATCGCACCGGCGATCTCGTCCTGGATCGCGAAGATATCCGCGAGCTGGCGGTCAAAGGTTTCCGACCACAGGTGAAATCCATCCTCGGTGTTGACCAGCTGGGCGGTGATGCGCAGCCGGTCGCCGGACTTGCGCACACTGCCTTCCAGCACATGGGCCACGCCGAGCGCACGGCCGATCTCGGGGATCGGCGTGTCCTTGCCCTTGAAGGAGAATGAGGACGTGCGGCCACTGACCTTCAGCTCGGACACGCCCGCCAGCAGGTTGAGGATCTCCTCTGCCAGACCATCGCCGAAATACTCCTGGTCGCCGGCGGCGCTCATGTCGCTAAACGGCAGCACCGCGATCGATGCCTCCCGAGTCGCCGCGGACTCCGCGAGCGTCTCCACCGGCCGGGCCGTGAACACGAATTTGTCGACGACGAAATAGGCCAATGCCACGGCCATCAGCCCGATGATGACAAAGTCGAGCTTGCGGCGGGTCAGGCGGGTGATGGACTCGAGTGGATCGACCTCGACGGTCCGCTTGATCCCCTGCGGCGTCAGCTCGTAGGCCCATGCCAGGAACAGCGCGAGCGGAAAGCCGAGGATCACCATGATGACGATGCCGCGCAGGAACGCGCCCGGGACCTCGAAAATCGGCAGCACTGTCTCGGCCACCTCGATCAGCAGCCATGCCAGTACCACATAAGCCGCGGCGACGCGGAACACGTTGCGGCGCTTGAGCTCGGTGTAGAGGCTCATGGCAATGGCCGCATGCCGAGCTTGGCGCGCTCCGCATTGATCAATCCGGCCATGCGGCTGACCTGGGCCTGGAAGTCCGGATCGCGGTGCAAGGGTTCCCACACCGGGTCACGGGCCAGCAGCGGATCACGCCAGCCGGCGTCGATGGCCTTGGCCAATCCGGCCAGCGCCGCGTCAGGGTCGCCGCTCAGCGCGTAGTAACTCGCCTGGTTGAACAGGAAGACCCCGTCTGCGTGGCCGCTGTCCGCGAGGAAGGCCAGGACCTCCTTCCATTCCTGCAGCGTCGCCTCAAGCTCGGCCTGTCGGCCGGTGGCCCGCTGCGCGGTGGCCAGCAGGCTCAATGCCTCGGCCCATATTTCAGGCTGCGGAAATTCCGCGCGCAGGCCGCTCACGCCGCCCCAGCGCTCGGTTACCTCGTCGAGCAGCTCCTGATGGCGGCCGGCGAGCGACAACGCGGTCAGCAGACCCAAGGTCGCGAAGCTGTTGGCCGGAGCGGCCTTCGACCGCGCCCGTGCCCGCGCCACGCCGCGCTCCAGCTGGCCCTGTGCGATCAGGAGCCAGCCATCCGAACCCGCGGGGCCGCGCTCGGCCGCCGTGTCGAAATCGCCGATCGCATAGTGGATGCGTGCCGCCATGGGCCGGGTGTGCGCCCATTCGGCGTCCATGGCGATGGCACGCTCGATCGCCTCGACGGCCGCCGACAGCCGTCCCTGGCGCAAGTGGGTGACCGCCAGCGCCCACACCGCCTGGCTGCGGTCGGCGTGGCTGCGCTGCAGCTGCTGCGCGAGCCGGTCCGCTGCGGCGTAATCGCCTACGGTAAGGTAGTCATTCACCAGGTTCGTCAGGTTGGTCAGGAACAGCGGGTCGAGCACGGCAAAGCGCCGGCGAGCCTCCACCGCCTCGCGAGCGCTGCCGCTGCGCGACAGGTTCAGTGCCAGCCAATGGTTCGCATTGGTCAGGCTCGGGTTGATCGCGAGCGCGCGCTGCAGGCGGGCGTGGGCACCACCGTAGTCGCCAAGCACATGGAACAGCAGGCCCATCGCGGCATGGGCATCGGCAAGCTCCGGATTGAGCGCCAATGCACGCTCCAGTTGCGTGCGCGCCGCTGAATAGGCCTGCTCGGCGGGAACGTCGCCGTAGCTGTCCGGGGCATCGGCCAGCAACATCCACAACTCCCCCGACGCGGCCAGCGCCGGCGCGTAGTCCGGGTCCAGCGCAAGGGCCTCGTCGATCAGTTCGCGGGCCCGCTTCAGACCCGAGACGGTGCGGCCGTAGATCAGCGTGCGCGCCTGCAAGTACAGGTCGTAGGCGCCGAGGTCGCCGCCGGCGGCCTGGCCGGTCAGCGTGACGCGCAGCGCCTTGGCGATCGCGCCGGCGATCTCGTCCTGGATCGCGAAGATATCCGCGAGCTGGCGGTCAAAGGTTTCCGACCACAGGTGAAATCCATCCTCGGTGTTGACCAGCTGGGCGGTGATGCGCAGCCGGTCGCCGGACTTGCGCACACTGCCTTCCAGCACATGGGCCACGCCGAGCGCACGGCCGATCTCGGGGATCGGCGTGTCCTTGCCCTTGAAGGAGAATGAGGACGTGCGGCCACTGACCTTCAGCTCGGACACGCCCGCCAGCAGGTTGAGGATCTCCTCTGCCAGACCATCGCCGAAATACTCCTGGTCGCCGGCGGCGCTCATGTCGCTAAACGGCAGCACCGCGATCGATGCCTCCGGTCGGCCCGACGTGGCCACCGGCAGGTCCGGGCGGCTGCCAAACTTGTCCCAGGCAAACCAGCCCAGCGCCACCAGCAGCACGGCGATGATGGCGAAATCCAGCTTGCGGCCGGTGCTGGCGGTGACCGATTCCGCCAGCTTCACCTCCCGGGTCTTTTTCACGCCCTCGGGCGTCAGCTCGTAGGCCCAGGAGAGAAACAGCGCCAGCGGAAAACCGAGCACGAGCAACGCGATGACGAAGGTCACCGTCCATTCCGGCAGGCTGAGCCGCGGGAACACCGTGTCGCTGACCTCGATGAGCAGCCAGGCCACCACCGCGTAGGCCGCAGCCACGCGGAACACGTTGCGGCGCTTCAGTTCGGTCCATAGATTCGGCTGGGTGCTCAAGGGACCTCCACCCGCACATCGAGGCCGGGCGCACCGGCAAGCTTCTCGTCGCGCGTGACCAGCGTGCCGCCCAGCAGGCCGGTGAGCGCCACGTACGCGGCGTCGCAAGCGGTCAGATTGTTGCGCAGCGACCAGACGCCGTCGAGCAGATGGTGGTGCCGAAAGCGCCGGATGCGCAGCGCCTGCAGCAGCTCGACCACCTGCATGCGGCTCGGTGGTATCGCGCCGTCCTGGTCCAGCCTGCGCAGGGCCTGCAGGACTTCCAAGTCGAGCAACTCAGGCGCCGCCAGCACGGTGTCCTCGGCCCACAGCAGGGCTTCGATCGGCCGTGGATGGAAACGTCCAATCAGGTCGACGACGACCGAGGCATCGACGACCAGGATCCGGGTCACGCGGCATCACGCTCGCGGCGGATCAACCCGGCGGAGGACTTCTTCATGGCGAAGGGCTCGGCCTGCTCCAGCCGCTCGCGCAGCTCCCGTTCCGACGGCAGCGCCAGCATGGCCTGCAGCTCCTCCAGGATCATTTCGCTCATGCTCTTGCCGGCCAGTGCCGCACGCGCTTTCAGCGCCCGGTGGACCTCCTCGGGCACATTGCGGATTTGAATCATGCTTGACATGTGGCTCTCCTATTTTCATGTGAGTCACATGATACCATGTTTCTCACATTCGCCCCTTCAAGGCCGATTGCCACGCGGAAGACCTTGCGGCGCTTGAGCTTCGCAAACAGCCTCATTGCAACACCCCGTCGCGTTCGCGCAGGTTCCGACGGCGGAATTCGAACAAGGCGTTGAGCTCCGGCGTATCCAGTGCAGCGCGCAAGCCCTGCGGTGTCAGGTCCAGCGTCCAGGCCAGCACCAGGACCAGCGGAAAACCCAGGACGGTCAGCGCCACGACCAGTGTCGCGGCCCAGTCGGGCACGCCCAGGCGCGGCAACATCACGTCGGCCGCCTGCATGACCGCGAAGGCCGTGGCCGCGTAGACCACCGCTACGCGGAACACCTTGCGGCGCTTCAGTTCCGTGATGATACCCACCGACGCTGGTCGCCGATGCTTCAGGCTGCGATCCGCGGGATCGTCTTGAGCTCATCCCCCAGGGCCCGCGCCAGCCGCACTGCGGTATCGGCGCTGATGCCGCGCTTGCCAAGCACGATCTCGTTGATCCGGCGCGGCGGCACACCGATCGATCGCGCCAGCGCGTTCTGGCTCAGTCCCAGCGGCTCGAGGAATTCCTCGAGCAGTATCTTGCCGGGATGAATATCAGGCAGTGTCCTCTTGGCCATGGCAGTCACCTCGATAGCCGTCAATCATTTCCTTGTGCGCATCACCCGCGGGCCAACGGAGGGAATCGTTGAGCAGGCGCGGCCTGCGCCGCACACGGAGCCCGTTATATAACGCAATCCGTTACGCATGGGCGGCTCACGCGCCCGGCCCGCTCAGCCGCGCCCCGGCACCGGAGCCACCTGCCGCAGCACGATGTCGAAATGGCCATGAGACGGCGTTTCCGGATCCGAAGATTGGCCGGAAAACTCCACGATCAGCCGCCCCCGCTCGTTCTCCGGCACTTCCAGCAACAGGCGGTCGGCGTCGTTCAGTGGATGGCCGGCAAAGTACATCTGCGTGGTGAGCTCGTGAAAGCCGCGCTGCGCCACTTTGAAATGGATGTGCGGCGGGCGGGTCCAGCTGTCCTGAACCTTGTAGGCACCCGGCTTGATCGACCTGAATCGATATCGGCCCTCCGCATCCGTGGTGAACCGGGCCCAGCCCTGAAAGTTCGGATCGAGCGGCGCCGGGTTGGGGTCGCGCTCGTGGTCGTAGCGGCCATGGTGGTTGGCCTGCCAGACATCGACCCGCGCGCCGGCCAGGGGCTTGCCGTCCTCAGCCAGGACCTGCCCGCTGACGTCGATAACCTCGCCCAACGCACGCTCGGCATGCCCTTCGATCCAGGTCAGGTCGATGTCCTTGTCGGCCTGGTCGCGGGTGGGAAAGAACGGGCCCTCGGTCTGGCGGGGCGTGACGCCCGGCTGGGCGGCCATCAGGCGGCCGCCGACGGCCAGGCCGCCCACACCCAGAGTGGCCTTGAGCACCTGCCGCCGCGTCATTGGCCTTGAGTCAGTCATTGCGATGCTCCTCCAGTTGTACCGGCTCACCGCTCGCATTCCAGCCTGGCTTGCGGCGCCATGACTCGCCGGCAGTGATCGGGATCGCCATGGCGGTCCCAGAACTCCAGCAGACCTTTTTGCCTGGCCAGCTCGATGAAGCGTGGATGCTCGCGAAATGGCCGGTCTACGGCCGACCAGATCATCAACAGCAGGATCTGGCCCGAGGCAGGCTTGGGCCGCAGCGCCTCGGCCACGGCATCGTCGGTCAGGCCGAGCAACAGGAAGAGCTGGGTCCATTCACTGTCCGGCCAGCTGCGCACTGCCGCCGCGACCGCGTCGCGCGCCTGTTCGCGTTGCGCGGGATCGGCCATTGCGGGTGCGATGCGCTCATGGGTCTCGCGATGCGCCCCGGCAATCCGGCCGTCGTCGCGCAGCCAGTCCTGATAACGCCGGGCGGCCTGCTCGCCGAAGCCTTCGGCCAGGGCCTGCTTGAGCAGCCAGGCGCTGGCGGGCCCGCGCCAGCCCAATGCATGGGCGCGTTGCAGGTAATCTTCGGCGGACGCCGCCTCGCCGGCAATCACGAGGGTCGCACCGATCCAGCCCAGGTGAATGCCGCTCAGCGGGTCGAGCCGATGGGCCTCCTCGAATGACGCGCGCGCCACTTGCACATGGCCTGCCTCGAGCAGGCTGAGGCCGCGCCACATCCAGCTGTTGGCGTTGTTGGCGCCGTGCTCAAGCGCACGTTCCATCAGTTCGGCCGCACTCAGGCGATCGCCGCGCTCGGCCGCAAGCCGTGCGCTGACCGCCAGCGCGTCGGGCTGGTCAGGCAGCAACGCGAGCGCGCGCGTGGCCGCCGCGCGTGCCTGCGACGAAGCCTCCTCGGAGGACACCTCAGCGAAGTACGAGGGCATGACGTAGAGCACGCCGGCCAGCGTCGCCCAGGCCTCAGCGAAACGCGGGTCGTGCGCGACGGCCTGTTCCAGCAGCTCGCGTGCCGGCGGCAGGTTGGCGCCCCGCTGCGCGAACAGCTGGCGGCCCCGCAGGTACAGCTCGTAGGCCTGCAGATCCGCGGTGACACGGCGCACCTGCACCGTGCGGACGCCCAGTGTGTCGGCCAGCGCATCGGCGATGGACTGCGCGATCTCCTCCTGCAGGCTGAAGATGTCGGTCAGGCGGCGATCGAAACTGCCCGACCAGAGCTGCTGGTCGGTATCGGCCTCGACCAGCTGCGCGGTGATCCGCAACTGGTCGTTCTGGCGGCGCACCGAGCCGTCCAGCACGTGCGCCACGCCCAGCTGACGCGCGATCTCGCGCACGCCAATGCGTTGCTCGCGCAGCGAGAACGATGAGGTCCGCGAGGCCACCTTGAGGCCTGCCACGCGCGCCAGCACGTTGAGGATCTCGTCCGCGATGCCATCGGCGAGGTAGGCGTTCTCGGGGTCCGGGCTGAGGTTGGCGAAAGGCAGCACGGCAATGGAACGGGGATCCACCGGCCCAGGCGGCGCAGGCGGCCACAGGTCCGCAACGGCTGCGGGCGTGGCAGGCTGCTGCACGGCAGGCGGTGGCGTCACCCGTTGCGGCAGCACGAACTGCCTGACTGCCGAAAAACCCACCGCAAGCAACAACAGCACGATGATCAGCTGGTCGGTGCGCCGGCCGGCGCGGACATTCTCCGGACTCTCGTGCTGTGGCCCGCGGTCCCGCCTGAGCCCCTGCGGGGTCAGTTCGAACAGCCAGGCGAAGGACATGACCGGCACCAGCCCCAGGGCCAGGCCGATGATCAGCCAGCGCACGACCTCGTCGGGAAAGCCAAAGGCGGGGAACAGCAGGTCGGCAATCGCGATCAGCAGCCAAGACATCGCCAGCCAGGCCAGGCCGGCACGGAGCACGTTGCGCCGCTTGAGTTCGGCGAACAGGCTCACGGCAGGATCTCCCGGCCCGCGAGCGTTGCGCGCTCGCTTGCGGCATGCTCCAGCATGCCGGCAACGATCGCGCGAAATTCAGCGTCGTCGTGCCAGGCGGCAAATACCGGGTCGCGATCGAGAAACCAGTACTCGGAGAAGCCCTGGTCGACCGCCGCGCGCAGATGGGCCAGCGCCGCCGGGCGATCTTGCTCCATTGCGGCGACGCGGGCCAGGCCATAGTCGGTCCGCAAGCCAAAGCCGAAGATACTGATCACACCGGCCGCACGCAGCTGTCGGAGCAATCGCCGCGAGCTTGCGGCGTGGTTCGACCAGCTCGACAAGCTCATCTGCTGCTCGACCCACGCCAGCTCGATCAGCACGTCCAGCTGGCCCAGCTCGGCGCCACGCAAGTCCTGGTATCCCTTGAGCTGCAATGCCTCGTGCAGGTGCCTGCGGTTGTCCTCGCCCCGCTCCCGGGCGGCGGCAATCCAGGTTTCGGCCAGCGGCTCGTCGCCGAGGAACAGCGCGAGTTGCGCGATCTGCGCGGCGCTATAGGGGTCGCCGGGCCGTGCGAAGTGCACCGACCGGTAGGCAGCGAGGGCATCGGCCAGCCTGCCTTGCTGGCGATACAGGTTGCCGAGCTCCTCGTGGCCGTAATCGTTGTCCGGGAACTCCTCCAGGACTGCGGCGATGATTTGCGTTGCCTCCGCCTGCCCCGGCCCCTCGACGTCGGTCAGCTTGGCCGCCAGCCGGGTTTTCATGAACACCGACAGTGGATCGAGTTCCACGGCAGTGCGATGTACCGCGATCATGCGCTCGATCTCGCCAAGATCGCGCAAGGTGTCGCCGTACAGATTGTAGGCCGTGACGTAGCTGGGATTGATGGCCAGGGCACGTTCGAAATACGACTGCGCGCCGCGACTGTCGCTGTAGTAGCGATCGCGCACGAAGGCCATCGCGGCGTGCGCCTCGGCCGACTCCGGGTCCAGTGCGACCGCCTGCTCGTATTGCTCGATGCCTCGCAACAGGCCGTCGCGGGTGGGCTCGCGGGCAGACTGCCGGCCACGCAGGTAGAAATCATAGGCCTCGGGATTCCCGGTGCGCGCCGCGTATCGGCCTGCGCGGACGGGGCCGGCGCAGACTGCCCGGACTGACCGGCCAGCCAGAGCCGTTCCACCGCCAGCAACGCAATCAGCGCCAGCGCGCCGATTCCGATCAGCCAGTTCAGTCCACCGCCGCTGCGCGGCCCGGCCGCTCCGGACGGTTCAAGCTCGGCACTGCGCTTTACCCCCTCCGGCGTCAGCTCATAGGCCCAGGTGAGGAACAGCGCCAGCGGGAAGCCGAGTACCAGCAGGGTGGCGAAGGACTTGAACACCCAGCCGGGCGCCTCGAAGTTGCCGAACAGGATGTCCCCTGCCTGCAGCAGCAGCCATGCCACGATCGCGTAGGCGGCCGCCACGCGGAACACGTTGCGTCGCCTCAGCTCCGCAAAGAATCCACTTGAATAACGCTTCCTGGTGTTCATGGCCGCCCACCGACCGCGGCCAGGCAGGGCCTCCCCCACGGATACCCGAATCGCCCGGCGTCCTGATTCTACGCACAATTCCCTATATTCTTCATGCGACCCGAAGTTCTATGGAGATTCAATGGCCCGCGTACACGAGGTGCTGATCGTCGGCAGCGGCTTTGGCGGCAGCGTGGCTGGGGCCCGGCTTGCGGAAGTCGGAGTGGATGTCACGCTGCTGGAGCGCGGCCCCTGGCGGGACACCCTGCCGGTGCAGTCCATGGGCATTCCCAACCGGATCCGCTATCCGGCGCGCATGCAGCTGTTGACGCGCGGCTTCAAGCGCATCCACGGCCGCATCCTGCCGCGAAATGGCCTGAGCCTGTCGCGTTACGGCCTGTTCGAGCTGTTCTCCGCCGGTGACGTGTCGGCGCTGTGCTCTTCCGGGGTCGGCGGCGGCAGCCATATCTATACCGCACTCAACGACCGGCCGCGCGTCCCCGGCTTCTGGGACGGCCATCATCCGGACGTGTCCGGCGAGGCGCTGGAACCCCATTACCAGCGGGTCATGGCGGAGATGGGCGGACGGGCGCCGCGCCTCGAGGACGCCATTCCCAACCTGACGGCGAAGCGTTACCGCGAGTCGCAGTGGCTCGATTCCGGCATCGCACTGGAACGGCCGCTGCACGCCGTGCAATTCCCGGAAACACCGGGCACCAGCCGCGAGATCGACTGGGGCGAAGGCATTCGCCGGCGCGAGGCCGACTGGAAGGACGGCGGCCTGCTCGGCTCGCACTTCGGCACCAAGACCACGCTGGATTTCGCCTACCTGGCCCCGGCGATGCGCCGCGGCCTCAGGGTGCTCGACATGCATGAGGCGATTTCCGTGACCCGCTGCCGGCAGACGCACGCGGCGCGTTATTGCGTGCAGGTGCGCAACCTTTATACCGGGCGCGTCGAGCCTTTCTACGCCGAGCACGTCATGCTGGCGGCCGGGACCATGAACACGCTGCGCTTGTTGTTCGTCAGCCGCGAAGAAGCGCGCGGGCTCGAGGGGCTGCCGGCGCTCGGCCAGGGCTTCGGCACCAACGGCGACTGTGCCGCTTGGTGGGCGCTGGACGATGCCCAGGCCGACTACAGCCGCGGACTGCCCTGCCACGGGCCGCTGGCGCTGCGTGACGGCGGCGCGGATCAACCCCTGTTGATCGAGATCGGCATGATCGGGCTGGAGGGCATGCCGGTGCCGGAGTTTCTGAAGCGGCGCCTGCGCCGAGGCCTGCTGCTGGTGGCCATGGGCGCCGACCGCGCCGACGGCCGGGTCCACCTGGAGCGCGGCCGGCTTCGGATCTACTACCGGCGCGAGGCGAGCGCCGTGTTCGAGCGGGCGCGTGAGATGTTTCGCCGCATCGAGGAAGCTTCCGCGCGACCCGTGCGAGCCGGGCGCGGCACCTTCACTGTGCATCCGCTCGGTGGCGCGGCGCTTGGCGCGACCGGCAAGGAGGGCGTGGTCGACGGCCGCGGGGAAGCACACGACAACCCCGGACTTTTCGTTCTCGATGCCGCGGCCCTGCCCGGCGCACCCGGAGGACCACCGTCGATGACCATTGCCGCATGGTCGAGCTGGGTCACCGAGCGTTTCGTAGAGGCACGCGCATGACCCCCGGCATGGAAATCCACAAGCAGCGCATCCCGCGCCGCTTGCTGTTCCTCGACGCACTCGGGGCCGTGCTGGTGGCGATCGGCGTGCTCGATCTGATCGACGCCGGCCCACGCCTGGTCCCCGAGGCACTGAGTTCCCCGACTCTTGGCATCGGTCTGATCGTCATCGGCGTCGGGCTCATGCTGGCGCTGCCCGCGTGGATGATTCGCCGCCACAGGAGACCCAGGGAGTGAGCCTGCGCCGGCGCCGGTATCGCGTGCTCGACGTATTCACCGACGTCGCCTACGGCGGCAATCCGCTGGCGCTGCTGCCCGAAGCCGAAGGCTTGAGCGCCGCACAGATGCAGCGCATCGCCCGCGAGTTCAACCTGTCGAAGACAGCCTTCGTGCTGCCGCCCCGCAATCCGGACGAAACCCACCGGCTGAGAATCTTCACTCCATCCAGGGAACTGCCGTTTGCCGGCCACCCGACCATCGGCGCGGCGCTGGCGCTGGCCGACGAGGGCTGGGAGAAGCCGGAGTTTGTGTTCGGCGAGGAAGTCGGCCCGGTGCGGGTCAGCCTGCGCGCCCACAAGGAAGCTCGCAGCGCCTGGCTGTGGGCCGCGAGAATGCCGGAGAAAGGACCACCGCCACCGCCCGCCGAGGCGCTGGCAGCGATCGTCTCACTGCGCAACACGGATCTGCTGGCCGGCGCCTGGGGGCCGGAGGCCTACAGTGCCGGCATCCCGTTTCTCATCGTGCCGGTCCGCGACGCCGACACGCTGGCGCGCGCCGAACTGGACTTGCAGCGCTGGCGCGAGATCCTGAAGGACTGGTGGGCCAGCCAGCTCTACCTGGTGGCGCCGCTGGAGGGACCTCAGGGCACGCGTTACCGCGCGCGAATGTTCGCGCCGGGGCTGGGCATCCTGGAGGACCCGGCGGCCGGCGCGGCGGCGACGGCGTTTCCGGGCTGGCT
>CAZOSZ010000006.1:10184-31987 GCA_964582505.1 uncultured Ectothiorhodospiraceae bacterium | reverse complement strand
GGGCGCGCTCGACGTCGCCGGCCTGCCCGGCAAGCTGGCCGACTGCCAGGAGAAAGACCCTGCGCTGTCCGAGCTTTTCCTGGTCGAGGGCGACTCGGCGGGAGGCTCCGCCAAGCAGGGACGTGACCGCCGCACCCAGGCCATCCTGCCGCTCAAGGGCAAGATCCTGAATGTCGAGAAGGCGCGCTTCGACAAGATGCTGTCCTCGGCCGAGGTCGGCACGCTGATCACCGCACTCGGGTGCGGAATCGGCCGGGAGGAGTTCAACCCCGACAAGCTGCGCTATCACCGCGTGATCATCATGACCGACGCCGATGTCGACGGCTCGCACATTCGCACGCTGCTGCTGACGTTTTTCTACCGCCAGATGCCGGAGTTGATCGAGCGGGGCCACATCTACATCGCCCAGCCCCCACTGTACAAGATCAAGAAAGGCAAGCAGGAGCATTATGTAAAAGACGATGCCGAGCTGACTGCCTACCTGGCGAGCGTGGCGCTCGACGGTGCGGCGCTTTATCTCTCGGCCGACGCCCCGCCGCTGCAGGGCCCCGGCCTGGAGACGCTGATGCGCAAGTACGCCGAGGTCATGGCGATCATCGCCCGCCTCGGACGCCGCTACGACGAGCGCGTGCTCGAGCAACTGCTGTACAGCGAAGCCCTGACCACCGGGCAGCTGAACGAACTCGACCGGGTGGACGCGTGGATGCGTCAGCTGGCCGGGCGCCTGGTCGGCAAGGCCGAGGCGCCGCGCTACCGGCTGGCGCTGCACCACGAGGCCGGACAGCCCGGCTGGGAGATCCGCATTTCCCGCCACCACCACGGCGTGGACACGGCGCGCTCGCTGCATCGCGATTTCTTCGAGTCGGCGGAGTACCGCCGGATCGCCGGGCTTGCTGCCGAGCTGGCCGACCTGGTCGCGGAAGGCGCGTTCGTCGTCCGCGGTGAACGCCGCCAGGCGGTCACGACTTTTCGCCAGGCAGTCGAGTGGCTCATGGCCGAGGCGCGCAAGGGCCAGGCCATTCAGCGCTACAAGGGTCTGGGTGAGATGAACCCCGACCAGTTGTGGGAAACCACTGTCAATCCCGCGACCCGGCGGCTCATGCAAGTCCGGATCGAGGACGCGGTGGCAGCCGACGACATCTTCACCACCCTGATGGGGGACCACGTCGAGCCGCGCCGCGAATTCATCGAGAAGAACGCGCTGTCCGTCTCGAACCTGGACGTTTGAGGAAGTTAACCGCAGAATTGCCGCACAATGGGCGATTTCAGCGATTTTGTCCCGCTATCCCGCTGAGCCTGACAGGGCGCTGCGGACTGATCCGTGCCACGGTTGCGTCGATCCAAGCCCGCCCCAGGCGGGTGATTTCCTCGGGGCTCAGCCCGGCGGTTTCGATCGGCGGGCCGATGACCACGCGCACCGTGCCGGGACACTTCAGCAGGCTGCGTCGGGGCCAGAAATCGCCGGCGTTGTGGGCCACGGGTACGAGGGGACAGGAGGCGGCCTTGGCGAGCGCGGCGCCGCTGACGCCGAATCGTCGCTCACGGCCAGGCAGCACCCGCGTGCCTTCCGGATAGATCACTATGAACAGGCCGTCTCGCAGTCGCTGTTGACCCTGGGAAATGACCTGCTTCACCGCGGCCCGCCCGGACTTGCGGTTGATCGCGATTGGCTTGAGCAGCGCGAGACCCCAGCCTAAGAAGGGAATCCACATCAGTTCGCGCTTCACCACCCAGGTCTGCGGCGGAAAGACCACCGCGCCGACCAGCGCCTCGAACACCGACTCGTGCTTCCAATACAGCACGGCGGCCTCGCTGGGAATGTGTTCCGTCCCCTCGACCGTGAAGCGCAGCCCGCACAGCCTGTCGAGCAGGTAGAGGTTGAGCGAAGCCCAGTTGACGGCGGCCCGGTAACAGATGCGGTGGCCGAACGGGCCGAGTAGCACCACGGCGGTGGCGTGAACCGGGACGGACAGGAACAGGAAGACGGTGTAAAGGAACGAGCGCAACCAGCTCAACGGCCGGCCTCCGGCGGCGCTCAAGAGACCGCCGAGCCGAGCCTGGAGACGTCCGCGATGCCCATGAACAGTTCCCGCAGGCCGGCCAGCAGCGCCAGGCGATTGCGCCTGAGCGCAGGATCGGGATCCATGACAAGCACCTCGTCAAAGAACCGGTCGACTGCCTCGCGCAATGTTGCCAGGCGCTCCAGCGCCTCGCGATAACGCCGCGCCGCCACCAGCGGGGCAACCTCCTCGGCCAGTGCGCGGACCTGCTCGTGCAGCGCGCGCTCGGCAGGCTCGCCGAGCAGTTCCACCTCGATCTCGCCGCGGGTGGCCCCGTGGGCCTGTCGCAGGATATTCGCGATCCGCTTGTTGGCGGCGGTCAGTGAGATCGCGGCATCGAGACGCGCAAACTCCAGCACCGCCGCCAGGCGTTGCTGGAAGTCGACCATCGAGGCCGGGCGGCGCGTCAACACGGCTTCGAAGGCATCGTGGCCCGCAACCAGCGGGCCGGTGCCCTCGAGATAATAGCCGCGCAGGCGTTCCATCATGAATTCGACGACCTGGCCGGGGACCTCCGGTGCCGCGGTAAGCGGCTGGTTTGCCACTGCCTGTTCCACCAGCGACGGCAAGTCGAGGTCGAGCTGGCACTCGATCAGGATGCGCAATGCGCCGAGCGCGGCCCGGCGAATGCCGAAGGGGTCGCGATTGCCCGTCGGCCGCTGGCCGATCACGAAAATTCCCGCAATGGTGTCCAGCTTGTCGGCCAGCGCCAGGGTCCGCCCGGTCGCCGTGGCGGGCAGGCGATCGCCGGCGAACCGCGGCAGGTACTGCTCCTCGATTGCGGCAGCGAGTTCGGCCGGTTCGCCGTCGGCGCGGGCGTAATAGCGGCCCATGATCCCCTGCAGCTCGGGGAACTCGCCGACCATTGCAGTGACCAGGTCGCACTTGGCCAGCACCGCGGCGCGCTCGGCGAGCGCCGTATCGAAGCCGGCCAAGCGCGCGATCTGCGTCGCCAGCGCGGCGACGCGGCGGCTCTTGTCGCCGACACTGCCAAGCTTGTCCTGGAACACCACGCCGTCCAGCGCGGCCATGCTCGCGCTGAGCGGACTGCGCCGGTCCTGCTCCCAGAAGAATGCGGCGTCGGCGAGCCGCGGCCGCACGACACGCTCGTTGCCATGACGAATTGCGTCGGGCCGCGGGCTGTCGAGATTGCTGATGGCGATGAAGCGCGCCAGCAGGCGGCCGTCGGCGTCGCGCACCGGGAAACAGCGCTGGTGGTCCTGCAGCGTCGCGATCAGCACCTCCTCGGGCAGCTCGAGGAAGCGGGCATCGAACTGGCCGGCCACCGGTACCGGCCATTCCACCAGCGCAGTGACTTCGTCGAGCAGCGCCGGGTCGAGCACCAGCCGCCCGGCTGTCTCGCCGGCCGCGGTGTCCGCCTGGACACGGATTCTTTCCCGGCGTGTCTCGAACGAGGCCAGCACGAAGCCCTCGGTCTCAAGCCGGTCGGGGTAATCGGCCGGCGAGACAAGCTGTACGTCGCCTGCTGCCATGAAGCGATGCCCGCGGCTGCTGCGGCCCGCCGTGATGCCGAACAGTGAGCACGGCACCACGGCCTCGCCCAGCAGCATCACCAGCCAGTGCACCGGTCGCACGAACTCCGCGTCTGAGCTGCCCCAGCGCATGCGCCGCGGCACCGGCAAGTCCGCCAGCGCAGACTCGACCAGGCCGGGCATGAGTGTGGCCGCGGCAGCACCCCGCTCGGTCTTCAGCGCGTAGACGTAGGCACCCTTCGGTTCGGCGCGCTCCACCAGCGAATCGACGGCTACGCCTGCGGAGTCGGCAAACTTCTCCGCTGCCTGCGTCCAACTGCCTGCGGAGCGCGCAACGCGGACCGGCGGCCCGCGCAACGCGAGCTCCTGGTCGGCCTGCCGGTCCTCGAGCCGGTGGATCTTGATCGCCAGCCGGCGCGGTGTGGCGTAGCTCAAGACCTCGCCATGCCCAAGGCGGGCCTCGGCAAGCCGGGCCACCAGGCCGTCGCGAAATGCCGCTGCCAGTCCCGGCAGGGCCTTGGGCGGCAATTCCTCGGTGCCAAGCTCGACCAGGAAATCCGCGCGCTCAGCCATGCGCGGCATCCGCCGCCTGCTGCAGCATCGGGAATCCCAGCGCCTCGCGGCTGGCGTAATAGGCCTCGGCGACGCTGCGCGCCATGGTGCGCACCCTGAGGATGAAGCGCTGCCGCTCGGTCACCGAGATCGCGCGGCGCGCGTCCAGCAGGTTGAAGGTATGCGAGGCCTTGAGCACCTGCTCGTAGGCCGGCAGCGCCAGGCCCCGCGCGAGCAGCTCGGCACAGGCCGTCTCGTGCGCGTCGAATTGCCTGAACAGCACCGCCACGTCGGCCTGTTCGAAGTTGTACACCGACATCTCCACTTCGTTCTGATGGTAGACATCGCCGTAGCTGACGCGCCCCAGGGGACCGTCCGCCCAACACAGCTCGAACACGCTGTCCACGCCCTGCAGGTACATCGCGATCCGCTCCAGGCCGTAGGTAATCTCGCCGGTGACCGGGCGGCAGTCGAGCCCGCCGACCTGCTGGAAGTAAGTGAACTGCGTGATCTCCATGCCGTTCAGCCAGACCTCCCAGCCCAGGCCCCAGGCGCCGAGCGTGGGCGACTCCCAGTTGTCCTCGACGAAGCGCACATCGTGAACTGTCGGATCCACGCCGATCGCGCGCAGCGAGTCCAGGTACAGGTCCTGGATGTCCGGAGGCGAGGGCTTGATGACCACCTGGAACTGGTAGTAGTGCTGCAGGCGGAAGGGATTCTCGCCGTAGCGCCCGTCGGTGGGCCGCCGGCAGGGCTGCACATAGGCCGCGCTCCACGGCTCCGGACCGATGGCCCGCAGGAAGGTCGCCGGGTGGAAAGTGGCGGCGCCGACCTCCATGTCCAGGGGCTGCATGAGCACGCAGCCGGCCTCCGCCCAGTAGCGCTGCAGCTCGAGCACCAGATCCTGGAAAGTGGCGGCCGGAGCGCCGATGTCCGCGGAGCCCATGGCGGATTACCTGCAGTGGAGGCGCGCAAGTATAACCTAGCGCCGCAGCGGCTCCGTCGGTCTATTCTGGTGCATGGGAACAGGCCGGCGCACCGTGATGGTGCGGATGTGTCGTTTCGCCAGGCGCTTCGGCACGCCATCGCCTTGGACCAGGTGGTGCGAAGCCAGGGGTCGACGCTGGCACGGTTTCTGCAAACCTGAGGCTACGATTCTATGAAATTCCGCCCGCCGAACCCCGGCGTCCAGTCCGGGGAGACGGGCCCCATCGCATCCAGACTCGGAGGACAGACCAGATGAACGCCAAAGATGTGCTCGCGCTGATCGAGGAAAAGGAGGCCAGGTTCGTCGATCTCCGCTTCACCGACACCAAGGGCAAGGAGCAGCACGTAACCCTTCCCGCCAGCAAGGCCGATGCGGACCTGTTCGAGGAAGGCAAGATGTTTGACGGCTCCTCCATCGCCGGGTGGAAGAGCATCAACGAATCCGACATGGTGCTGATGCCGGACCCGGCCACGGCCGTGGTCGACCCGTTCTCCGAGGACACGACGGTGAATATCACCTGCGACGTGTACGAGCCGTCCACCATGCAAGGATACGAGCGCGACCCGCGCTCGCTCGCGCGCCGCGCCGAGGCCCATCTCAAGTCTACCGGGGTGGCGGATACGGCCTACTTCGGGCCGGAGAACGAGTTTTTTATCTTCGACGATGTTCGCTGGAGTTCGGAGATGAAGGGCGTCTCGTACCAGATCGATTCCTCCGAGGCTGGCTGGAACTCGGAGAAAATCTACCCGGACGGCAACTTCGGCCACCGGCCGACGGTCAAGGGCGGCTATTTCCCGGTCCCGCCGGTGGACTCCCTGCACGACATCCGCTCGGCGATGTGCATGGTGCTCGAGGACATGGGCCTGGACCCGGAGGTGCACCATCACGAGGTCGCAACCGCCGGCCAGTGCGAGATCGGCGTGGCCTTCGGCTCGCTGGTCAAGAAGGCCGACGATGTGCAGAAGCTGAAGTACGTCGTCTGGAACGTCGCGCAGGGCTACGGCAAGACCGCGACCTTCATGCCCAAGCCGCTGGTCGGCGACAACGGCAACGGCATGCATGTCCACCAGTCGCTGGCCAAGGACGGCAAGAACCTGTTCACCGGCGAAGAGTACGGCGGTCTTTCTGAAACCGCCCTGTACTACATCGGCGGCATCATCAAGCACGCCCGCGCGCTGAACGCCTTCACCAATCCCGCGACCAACAGCTACAAGCGCCTGGTTCCGGGCTTCGAGGCGCCGGTCAAGCTGGCCTACTCCGCGCGCAACCGCTCTGCCTCGATCCGCATCCCCTACGTCTCCAACCCGAAGGGGCGCCGCATCGAGGTCCGCTTCCCGGATTCCACCGCAAACCCGTATTTCGCCTTTACGGCGATGATGATGGCGGGCCTGGACGGCATCCAGAACCGTATCCATCCCGGAGACCCGCTCGACAAGGACCTCTACGATCTGCCCGCCGAGGAGTCGCAGGGCATCCCCGAAGTCTGTTATTCGCTCGAGGAGGCGCTCAATGCGCTCGACGAGGATCGCGCGTTCCTGACGGCGGGAAGCGTGTTCACCGACGACCTGATCGACGCCTACATCCGGCTGAAGATGGCGGATGTGACCCGGTTGCGCATGACCACCCATCCGGTGGAGTTCGACATGTACTACAGCGTCTGACGAGTCTGGAGGACGCGTTTTCGGGCGGCGGGTCGATCCCCGCCGCCCGCGTTTTGTCAGCCGGGCGCTCGCCCCGCTATGCTTGTTATCCATGCCGCCAAAGGAGGACGCCCGATGCGCTGGATCGTGCTGCTTGCATTGCCGTGGCTCGCCGCTGGCGCGGCCGCGAGCGAACTGTGGCGCCGGGTGGACGAGCACGGCGTGGTGCACTACTCGGATCGGCCGATGCCGGGCGCCGAGCGCATCACGGTCGGACCGGCCCAGACCTATGAGGCGCCGGCCATCCCGGAACGCGCCGCGACGGACCCGGCCCTCGCGGCGGACGAGGAGCAGCAGGCGGCCAGCTACACCCGGCTGAGTATCGTCTCACCGGCGGCCGGGGAGACGCTGTGGAACATCGGTGGACAGCTCAACGTCGAGCTGGCGGTCGAGCCGGAGATTCGCGATGCCCATGCCTTGCGCCTCCACCTCGATGGAGTCCCGGTGGGCGGCGTGCCCGAGGCCCAGACGCAGTTCACCATCGGCGACGTTCATCGCGGCGAACACAGCCTGCGGGCATCGATTGTGGACGAGCAGGGTCGTGAGCTGGTTTCCAGCGGCACCGTGGTTTTCTATGTCCAGCAGGCTTCGCTTCTTAACCCGAGCCACCCGGCCCGGCGCCCCGGCGGCGGCTGAGGTCCCCGCCACGGTCCCGCGCGGCGAGTTCCTCGAGAACCTCACCACCGGCGTCGTGGTGCTCGGCTCTGGGCTCGAGGTGCGCTACGCGAATCCCGCGGCCGAGCAACTGCTTGGCCTGAGCCGGCACCAGCTCTCCGGTCGCGGCCTGCTGGAGCTCGTACCGGCGCTCGAGGCTCTGCGGCCGCTGCTGGAACGCGTTCGCGACACCGGCCAGGGCGTCTCGCATCGGGAAGTGGTGGTGACCACCCGGCCGGACGGCGAACCCGGCATGGCGCTGGACTGCGCGCTGACGATCTCCGGGGACCCCGGTGGCGCGCACGAGCTGCTGCTCGAACTGACGGACGCCAGCCGGCGGCTGCGGATCGACCGGGAGAACGCGCTGTTCGCCCAGCTCGAGGCCAGTCGCAGCATGGTGCGGCAGCTGGCCCACGAGCTGCGCAATCCCCTCGGCGGCATCCGCGGCGCGGCCCAGCTGCTGGAGCGGCAGCTCGAGTCGCCTGCGCAGAAGGACTATACGAGCCTGATCATTCGCGAGGCGGACAGGCTGGCCGGCCTCACGGCCGGGCTGCTTGGCCCGGCGCGGCCGCTCAAGCGCTCCGAGGAGAACATCCACGAGTTGCTCGAGCACGTGCGGATCCTGATCGCCGCCGAGGCCGGCCGCGAGGTGCAGCTGGATCGTGATTACGATCCCAGCCTGCCGACGGTCGTGCTGGACCGCGACCTGATGATCCAGGCGATGCTCAACCTGGTGCGCAACGCGCTGTCCGCGATCGGCGGGCGCGGCCGGATCGTGCTGCGCACGCGCATCATCACCAACGAGACCATCGGCCACCGTCGCTGCCGGCTGGTCGGCTGCGTGGAGATCGAGGACGACGGGCCGGGCGTGCCCGAGGCACTGCGCGAGACTTTGTTCTACCCGCTGGTCACGAGCCGGCCGGGTGGCAGTGGCCTGGGCCTCGCGGTCGCCCAGGAACTGGTCAGCCGCCATGAGGGGCTGATCGAGTATTCCAGCCGGCCGGGGCGGACAGTTTTCAGGATCCTGGTCCCGATCATCGAGGACGCGCGGTGAGCCGCGAGCCGCTCGAGGTCTGGATCGTCGACGACGACGACGGGATCCGCTGGGTGCTCGAGCGCGCGATGGAGCAGGCGGGCATGGCCTGCCGGGGCTTCAACAGCGCGCCCCCGGTACTCGAGGCGCTGGCGGGGGGCCTGCCGGACGTGCTGGTGACGGATATCCGCATGCCGGGACCCCATGGCCTCGATTTGCTGGTGCGGCTGAAAGCCGACTGGCCCGCGCTGCCTGTGATCGTCATCACGGCGCACTCCGACCTCGACAGCGCCGTGTCGGCGTATCAGGGCGGCGCGTTCGAATACCTGCCCAAGCCTTTCGACGTCGACCAGGCCGTCGAGCTGGTGAGGCGTGCCGGCGCTGAGCACGCCGCCCATGCCGCGGAACCGCCGCGGCCGCCGCTGCCCAGCCTGATCGGCCAGGCACCAGCGATGCAGGACGTGTTCCGCGCCATCGGCCGCCTGTCTGGCTCGAGCATGACGGTGCTGATCACCGGCGAGTCTGGGACCGGAAAGGAGCTGGTTGCGCGCGCACTGCACCAGCACAGCCCGCGAGCGAAGCGGCCTTTCGTCGCATTGAACACTGCCGCAATCCCGGCGGAGCTGCTGGAGTCGGAACTCTTCGGTCATGAAAAGGGTGCGTTCACCGGGGCCGATGCGCGGCGAACCGGCCGTTTCGAACAGGCCCATGGCGGCACGCTGTTTCTCGACGAAATCGGCGACATGTCGCCGGCCCTGCAGACGCGGCTATTGCGCGTGCTGGCGGAGGGCGAGTTCTACCGGGTCGGCGGCCAGGCGCCGGTGCGCGTCGATGTGCGGGTCATCGCGGCCACCAACCAGGACCTCGCCCGGGGCGCCGCCCAGGGGCATTTCCGCGAGGACCTGTTCCATCGGCTCAACGTCATGCGGATTCAGATTCCTCCACTGCGCGAACGCCGCGGCGACATTCCACTGCTGCTCGAGCACTACCTCCGCAGGGCCGCGGACGAGTTGAGCGTGCCGCCCAAGACCATCGCACAGGAGGCGCTGGCGAAGCTTCGCGACTTCGACTGGCCGGGCAATGTCCGGCAGCTGGTCAATGCCTGCCGGCGCCTCACGGTGGTCGCCCCCGGCCGCGAGATCCGGCTTTCGGACCTGTCGTCCGAGCTCGGCGGCGCGGCGCCGCCGTCGCCAGAACGTGGCTGGACCGAGGAACTGGCGGCCTGGGCCGAGGCCAGGCTCGAGGGTGGATACGGGCCGCTGCTCGAGGCCGCCCAGCCGGAATTCGAGCGCACCTTGATCCGGATCGCCTTGGCGCGCTCCCGCGGCCACCGCCAGGAGGCCGCCCGGCTGCTCGGCTGGGGTCGCAACACGCTTGCGCGCAAAATCCGGGAACTGGGCCTCGACGACCTGCCGTAGGAGCGGCTTCAGCCGCGATCGGGCATGGGAATCGCGGCTGAAGCCGCTCCTACTTGCGCTTCATGATCGAACGCCAGCCGCCGCTGAATCCGGGCCGCGGGCCGAGCATCGCCGGGTCGAAGCCCTCGTGAGCCATCTTGATGTCACTGATCGAGTACTGCGCTTCCGGGTCGGCCTCGAGGATCGTCTGCAGCAGCTCCGGCATGCGCCGACGCCGGGTCACGGTAAACACGAGGTCGACAGCCGGGCCGCGCCCCATGTCTGCATCCACGTCGATGGCGCGGAAGCCGCGCTCGCGCAGCAAGCGCGCCAGGCCGCCGTCGGCGCGAAAGGAAATCGCGCTGACCATCTCGCGTCCGATCGCCAGCTTGGCCTCGAGCCAGATGCCAAGGTAGTTGCCCGCGCCGAAGCCGCCCGCGTAGGCGATGATCAGGTACCAGGCATCGAGGTTTTTCAGGACCTGCCCGGCCGCGAGCACCCAGACGATGATCTCGAAGAAGCCGATCAGCGCCGCCAGCAGGCGGTGACCGCGGAACACCACGATGGTTCGGACGGTGCCCAGCGAGACGTCGAGGATGCGCGCCAGGAAAATGACCAGGGTCAGGATCAGAGGATGCAGGTCGGCGAATGCGCTCATCTGGGCACTCCGGGCGTGAATTCGGGTTGCAGGGGTCGGGGGTCGGGGTTGAAGCCCCTGCTACGAACCGGCGACGCGGGCGGGCGACACCTCGCTCGGCAGCTGCAGCGTGCCGACCAGCTCCGACACGGCATCAAGACCGTGGCGTCGCAGGTAATCCCGGATGCCTTCGTTGATCTTGTTGCAGACCAGAGGGTCGTAGAACAGCGCCGTCCCCACGCCGACCGTGGTTGCGCCCGCAATGATGAACTCGAGCGCGTCCCGGGCGGTGACGATGCCGCCCTGCCCGATGATCGGTACGCCATGGCGCTTCGCGACCTGGTACACCTGGTGAACCTTGAGCAGTGCGATCGGCTTGATGGCCGGGCCCGACAAGCCGCCCTGCACGTTGCCTATGACTGGCTCGCGTCGCTCTGCGTCTACGGCCATCCCCATCACGGTGTTGATCACCGCCAGGCCGTCGCTGCCTGCCTCGATGCAGCGCCGCGCGTTCTCCTGAATGTCGGTCTGGTTGGGAGAAAGCTTGGTGATCAAGGGCTTGCTGGTCACCCGCCGGCAGGCCTCGACCACGCGCGCCGACATCTCCGGATAGTTGCCGAACGCCACGCCGCCCTCCTTGACGTTCGGACAGGAGATGTTGATCTCGATGCCGTCGATCGGCGAGTCGTCGAACAGCCGGGTGACCTCGACGTACTCGTCGATGGTCGAGCCGCTGACGTTGGCGAGAAAACGGCATTCCGAGAAGTCCAGTGTCGGCAGGATCTCGCGCACCACGGTCGTCACGCCGGGGTTCTGCAGTCCAATCGCGTTCAGCATTCCGGCCGGTGTCTCATAGACCCGGTGCGGCGGGTTGCCCAGTCGCGCGGCGCCGGTCGTGCCCTTGAGCACGATCGCGCCGACGTCGCGGTTGGAGAAACCCTCGACCCGTGTGTACTCTTCGCCGAACCCGACGCAGCCGGACAGCAGCACGATGGGTGACTCGAGGCGCATGCCGCAGAAATCCAGCGCAAGGGGATTGCTATCGGTGCCTGCCGTCATGCGCTCTCCCGCCTGCTGAAATGTTCCACGTGATCCTCTGGCAGCCGGAAATCCCGCCGAACACCGGCAATATCATACGCCTCTGTGCCAACACGGGCGTCACGCTCTCGCTGGTCGGACCGCTGGGATTCGAGCTCGACGACGCGCGTCTGAAGCGCGCGGGACTCGATTACCACGAATATGCAAGCATCCGGCGCTTTGATGACCTCGGGACCTGCCTCAATTTTCTTGGTGGCCCACCCGTCTGGGCCTTCTCGGCGAAGGCGTCGAATCGTTACGACCAGGCGGGCTTCGCCCGTGGCGATGCGCTGCTGTTCGGCCCGGAGACCCGCGGCCTGCCGGACGAACTTCTGGGCGCCATACCGGCACAGCGGCGCCTCGGCATCCCCATGCGTCCTGGCAACCGCAGCCTGAATCTGTCGAACGCGGTGGCGGTGGCGGTTTATGAAGCCTGGCGCCAGCAGGGATTCGCAGCCGTGTAGGCGCGACCCCCTCAGCCGCCGGGTGCAAACTCCGACTTCAATTCGCGCTTCATCAGCGCCGCCACGGCCGCCTGCGGCGCCTCGCCCTCGTAGAGAATACGGTAGATCTGCTCGCAGATCGGCATCTCCACGCCGGCATGGGCCGCGACCCGGTGGACCGCCTCGGCGGCCTTCACGCCCTCCACGACCTGCCGGATCTCCGCTTCGGCCTCGCTGACCGACTTGCCGGCCGCCAGCGCCAGGCCCATGCGGCGGTTGCGCGACTGGTTGTCGGTGCAGGTCAGCACCAGGTCACCCATTCCCGCCAGGCCCATGAAGGTGGCCGGCTGGGCGCCGAGCGCCACGCCGAGGCGGGTCATCTCCACCAGGCCGCGCGTGATCAGCGCCACACGAGTATTGGCGCCAAAGCCGAGCCCGTCGCAGAGTCCCGCGCCGATGGCCAGCACGTTCTTGACCGCACCGCCGACCTCGACGCCGATGATATCGGTCGAAAAATAGGCGCGAAAGGCGTCCCCGGACACCGTCTCGGCGAGTTGCCTCGCGTAGTGCTCATCGCTCGCCGCAACGGTCATCGCGGTTGGCAGTCCCGCGCCGACCTCGCGGGCAAAGGTGGGACCGGACAGCACGGCCATAGGCACGCCGGGGCCGAGCACCTCGCGCGCAACCTGGTGGGGCAGCTTGCCGGTCGCCAGTTCGAAGCCCTTGGTGGCCCAGGCGAGCCGCGTGTCGGGGCGCAGCAGCGGCCTCATCGCCTCGAGTACCGCGCGGAACACGTGGCTCGGGACGGCGATCACCACCACCGGTGCCATGGCAAGCGTCGTGGCAAGGTCGGCCTCGACGCGCAGGCTGTCGGGAAAATGCGCACCGGGCAGAAAGTGCGCGTTCTCGCGCGCCGCCTGCATCGCCTCCGGCTGGTCCTCTGCGCGGCCCCAAAGCACCGTGCGCCGACCGCTGCGGGCGAACTGGATGGCCAGCGCCGTTCCCCAGGAGCCGGCGCCGATCACGGCGATGGCGTCGGCCTGGGCAGGCCGGTTCATCGCGGCCTACTGGCTCGTCTCGGATGCCGGCCCGGTCGAGACCGGGGACTCACCCGCCTGCGCCGCCTGATGCTGCCGGTAGGCCTCGGCAGCAATTGCCTCGAAGTTTACCGGCTGCAACTGCAGCGTCGGGAAGCCGCCCTTGCCCGACAAGCTTGCGACGACTTCACGCGCATAGGGATAGAGCTGCTGTGGGCAGAAGATCAGCAGAGCGCGTTGCAGATCCCTCTCTTCCAGGCCCTGGATGATGAAATGGCCCGCCTGCTGGACCTCGATGAGGAACGCGATCTTGTCCCCCTGCTTCGCTTCGGCGGTGATTTTCAGCACGGCCTCGAAATTGCCGTCGCCGAGATCAGTGGCCGTGGTGCCAATGTTCAGGGAAATCGCCGGCCGCCATTCACCGGAAAAGATCGCCGGGCTGTTCGGCGCCTCGAATGACGAATCCTTGAGGTAGACGCGCTGCAATGCCACGGTCGCGCGGTTCGCGTCGATGCCGTCGGCTCTCTGCTCGTTCATGTGTGCTCCTTCGGGTTCAATTGGGTGCGCGGTACGCGATGCGAAGCTGTGCCGTGGCATCGCGGCGATGAGTCTTACTTGCCGCGAGCCTTGCGTCCCGAGACCACTGGAAGGTTCTCGGCTCGCCAGGCGGCAAGTCCGCCGCGTAGGCCCATGGCGCTGGCCACGCCGCGGGCCCGCAATTGCTCCACGGCCTTCAGCGAGATGGCGCCGTTATCGCAATACACCAGCAGGCCGCGGTCATTGAGCTTTTCAAGCGACGGGAAATGCTGCTCCAGGTCGGACATCGGGATGTTGCGGGCCTCCACGATGTGGCCCTTCTCATATTGCGCTGCCGGCCGAACGTCCACCGGCAGCGCACCGTTGTTCAGCAATGCAACCGCCTGGCTCGGCGTGAGATCCACACCCTTGCGGCGCGCCACGCGCATTTCGTATGCGAACACGATCGCGAACATCAGCAGCAAACCGCCGAACAGCATCGGGTGATTGGCGGCGTAAACGACTATGAAGTCCATCTGGTTTTGTTCCGCGGGCGCGAGCCAGCCATTATACCTGTCTGTGGGAACGGTCTTGCCCGGGCGCGCCGATTCCCTACACTCGACGCACCGTGAAGCCGCTCAAGTCCGCCTGCCTGCCGATTCTCGTTGCCTTGCTCGGCGCTGCGCCGGCGCCGGTTGCCGACGCCGATGAGCGCGGGGCCGAAGCCAGGCTCGAGGCCCTCAAGGGCCGGATCGCCGCGATCGAGCGGGCCCAGCGGCGGGATGCTCAACGGCGGGACAAGGCGTCCAGGGCGTTGCGCGAATCGGAAATCGCCGTGGCCCGCGAGGCAAAGGCCCTGGAAGCGACCCGCCGCGAAAAGCAGGACGTCACCCGCCGCCTGGATGGTCTGGGTGCCCGCCGCGAGCAGCTTGCGGCGGGCCTGGCGGCGGACTCGGGGGCCTTGGCAGCAGAGTTGCGCGCCGCGTGGATGGCCGGCGGTGAGCCGCGCCTCAAACTGATGCTGAATCAACGAGATCCGGGCGAACTGGGGCGCATGTTGACCTGGCATGGCTACTTGGCGCGCGACCGGGCTGCCCGGATCGTTACCTTGCGCGACAGGCTGGCCGAGCTGGCGGAAATCGGCCGGCAACTGGAAACCGAGAACGCCCGCCTGTCCGCCATCGAGCGACGCCAGGCTGAAGCCTTGTCCGCCCTCGATGCAGCGCGCTCCAAGCGCATGGGGACTGTGGCAAGGCTGGAGACCGACCTCGATCGTCGCAGCCGGGAGGCGGAGCGGCTCCGCCAGGAAGCGGCTGCGCTCGAGCAGCTCATCGAGCAGCTGCGCGCCGCGGTGGTCGAATTGCCCATCCCCGACGACAGTCCCTTCACGGCCCAGCGTGGACGTCTCGCCTGGCCCGCACAGGGACCGCTGCTGCGCGATTTCGGCGAGCGCCGCGGCGAAGGCCCGCGGGCGAACGGCGTACTGATCGGCGCAGCGCGCGGCGCCGAGGTGGCGGCGGTCTGGCACGGGCGGGTGGCTTATGCGGATTGGCTGCCCGGCTTGGGTCTGCTGCTGGTCATCGAGCACGGCGACGGCTACCTGAGCCTGTACGGCCACAACGAAGTGTTGTTCAGCGCCGTCGGGGACTGGGTGTCGGCCGGCCAGGTGGTGGCGCGAGCTGGAGACAGCGGCGGACGCGAGCGCGCCGGCCTGTATTTCGAGATCCGCAGTGGCACGCGGCCGGAAGATCCGAAGACCTGGTTTGCAGGTCGCCTGGTACGCCCCGAATAAACAGATGCTTACGCCGCTATTGTATACAACATTCCGAGCACAGCGTGTCGTGGTCGGGACAAGGGCCCCGATGCAAATGTGCACTCAGGCGCCGTGCGCAAGACAGCCTCCCGCCGGACCCGGTGATTTCTGCTATTTTCAGCCGCTGGTAACTTCGCAAGGCTCACTATGCCGCCCCTGCTAATGCGTGGACTGCTCGCCGTGTGTCTCGGCGCCGTGCTCGGCGTCTCTGTCGCCGTCGGGCCAGAGGTGCTTGCCGACAAGCAGCCGGCCGCGGAATCGCTGCCCTGGGAGCAAGCACGCCTGCTGGCCGAGGTACTCGAGCGCGTCAGGCGAGACTACGTCGACCGGATCGAGGACCACGAGCTCATCGAGTCGGCGATTCGCGGCATGATCGCGGATCTCGACCCGCATTCCGCCTTTCTCGGGGCGGAAGAGTTCCAGGACGTTCGCATCAGCACCTCCGGCAAGTACTCGGGCGTCGGACTCGAAGTGAGCGCCGCGGAGGGCAGCATCATCGTGGTCGCGCCGATCGACGACGGGCCCGCGGCACGCGCCGGGATCCGCGCAGGAGACATGATCATCTCGGTGGACGGTCTGCCGGCCAACGCGATGCAGCTCGAGGACACTATCGGGCGGCTGCGCGGTCCGCCAGGCACCCGCGTGGTGCTGGGGATCCTTCGCGAGGACAGCGAGGTGTCGCAGGATATCGAGGTCTGGCGGGGACAGATCGACGTCCAGAGCGTCCGCGCGGAGCTTCTGGAGCCCGGCTACGGGTACGTGCGGATCAGTCATTTCAGCGACAGCACGCCGCAGGACCTGCGCACGGCGTTGCGCAAGCTGCGTCGCCAGTCCGACCAGGCGTTGTCCGGCCTGGTGCTGGACCTGCGCAACAATCCTGGCGGTGTCCTCGACGCCGCGGTCGCGGTTGCGGACGCGTTCCTCGACACCGGCCTGATCGTCTCCGCGGAAGGCCGCATGCCTGACGCGCGTTTCCGCCTCGAGGCGACTCCGGGCGACCTGCTCGGCGGTGCGCCGCTGACCGTGCTGGTGAACGGCGGTTCGGCATCGGCCGCCGAGATCGTTGCCGGCGCGCTGAAGGATCACAGTCGCGCGACCGTGGTCGGTACGGTGACTTTCGGCAAGGGCTCGGTGCAGACCATCATGCCCCTGTCGGAAGGCCGCGCGATCAAACTCACGACCTCGCGTTACTACACCCCCTCGGGCAGGTCGATCCATTCGCGGGGGGTCGCGCCGGATATCGTCGTCGAGGCGCGCGACGAACAGGACGCCGAAGATGAGCAACTGGCCTCGGCGCTGGCGACGCTCAAGAACCGCAGGGTGGTGTTGCACGACCCACGCTGAACCTGCGCCATAGGGGGAGCCCATGTCCCGGGTTCTGGTGCCACTGGCGGACGGCTTCGAGGAGATCGAGGCCGTCACCGTGATCGATCTCCTTCGACGCGCCGGCATCGAGGTGGTCACGGCGGGGCTTGCGCCGGGGCCCGTCACGGGGTCCCACGGCATCACGTTTTCCGCCGATACCGAACTTAAGACCGCGCTCGGCCAGGAGTTCGACATGATTGCCCTGCCTGGAGGCCTGCCCGGTGCCACCCACCTGGCGGAAGACCGGCGGGTCATCGACCTGTTGCAGCGCTTCGCGGCGGCCGGACGCTTCACAGCCGCGATCTGCGCCGCGCCAGCCGTGCTGGCCAAGGCGGGGCTGCTGGCCGGCCGGCGTGCAACCAGCTATCCGGGCGTCCTCGCACCCGACAGTGCACCTGGCATCCAGCTCAGCGCGGCGGCCGTGGTGGAGGACGGCCGGATCATCACGTCTCGCGGGCCGGGCACGGCGATGGACTTCGCACTCGCCCTGATCGAGCGCCTGGAGGGCGCGGGCGTCCGCCGCGAGGTCGAAGTCCGGCTGCAGCGCGTCGGCGTTGCGCCCCAGGCAGAGGGCTGACGGCAACGATGCCACTGCTGCTGCAGGAATTGTCCAAGGATCTCGGCTCGCATATCGAGCAGGCGGAGTTGCGCGGCTTTGCGCGCAGCGCCAGCGAGGTGGAGTGGTTGCTGCTGGTGCTGGCCGGCGCCTACCTGATCACCCCGGGCGGCGAAATGATCCGGCCCGGGCTTGCAGTGCTCGCCGCCATCCTGTTTGCTGCATGGTCCCTGGGGCTGCACTTCCTGCCGGCCTTTCGCGTCGAGACGCGCATCAAGATCGCCTTACAAGTGCTGGCGATGGTCGCGTTCACCACAGTCTTCGTCTATTCGATCGACCGGCACCCGGGTTCGCTACTGATCCTCTATCTCTTGCCGGTTATCGTCTGCGCCCTGACCCTCGGACGCCGGCCCACATTCGTCCTTACGCTGCTCAGCGCATTGGCCTTCACGCTGGCGGCCGTGTGGCGAGACCCTTCCACAGGACTGACCGGGCGCGAAATCGCCGAGATCGGGATCGCGCTGGCGCCGTTCAGTCTGGTGGCCTATGTCACGGCTCAGCTGGCCCACGAAATCCGGCTTGCCAGGCAGCGCGTCCAGACATTGTCCGAGACCGACGAGCTGACCGGGCTGATGAACATGAGGGCCTTTTCACGCATCCATCGGCTGGAACATGAGCGTGCAATCCGCCACGGCCGCAGCTATGCCGTGGTCCTCATGGACCTGGACGGCCTCAAGCAGATCAACGACAACTTTGGTCACGACACCGGCAACCGCGCGATCGTGTTGTTCGCCAACGTCATCATGCGCCTGATCCGGACGACCGACGCCGCGGCCCGTTACGGTGGTGACGAGTTCCTCGTGCTGTTGTCCGAGACGGATGTCGAGCAGGCGCTGCTGGTCAGCCAGCGGATCCGCGCCGGAATTTCGCGCTGCACATTCGATGCCGGCGGCCAGCCGCTGCGGCTGTCGGTGAGCGTCGGCACAGCGGTCTTCCCGGACGACTCTGACGATCCTCGCCAGCTGATCGCGAAAGCGGACGAGGTCATGTATCGCGACAAGGAAGCGACGCGCAATCCTGTAACCGTGACGGCCGGTCGTGCCGCGCAGGCCCGCGTGGTTTAGGCTTTAGCCCCGACCGAGTCCGATGCCAAGGAGCCGACCATGACCGGCGTGCTGTCGCTTGCCTGGTTCCATTACCTCGCGATGATGTTCCTGGCCGCCGCGCTGGTGGCGGAACACCTGATGTTCACCCCCCGGCCAGACGCCGCCGCCGCAAGGAAGCTGGTGGCCGTGGACCTGGTCTACGGCATCTCTTTGCTGGTGGTGCTGCTGACCGGCGTCGGCCGCTTGTTCCACGGCGGCAAGGGCGTCGCCTTCTACATGGCGAGCGGTGTGTACCACGCCAAGTTCACGCTATTCGTCGTGATGGCGTTGATCTGGCTGTACCCCGCGCTCAAGTTGCTCGGCTGGCGGCGCGCGCTCGCAACAGGACAGGTGCCGTCGCTCGGCGAGTCCGAGGCGCGCCGCGTGCTGATGGCGATTCGCATCCAGCTGCTGATCCTGTTGCTGCTGCCGCTCCTGGCCGCGATGATGGCGCGCGGCATCGGGTCTTGAGGAAGGGGGGACAGCCACCACTGTTCGCCTACGGGACGCTGCAGTTTCCGGAGCTGTTTGCGGCCGTCGCGGGACGGCAGGCGCGCGCCGACCCTGCCCTGCTGCATGGCTACCAGCGAAGGGCCCTGCGTGGCGCCGACTTTCCCGGCATCCGGCCGTGCGCCGGTGCGTCGGTCGAAGGCGTGCTCTGGTGCGGGCTGGACGCCGCCAGCTGGCGGCGCATCGACGCCTTCGAGGCTGAAATCTATGTGCGCCGGCGGGTCCGCGTGGTCACCGAGGGCGGCGAACGACTTGCCGAGACCTATGTGCTCGCACCGGCATACCACGGGCGTCTCGGCGAGGCCGACTGGCGACCCGAGCGCTTCGCCGCCGAGCGCCTGGAGGCCTATCTGGCGCGGCTCGCCGGGCGCTGAGCATGGCGCGGCTGCCGATCACGGCCACGCGGCGCTATAGTGATGGGCCCGGGCCGGGGACGTTCCTGGCCACGACGGAATGACCGATGAACAAGCGCAGCCAGGAATCCGACACCGAGGAGGCAGGCGCCGCGCTTTGCCCGGTGCACACGGCCCTGGCCGATCTGTATGCCGTTCCCCGCGGCCGGCCGACGAGCTGGTACACAGCAGCCGGGAGGCTGAAGCGCAAGGCCTACGAGGGCGAGCTCGCCATCCTGCAGGTGGAGCTGGTAAAGCTGCAGGAGTGGGTGCGTCACCAGGGCCTGAAGCTGGTGGTGGTCTTCGAGGGCCGGGATGCGGCCGGCAAGGGCGGCGCCATCAGGACGATCACCGAGAAGCTCAACCCGCGGGTCTGCCGGATTGCGGCATTGCCCGTGCCGACCGAGCGTGAGCGCAGCCAGTGGTATTTCCAGCGCTATGTCGCTCACCTGCCCTCGGCTGGCGAGATCGTGCTGTTCGATCGGAGTTGGTACAACCGCGCGCTGGTCGAGCGGGTCATGGGCTTCTGCAGCAAGGAAGAATACCTCGAGTTCGCGCGTTCGGTGCCCGAGTTCGAGCGGATGCTGGTGCGCTCCGGCATCCTGCTGCTGAAGTACTGGTTTTCGATCAGCGACGAGGAACAGGAACGTCGTTTCCAGCGGCGCATCCACAACGCCGAGAAGCGCTGGAAGCTTTCGTCGATGGACCTGGAATCTCGTCGCCTCTTTCGCGACTATTCCCGGGCCAAGGACGATATGCTCAAGTTCTCGGACATCCGCCAGGCGCCCTGGTGGATGATCCCGGCCGACGACAAGCGGCGCGCGCGCCTGAACTGCATCGCCCACCTGCTGTCCTCAGTATCGTACGAGGACGTCATGCCCGATCCGCCCGCACTGCCGCCGCGCGACGAAAGCCGCAGTTATGTGCGACCGCCGGTCGAGGACCAGAATTTCGTGCCGATCCTGTATTGAGGGCCACGGTCGGGCCCGGCCACACGGAAATCAGAGCAAGCACCGAGGAAGACAACATGGCAAACGAGGGCTATCACGAGCCGGTCGAGGAGCTGTCCGATGAGACCCGTGACATGCACCGGGCGCTCATCTCCTTGATGGAGGAGCTCGAGGCCGTGGACTGGTACAACCAGCGCGTCGATGCTTGCAAGGACCCCGAATTGAAGCGGATCCTCGCGCACAACCGCGACGAGGAGAAGGAACACGCCTCGATGGTGCTCGAGTGGATCAGACGACGTGACCCGGCGTTCTCCAGGGAGTTGAAGGAAACACTGTTCACGAGCGGGGCGATCGGTCATCACGACGATCACGGACACTGACTCGGCCCAGGCGCACGAGGCCCGCAGCCGCGCACGCCTGCTGAAGCTGGCGACCACCGCCTCGGTTGCCACGGCCGCCGTGCTGGTCGCGGTCAAGCTGGGCGCCTGGCTGCTGACGGGCTCGGTCAGCCTGCTGGCTTCGCTGGTGGATTCGCTGATGGACGTCATTGCTTCGGCAGTGAACCTGGCCGCCGTGCGATGGTCGCTGGTGCCACCCGACGAGGAGCACCGCTTCGGCCATGGCAAGGCCGAGTCACTCGCCGGGCTGGGACAGGCGGCCTTCATCACCGGCTCGGCGCTGTTTCTCGTGTTCCATGTGGCCGACCGCTTCGTCAATCCGCGGCCGCTCGAGTACCTCGGCGTCGGCATCGGCGTCATGGTGTTCTCAATGGTGGCCACCGCCATGCTGGTGGCGCTGCAGCGCCTGGTGATCCACCGGACCGGCTCGGTTGCGATACGCGCCGATTCGCTTCACTATGTCTCGGATCTTCTGACCAATGCAGGCATCCTGGTGGCACTCGGCCTGGCGGTGTACGGCTGGCTGTGGGCCGACGCACTCATCGGCCTTGCCATCGCGGCGTACATCCTCTGGAGCGCGCTGCGCATCGGCATCGATGCCATACACATGCTGATGGACCGGGAGCTGCCCGACGACGAGCAGCGACGCATCCTGCAGGTCGCGCTTGGCGAGCCGGAGGTGCTCGGGGCCCACGACCTTCGCACCCGCCAGGCCGGTCCGGTGCGTTTCATCCAGTTGCACATCGAGCTGCCGCCGGAGATGCCGCTGGCGCGCGCCTTCGCGATATCCGAACGGGTCGCGGCACGCTTGCGCGCGACCTTCCCGGGCGCCGACGTCATCATCCGGGAGGATCCGGCCGGCACCGACGAACCGAACCGCGAACCCTGGCGCCGCGCCTGACCCCGCCCCTGCCGTAGGAGCGGCTTCAGCCGCGACGCCCGCCTTTTGCTGCATTGACCGTCCCGCGAGCCGTTCGAGGGGCAATCCCGCAGAAAACTCCACCCGACCGGGTCGCCGACCCGAAGGGATTGCGGGATCGCGGCTGAAGCCGCTCCTACGAGGGGTCGCGGCTGAAGCCGCTCCTAC
>CAZOSZ010000006.1:0-10084 GCA_964582505.1 uncultured Ectothiorhodospiraceae bacterium | reverse complement strand
TCGCGGCTGAAGCCGCTCCTACGAGGGGTCGCGGCTGAAGCCGCTCCTACAGCCAGGAGCGCTGACCCGCAGGCGCCCACCCGAAGCGTTACGCCGTTTCGGGATAAAATAGCGCCCCTCATGAAAAGCGGAACGAGCGTGACCGAACAGCCCAAGGCCCGCGAGAGCGTATTGCTTTCGCTGGGCATCAACATCGCGATCCCGGCCTTCATCCTGATGAAGCTGTCCGGCGAGAACGCGCTCGGCCCGGTGGGCGGGCTGGTGGTGGCGCTGATTTTCCCCCTGACTTACGGCCTCGTGGACTTCTGGCGACGCCGGGAGTGGAACATCGTCTCGATCCTCGGATTTGTCAGCGTGCTGCTCACCGGCGGCATCGGTCTTTTGCAGCTCGATCCGAAGTGGATCGCCGTCAAGGAGGCGGCCGTCCCGGCCGTCATCGGCCTGGCGGTCGTCGGCTCGCTGCGCACCCGGTTCCCGATCGTTCGCACGCTGCTTTACAACGACAAGATCATCCGCGTCGATGAAGTCGATTCGGCACTGGAGCAGCGCGGCAATCGAGGGGCCTTCGAGCGCACCCTGGTGAACGCCTCGTGGATGCTGGCGGCCTCATTCTTTGTTTCCGCGGTGCTGAACTTCGTGCTGGCCAAACTGATCGTCAGAAGCCCGCCCGGCACCACGCAATTCAACGAAGAGCTCGGCCGGATGACCGCGCTGTCCTATCCAGTGATCGTCGTACCGTCGATGATCATCATGATCGCGGCCCTCTGGTATCTGTTCAGCAGCATCCACCGGCTCACCGAGCTCGAGTTGGAACGGATCCTGAAGACCTGAGGAGGCGCCTGTGAATGGCATCATTATCCGTACCCTGATCACTGCCGCCTCGCTCTGGCTTGCGGCGCTGATCGTGCCGGGAATGCAGCTGGTCGGCATCGGCACCGTGCTGGGAGCGGCGCTGCTGCTCGGCATCGTCAATGCCTTCGTCCGGCCCGTGGTCGTGCTCCTGACCCTGCCGCTGACCGTCCTGACACTGGGGCTGTTCCTGCTGGTGGTCAATGCCATGATGCTGGCGCTGGTGTCGGTGCTGTTCGCGGGCTTCACGCTGGGCGGTTTCTGGAGCGCGGTAATCGGAGCGCTGCTGGTCAGCTTCTTCAGCTGGCTGGCGTCTGCCTTCATCGGCGAAACCGGCCGCTACGAAGTCATCGTCGTCCGACGGCGCGAGCCGTAACAGTCACCCAGGTGACGCTGGCGATGATCACCGCCATGCCGGCCAACTGCAGGCCGCTGAGTGACTCGTCGAGGATCCACCAGCCAAGCAGTGTGGCGATCGCCGGATTGACATAGGCCACGGTACCGAGCCGTGCCGGCGTGGTCTGCTGCAGCAGCCACATGTAGGTGGCGTACGCGATGCAGGAGCCGAACACCGTCAGATAAAGCAGTCCGCCGATGCCGGCCAAGGTCCAGCGCCAGCGGACCACTTCGCCCGTGGCCAGACCGATGACGGCCAGTATGGAACCGCCGACGAGCATCTGGCAGGCAATGAACATCAGCGGCTTTGCCGTGACGGTCGCATTGCGGCTGTACATCACGCCCCAGGACCAGGCCAGCGTCGACAACACGATCGCAATCTTGGGCCACAGCAGATCGCCGCCGGGTACCTCCTCGACGGCCCCCTGCGGCCAGACCATCAGCGCAGTGCCGCCAAGGCCGGCGAACAGGCCGAGCCTGGTCGCGCCGCCGAGCGGTACCCCGCGTCGGCCGAAAGTGCCGAACCACGCGGTGAACAGCGCCGAGCTGGCGATGATCAAGGCCGCCTGGTTGGACGGCACCCACTGCTCCGCCCAGGTGACGATGCCGTTGCCGAGCACGATGAAAGCCACTGCCAGGACTGCCGCCACGCCCCAGTCCTGGCGGGTTGCGGGCAGGGACTGGCCTCGGCCGAGCGCCAGCGCGCCGAGCGCGAGCCCGGCGAGGATGAACCGCACGCCCGCCAGCAATCCCGGCGGGATGTCCTGCACGGCGATGCGGATCGCGAGGTAGGTTGAGCCCCAGACGACGTAGACGATCGCGAATGCCGCGACGATCGCGAGGCGGGGCGAGATCCCTACCAACCGCAGCTCCGGCCCTCGTTCTGTGTCTCCAGCCAGCTCATCAATGGCGCGAAGTAGTCAATGATGGCGGTGGCGTCCATTTCGCGCGAGCCGGTGATCAGCTCGAGGGCGTCGGGCCAGGGCCGGCTGGCGCCCAGCTCCAGCATGGCCATCAGCCGGCGTCCGGCCTCCTCGTTGCCGTAGATCGAGCATTCATGCAGGGGGCCCCGGTGGCCGGCTGCCTCGCACAGGGCGCGGTGAAACTGGAACTGCAGGATGTGCGACAGGAAATAGCGCGTGTAGGGCGTGTTGCCGGGGATGTGGTACTTGGCGCCCGGGTCGAAGTCGCTCTCATCACGTGCCACCGCCGGCGCGATGCCCTGGTAGCGGGTCCGCAGCGCCCACCATGCGGCGTTGTAGTCCTGCGGCCCGGTCCGCCCGGCGAACACGTCCCAGCGCCACTGGTCGATCAGCTTGCCGAACGGCAGGAAGGCGATCTTGTTGAGCGCCAGCTGCATCTGCAGGTTGAGGGTCGCCTCGGGGCTTTGCTCGACCTCGCCGATCAGGCCCAGCTCGCGCAGGTAGGCGGGCGTCATCGACAGCTCGAGGGTATCGCCGATGCCCTCGTGGAAGCCGTCGTGCGCGCCATCGTGATACAGGGGCGGCAGATGCTTGTAGAGCAGGTAGTAGTAAATGTGTCCGAGCTCGTGATGCAGCGTCCTCAGGTGTTCGCCGGTAGGCTCCACGCACTGCTTGATGCGCACGTCCTCGCCACCGTCCAGTGGCCATGCGCTGGGATGGCATACCACGTCGCGGTCGCGCGGCTTCTTCAGCAGCGACCTCTCCCAGAAGGTCTCCGGAAGCGCCGGCATGCCGAGTGAGACGAAAAAGTTTTCCGCCACCCGGGTCATCTTGACCTCGTCCCAGCCCTGCTCCTCCAGGGCCTGGCTGATGTCGAACTGCGCGACGCCCGGCACCGGCTCGACCAGCGGGTAGAGATTGCCCCACTGCTGCGCCCAGATGTTGCCGAGCAGGTGCGCGGGAATCGGCCCGTCGCGCGGCACCTTGTCCTCACCGTAGTGGTCGGCAAGCTTGTCGCGCACATGGCAATGGAGCTGCTCGTACAGCGGTTTGACCTGGGCCCAGAGACGCTCGGTCTCGGCCTCGAATTCGGCCGGGCTCATGTCGTAGCCGGATTTCCACATCTCGCCCAGGTTGTCGAAGCCGAGTTCGCGGGCGCCCTCGTTGGCCAGCTCGGCGAAACGCCGGTACATCGGCCGCGCCGGCGCAGCGGTATCGTGCCAGCCGCGCCAGACATCCAGGAGCCGGTCGTAATCGCGCTCCCTTTCCATCAGCCGGATGATGTCTGTCTCGCTGAGGCACTCGTCCTCGGTGGGGCAGTACCGGGCGGAGCCGTACATGCTCTCCATCCCGGTGGCGAGCGTGGCCAGCTCGGCACGCTTGGCGTCGTCATTCGGCGCCGGCATCGCCGTGCCGAGGCGCAGCAGCATCAGCTGGCGGGCGGTGTCCGGATCCATTTCCTGGCCCTGGTAGCGGCGGGACTCCTCCACGGCACGCGCGTGGAAGGCAAGCAGCTTTTCACTGGCCTTCGCGGCGAGGAAGCTGGTGTCCTCGGTGATATAGGTCGACTGCACCCAGAAGGCCTTGTCGGTCTCGCGCCGCAGCTCGGCCAACTCAGCATTGATGCGCGCCACGAACTCGCTTGCCGTTTCCGCGGAAGCCTCGGGTTTCTGGCCTCGCGATGCCTGCGGCGCCAAGGCGCAGCCGGATGACGCAAGGGCAAGCAGGATGAGGAGTGACGCGACGCGGCGTCCGTGACAGGTTGCAGGCATGCTGTGGCCCCTCCGTAGCGGTTTGCATGGCGCGCCCTGCAGGGCGCAAGGCGGGCATTCTACTTCCCGGCGACGCTGGCGGCAGCTGCTTCGTTGCGGCCGCTATAATGCCGCACCCTCGGTCCGACGCCGCGCCGCGTGCGGCACTGCGGTATCGGTCGCGGGGATCACCTCGGCTCACTGCTTCCGGAGGATCCTGACATGAACCGCAGGCATTTGCGTTCTGGCTTGCTGGTGGTCGCCGCCGCGGCCCTGTCGGTCGCCTGTGCCAACCCGCCCGGCACCGGCTCCCAGGCGCCGGCCGAGCCGCCAGCGCCGGTGAGCGCCCCGGTGTTCGACCTGCCTTGGCAGGCACGCGAGCTGCCGAATGGGCTGCAGGTCATCGTCGTGCGCACCGGCTTCCCGGACATCGTCAGCCTGCAGATCGCCGTGCAGACCGGCTCGCGCAACGAGGTGGAGCCTGGCAAGTCCGGCTTCGCGCACTTCTTCGAGCACATGATGTTCCGCGGCACCGAGAACGTCAGCCCGGAGCAATACAACGCGGCGCTCAAGGCTGCCGGCGCCGACATCAACGCCTACACCACCGACGATTACACCAATTACTACATCGACTTCACGAAGGCCGATCTCGACACCATCCTGGCGCTCGAGGCAGACCGCTTCATGAACCTGTCCTACGGCGAGGACGTGTTCCGCACCGAGGCGCTGGCTGTCAAGGGTGAGTACATCAAGAACAGCGCCAACCCGACCAGCAAGCTCTACGAGCAGGTCCGGGCAGCACACTATCGCGAGCACACCTACCGGCACACCACCATGGGGTTCTTCGAGGACATCGAGCAGATGCCCGAGCAGTACGAGTACTCGAAGCTGTTCTTCGACCGTTGGTACCGGCCGGAACGGACCGCGGTCGTCCTGGTCGGTGACCTGGAATTCGACGCGACCTTCGCACTGGTCGAAAAACATTTCTCGGGCTGGCAGCGAGGCCGCCACCAGGCGGAGATTCCGGTCGAGCCGCGGGGTGCGGGCCCGACCTCGGTGTACGTGCCGCTCGAGGGACCGACGCAGCCGTGGATCGCGGTGGCTTTCCGCGGGCCGGGCTTCGACCCGAACGACGCCGACACCGCAGCACTCCGGGTGATCGCGCAACATTACTTCTCGGACAATTCTGACTTGTACCGCAAGCTGGTGCTGGACAGGCAGGTCGTGGACCAGCTGTTCGCCTTCCTGCCGACCAATCGCGACCCGGGACTGTTCTGGGTGTTCGCACGGATCAGCCAGGCGGAGGCCGCCGTCGAGGTGCGCGACGAGATCCTCGCGAGCTTTGCGCAGAGCCGCACCGAGATCTTGTCCGACGGGGCGCTGCAGCGCGTCAAGGACCGGATGCGTTATGGTTTCCTCGCCGGCCTCGACAATTCACCGGCCATCGGCGCCGCACTGGCGAGGCTCGTTCAGTTCGAGCGCAGCGTGGACACGGTCAACCAGCTGTACGACAGCTACACGAGGCTGACGCCGCAAGACCTGGTGGCGGCGGCCAATCGCCACTTCACCGACGCGGTTCGCACCATCGGTGTGATCGCGGAGGGCGACAGCCTTGCCGGCCTTGAGTCGGGCGGCCCGTCGGTGGACGCGCTGGCGGCCGCGGCGGCCCGGGAAGGGGCCGCCGGCTTCAGGCTGGTAGAGCGCCATAGCGAGTCCTCGCCGCTTGTGGACGTGGCCTTCGTGTTCCGCGCCGGCGCGGCGCTGGACCCGCCGGGCAAGCGCGGACTTGCCCAGCTGACCGCGATGATGCTCACCGGCGGCGGATCGGCGCAGCGCTCCATCGACCGGATCAATGACGCTCGCTACCCGATGGCAGCAGGATTCGACGCGCAGGTGGACAAGGAGGTGGTGCGCCTCGCCGGGACGGTGCACCGGGACAAGCTGGCGGAGTGGTACGCGCTCGCCGCCGAGCAGCTGCTCGAGCCCGGCTGGCGGGAGGAGGACTTCAGTCGCCTGAAGACGCAGCTCGTGAATGCCATCGTCACCGACCTGGTAGCGAACAACGACGAGGAACTCGGCAAGGAGGCGCTTTACCAGTTCATTTATGGCCCGGCGCATCCCTACGGGACGCTCAACCTGGGGCTGGTCGAGGATGTCCAGGGCCTGTCGCTCGAAGACCTCAGGGATTTCTACGTGGCGCACTATTCCACTGCGCGGCTGACGGTCGGATTGGCGGGCGGCTATCCGGCGGACTTTCTCGGCCGGCTGCGCCGCGACCTGGCGCGCCTGCCGGACGGCGAGCCGACACTCGTCGAGATGGCGCCGGTCCCGCGGATCGACGGGCACGAGGCCTTGATCCTCGAGAAGAACACGCTGGCGCACGCCGTCTCCTTCGGCTTCCCGATCTCCCTGAAGCGGGGCGACCCGGACTGGGTGCCGTTGTGGCTGGCAACCCAGTGGCTGGGCCAGCACCGTAGCCAGAACGCGCGGCTGTTCGATCGTATCCGCGAGCAGCGTGGCATGAACTACGGCAACTACGCCTACATCGAGTATTTCCCACGCGGCATGTACCTGATGCAGCCCGACCCGAACCTCTACCGCCAGCAACAGATCTTCCAGGTGTGGCTGCGGCCGCTGACCGGTAACAATGAGGCGCACTTCGCCACCCGCGTCGCGATCCACGAGCTTGGCCAGTTGATCGAGAACGGGCTGACGCCGGAGGCGTTCGAGGCCACCAGGGACTTTCTCGACAAGTGGGTATCGCAGCTGGTGAGCGCACAGCCGGCGCTGCTTGGTTACGCCCTTGACAGCGACCATTACGGCATCACCGAGTTTCCGGCGTATGTGCGCGCCGAACTGGCACGGCTGACGGTCGAGGACGTCAACCGGGTGTTGCGCGCGCAACTCTCCACGCAACACATCAAGTTCGTGTTCGTCACGCCCGACGGCGCCGACCTGAGGCGCCGGCTGTTGGGCAACGAGCCCTCGCCGATGAGCTACAATTCGCCCAAGCCCGAGGCCCTGCTTGCCGAGGACGCCGTCATCCAGGTGCTGCCGCTCGATTTCCGGGAGGACTCGATCCGTATCCTGTCCGCAGACTCGGTATTTCGCCGCTAGCCGGTCCGCGGCCGCTGCAGGGTGACGCCGGCATCCCCGGCGGTCCCGGAAGCATGTTATTTTCCCCCCAGCAACAGCCTCCGGGGGAAGGCCGATGCTCATGGGCGGGGAATCGCGACGCGATGATCCAGGGACCGCTGCACGTGGCGCGGTGGTGCGATGATCGGCATCACGGACCACCTGCTGTCGTCCAATGCGGTGGCACGCATTCTCGGCGTCACGCTCAAGCTCGCCAGGCCCTTCGACCTGGCGACCATGCTTTCCGAGGTCGCCGCCGCCGCGAAGCAGATCCTCGAGGCCGAGCGCTGCTCGGTATTCCTTCATGATCCGCAGGCGGATGAGCTGGTGATGGCCGTGGTCGAGGACATCGCACCGGTCCGAATTCCGGCCGGGCGCGGCATTGTCGGCCATTGCGCTCGCTCACGCGAGCTGATCAATGTGCCCGACTGCTACGCCGATCCGCGCTTCAATCAGGACGTGGACCGGTCCAGCGGCTTCAGGACCCGCTGCATGCTCAGCCTGCCGCTGGTCGGCTACGACGGCGGCCTGGTTGGCGTTCTGCAGCTGCTGAACAAGCGCGACGGAGTGTTCGACGAGCGCGACGAGCGGGTGGCCTCGCTGCTGGCAGCGCAGTGCGCCGTGGCACTGCAACGCGCCCGGGCCACCGAGGCGCTGCTGGCTGCCGAGCATCTGCACGAGGAGATTCGCGTGGCCCGCGAAATCCAGATGAGCGGGCTGCCGAGCGAAATGCCGTCGTTGGCGTGCTATGACGGTGCGGGCTTGTTCCGTCCGACCGACCAGACCGGCGGCGACCTGTACGACTTCGTCCCGCTCGGCGACGCCCGCATGCTGCTGCTGCTCGGAGACGCCACGGGTCACGGCATCGGCCCGGCACTCTCGGCCACCCAGGTTCGCGCCATGGTCCGTGTCGCGCTACGCCTCGGCGCCGACCTGGATGCCATACACGCCCAGGTCAACAACCAGCTGCTGGACGATCTTCCGGATGATCGCTTCGTCACGGCCTTTCTCGGCCTGCTGGACGCCGGCACGCACACGGTGCGCTACCACGCTGCCGGTCAGGCGCCCCTGCTGCACCTGCATGCCGCCAGCGGAGAAGTCTCGTGGCTCGACGCCACCACGATCCCGATGGGCGCGCTGGCCCTGGCGGAGCCGGCCCCGTCCCACTCCATGCGGCTCGAGCCCGGAGACGTGCTCGGCCTGATTTCGGACGGCGTGTACGAATACGTGGACGTTGCGGGGCGCCAGTTCGGCGAGCAACGCACCGCAGAGTTCATCACGGCGATGCAGCACCGACCGATGCGCGAGGTCGCGGAGGCGCTGCTGGCTGCCCTCGAGGATTTTGGCGGCGGCGCCGCGCAGGCCGACGACATCACGATCGTGCTGCTGCGGAGATTGCCCGTCTGATGCACGCGACCGCCAGGCAGTCCGGTGACTGTCGCGGCGACCTATACTCGATGAGCCGCCGGACGGTCTGATGAGGGGACAGTTCAGGCGTTCCTTCGAGTCGCTGGAGGAGATTTTCGCGTTCACCGAGAGTTTTTTCTCGGGCAGGGGAATCGACAGTCAACATCGCTTCGCCGTCAATTTCGTTATCGAGGAGTTGTTCACCAACATGGTCAAGTACAACCCGGGGGGCGTCCCCAGCATCGCCGTGGAGCTGCAGCAGGCTGGCAACGCGTTGCAAGTCCGCCTCAGCGATCGCGAGGCGGCGCCCTTCGACGTGGCGCGGCCGCGACCGGTCGATCCGGATGCGCCGGTCGAGGAGCGCGAAGCCGGCGGACTGGGACTGTACCTCGTGCAGCGCCTGGTGGACACGCTGGATTACCAGCACGCGGACGGCGTCTCCACGATAACTTTCACCAGGAAGCTGGACCGCGACCATGTTTGAGATCGAGTATGCAGGAGAAGGCAGGGTCGTCCTGGCAGGCCGGCTGGATGCCTCCCAGGCGCGCAAGGCCCAGGAAGTGCTGGACGGTATCGAGGAGCCCAGGGAGCTCGACTGCGCCGCGCTGGAGTACATCTCCAGCGCGGGCCTGGGAATCCTGTTGCGGACCCAGAAACGGATGATGGCGCGGGGAGGGGGTCTCAGGCTGGTCAACGTCAGCAACCATATCCGTGACGTCTTCCGCTACTCGGGCTTCGACAAGATCTTCGTGATTGCCCCCTCCGGGGATTCCGGTTGATGCGGCAGCCACCAACTTTTGCCCAGCTTGCCCGTATGTATGGATAAGGACCCGGACGCAAGACTGGTTCGCGCGTGCAGGAATGGCGATCGGGTCGCCTTCGAGACCCTGTTGGAGCGCTACGAGCGACCGATCTACAACGTGGCCATGCGGATGCTGGGCCATGCGGAGGACGCAAGGGATATCACGCAGTCCACGTTCCTCAAGGTGTTCGAGAAGCTGGACCAGTTTGACTTTCAGCACCGTTTCTACAGCTGGATTTACCGGATCGCCATCAATGAATCCATCAATCTGCTCAATGGCCGGAACCGGCACGCGCACCTCGATGAGGACGAACTCGAGGATGAGCGCACGCCTGTGGAGGCCTACGACTGCGAGCAGCTTGGCGCGCGGGTGCAACAGGCCATGAGTTCGCTGCCTGCCGATTACCTCGCGGTGATCACCCTGCGCCACTTCGCGGAATGCAGTTATCAGGACATGGCCGAAATTCTCGGGATTCCGGAAAAGACCGTGAAGTCCCGCCTTTTTACCGCGCGCAGGCTGCTTGCGGAGCAGCTGGGCGCCAGCGAACCGGATGGACGCTGATGGACGAGCAGATGCTGGAGCTCATACACGGTGAGGTCGACGGCGAGCTCGATGCCGAGCAACGGCAGGCGTTGCGCCGCCGGCTCGCGGAGTCCGCGGAGGCCCGACTGGAATACCAGCGGGTGCGGGCGCTGAGCGAGCAGCTCGAAATTCTGCCCGAGTTCGAGGTCCCGCGCGGCATGCGCGACTCGATCCTGGCGGCGGTGGCGGCGCCGGCTCCCGCCGGACAGGCCCGGCAACGGCGCGTCACGCGTCTCGG
>CAZOSZ010000005.1:0-33194 GCA_964582505.1 uncultured Ectothiorhodospiraceae bacterium | reverse complement strand
CCCTGGATTTTCTTTGCGCGAGCTTTGAGCTGATCCTTGCTCATGACTTTCTCCCCGGGGTTGTCTGGCTGCAACTGGTCCCGGCGCCCGTTGAACATCCCATAGCATTCGCACGTCGCGGACTCGAGACCGGGACGATCCAGGATCGTGATCTTGCCCCGGGAATATGCGATGAGTCCGTCCGCCTGCAGCGCTCCCGCAGCCACCGTGACGCCGCTGCGACGCACCCCCAACATGTCGGCCACGGCCTCGTGAGTGAGGCGAAGTCGATCGGCCCGGGCACGATCATGGGTCAGCAAGAGCAAGCGCGAGAGGCGCTGATCGATATTGTGAAAGCGCGTGCAGGCAGTAGTCAGCGAGAGTTCCACCAGCCGCAGGTACAGGTATCGCCCCAGGACCTTCCGCAATCCCGGGCCGTCGTGCAGTTCCTGCCGCAGCCTGGCGACTGGAATGCGCATGGCAATCCCCGGGACTTGAACTACGGCCCGAATCGGCACCTCGTCAACTCCAAGCAACACCGTCGCGCCAAGCATGCCCTCCTGGCCGATCAACCCCATCTCGATGGGATTGTGGCCGTTCAATGTCGACACCTGCGAGATCAACCCAGTGTGTGGAAACCAGGCGTGGCGGTAAGGTCGGCCGGCCTCGCAGAGGACCTCGCCGAACGCCAGTTCAACCGGTTCACAAGCTCGCAGCAATCGGGCCCGCTGGCTGCGCGGCAGCGCAGCGATCAGGTGGTTCGGGCTGGGCGCGGACGACGCGGCGGTCAAAAGAGATTCCCTCGGGGTGCTGCAGGGCGCCAGGCATGGTACGAGAACGTTGCCCCGGCAATCCCCATGCGCAAACTCTCCATGCATCGCGCAGGCCCGTCTGTGCGGCACGGCACCGAACGAAAACATGCCTTGGTAACGCTTTCCAATCGTTCAGGTCGACCTCATGCCCCGAGCGCTCGGTTCGCCAGCGAACAGACCCAGCCGCCGGCTGGCGTAGCCTGAGAGGCATCAGGCGTACCCCATCGCTTCGGCAATCCGCCGTGCGACGGAAGCCGCCAAGGGATGGATCCATCATGAATACGTCATTGATTGTCGGCCTGATAGTCGGTGGATTGGCCGTCACTGCGGTCGGCGCCTACGCCGGATACCGGACCATGGGCGACCAAGACTCCGCCGAGGTGCTCAACGTGGAGCCACTGACTCGCATGGTTCGGACGGCTCGTCAGGTGTGCTCGGACGAGCTGGTTTCGACCCAGGCGCCCACCAGCGACCCGAAACGCATCACTGGCGCGGTGGTGGGTGCAGTCGTCGGCGGCGTGGTCGGAAGCCAGGTAGGCAGCGGCAGCGGTCAGACGGCCGCCACCGTGGCGGGCGCCGCAGCCGGTGGCTACGCCGGCAGCAAGGTGCAGAAGCAAATGCAGGAAGGCAACCGCGCCGAGTCGATCGAGCAGCGGTGCTCCACGGTGTACGATTCCACCCAGCAGCCTGACGGCTTCGAGGTGCGTTATCGCCTCGGGGACCAGACCGGCACCGTGCGGATGGACCATGATCCGGGTCGCAAGATCCCGGTGGAGAACGGCCAGCTGGTTCTGACTTCGACGGGCAACCGCAACGATTGACCGGCCACCACCAGCATGGCGCGATGCACGGGCGGAGAGTCATTACGGGAATCATTACGGGGTGGCGTGGTAGGAACGGCCGGCGCTTGTCAGGGCCAAGCCTGCTGACGCAGCGATGCGTCCCAGACCAATGGGACGAACCCTCTGAAGGGGTAGTCGTTGTAGTTGGGACCTACGTAGAAGCCGCTTTGCGCAAGCTCACGCGAAGCCACGCCGAAGATGTCGTGCCAGACCTCGGAGAACGGCAGCTCGAACGGCAGACCATGCTGCATTGAGTTTAGATCGACGAGCGCGTCCTTGATCTCGTCAAAGTGCGCGATTAGCCAGCAGCGGATGACCTGCCGGCCCAGCGAGAGGGCCTCTTGCATGAGCGCACCCTCGTCGGCGGTCAACACCAAGACATTCGCGCTATATTCCTGCACGGCCTCGCGCAGGTAGCCGATCGCCGAAAGCAGGCGCAGGCTTGCATCGAGTCGCGCGTCCGGCAGGCCAATTGCGTGCGCGAGCTGCCCGCGTGATTTCGGCGAGCGCGCCGCCCCCAGCATGATGGTCCCCGCATCGGCAGAGGACTCGACCAGGTAGGTGACCAGGTGGCCGCCTGGAGCAGAGTGGCTGCCAAGGAAAAGTCCAGAGTCGTCGCAGCGCTTGGCGATCGCCTGGAAAGCAGCGCGCTCGGCACCAAACGCCGCAGCCAGCCTCGGGCCGAATCGCTCCGCGGTGGCCTGGATTGCCCGCTGATCGTCCCGTGTGAGCAGCAAGTAGTTGAAGCGCCCCGATGCGCTGCCGGTGATCGCCGTGCAGATGGCCCGGCCGGGCGTCTCCTCGGACTCGGTCGCCACGCAGGGCGCGACCGCTGTCAGAAGTACTGCTACGGCAGCAACACATCGCGCGAACAGCTTACGGAGTGCTTCCAAGAGAGACCTGAATTCGACCGAGCCCCGCCGCTCGACTGGCCAGATTAAAGGATTTTCACGACGACCCGGCAAGGTGCGCCAGGGGGAATGGGCGGACAATGCAACACGGCTACATCTGAGTCATTCTACGGCGGGCTGACCAAACTCAATGGGAACGCCCGCTTTGGGCCGAAATCAACCGTTTTCGCGGAAACATCCGCCTCAGCCCTCGGCACAAGCCCTCCCCTGTTCAAAACTTCGCCCGCACCCGCGCGCCCGTGAGCGCGCGGCGCCGGCTTTCGCGCCAGATAATCAGCGCGTTTGATGCAATCACGATCCCGGCGCCGGCCAGGACCTGCGGCAACGGCCAGTCGTTCCAGATCAGCCAGCCAAAGACGGTCGCCCAGACGATGCCGCTGTAGTTGAACACCGTGACAATCGCCGCCGGCGCGTTGCGGAACGCGACCGACAGCAGCCACTGCGCGAGTGCGCCGGACAGCCCCACACCGAACAGCAGCGGCACCTCGGCCAGCGTCGGCGTCACAGCGACGAAGGGCAGCGGCAGGGCCGTCACCAGCGTGCCGATGACCAGGAAATAGAAGGTGACTGTCTCGGGGCTTTCGTAGCGACCGAGATAACGCAGCACGATCTGCAGCGTGGCATGCATCAACGCGGCACACAGCGCGACCGTCACGCCGAGCATGGTCACCTCGCCCCCCGGCCTCGCCATGACCACGACGCCCGCGAAGCCGATGACCACGGCGGCCCACCGCCACGGCCCGACCCGCTCGCCCAAAAAGAACACGCCGAGCACGGGGATGAACAGCGAGGCGGTGAACAGCAGCACGGTCGTCTCCGCCATGGGCATCAGCGAGAACGCCGCGAAGGTGGTCACCAGGGACACCGCGCCGATCACTGCGCGCAAGCCGACCTGCGTCGGCTTGCTCTTGATCACCAGGATTTCGCGCCGGCCGAGCACGAACACCAGGAACAGGAAGGGGATGCTGGCGATCAGGTTGCGGTAGAAGGCGATCTCGATGACCGAGTGGTGGGCGCTCAAAAGCTTGGCGAAGACGTTCATGACGGTGAACATGAAGAACGCCGCCAGGGCCGCGACCATACCGCGGACCACGTGTTCCTTGTGTGCAAGCGCCGCTGGATCTGCCATCCTCTCCCACGTCCATTGCCTGTCGGCCGGCACAGAGCCAGGCTCACCTCAGCCCGCAGCCATCGGTCCAGTCCCGGCGCTTGGGGAGCGGGCACAGCCACGCGCGTCCATTCGGCAGTCCGTGAATCATGACGCTCCCGCCTGGGGAAACGCCGGTCGCGGCGGCCGCAATCGGAACAAGCCAGAGCCACCGCATGGGTTACCCGCGCGCTCTAGGACAGGGCCGCCGGCCATTGTGCACTGCAACGGGCACTCATGCACACAAGAATGGTCTACTTTCTGTGGACTCGGCAACACTCCAAGGAGCCAGGTCATGAAGAGTAGAGTGCTGTCCCTGCTCGCTTCGATCTCGCTGGCAGCTCCCCTGGCCCTGCACTCCCTGTCCGCTTCAGCGGAGCACGAGACTGCCGTCGTGGACCCCGCGACTTCTGTCTTGGCAGAGTCTGGCGGGGAACCTCTCCCAGTTCCGGAAGCCCTCCGCTCCGATCACTTGTTCGACCAGGACGAGCTGGCCGAGCTGGCGGCGCTCGAATCCGAGAATGCCGAACTCGAGCAGCAGATGGCGGGCTTTTTCGGCCCCAGGATCGGCACGATCATCATCATTGTGATCATCCTGGTGCTGGTGTTGTAGCTTGGCCTCGACGTGGCGTTGCCTGCTGGCTTCCTGCCTGCTGGCCGTCTCGGCCTGTGCAATAACTGGCAGCGTGGGCTGGTACGCCGAACGGGTCGCGCAAGGCGAGGCGCTCGACGTGCCTTATGTCCGCCAGGCATCCCGGGCTGGCTGCGGCATGGCCGCCCTCGCCAGCGTCATGGCGTACTACCAGGACCCGGCGCATTCGCAACAGGTGCTGCTGAACCGTTACCCGCCGGCTTCGCCCGAGGGGTACTCGCTGGGCGAATTGCGTGACGTCGCCCATGCCCATGACCTCATCGCATTCGTCGTGCCTGGCGACAAGGCGTTCCTGCGCAGCCAGTTGAGCCGCGGCCGGCCGCTGATCGTGCCGCTGCACGACCACTACGTGGTGGTGGCGGGCATGGACGACGAGCGCCGCAAGGTCATTGCCATGGATCCGGCCCGGGGACCTGTGCAGCTCGACTTCGATAATTTCGCCGCGAGCTGGCAACGGACGAACCACGCGGTGCTGCTGGTCGGGCTGGCCTCGGGGCTGGATTGAGGGCTCCGGAGGTTTCCGCAGCAACGCGCTACCCACCTTGGCCTGGATCGTACTCAGGCAGGTGGACGCCGCCCTTGACGTGGTGGCGTCCCGGCTGCTCGCGGATGAGCACGTAGATGTACTCCACCGGCGCGCCGATGGTCTCGTGGACCACGCGCGTGATCTCGCGGGCGAGGGCTTGCTTCTGTCCCTCGGTCCGGCCCTGCCGGATGTCGCACTGGATGACGGGCATGCTGGTTTCCTCCTGATGGTTGGTTCGCGGCTCGGCTGATCGACACGCCTTCATTGCTTGACTTTCCGGTATTCCGTCGGGACCCTGTCATATGCCGGTATGGACCCGCCACCCGAGATTCTGTCCAGCCAGCACGCCGATCTGCGAGGCGGGTGACCGAAGGCCTCCGCAGCGCAGACGTCGCTTCGCGCTCCGGTGCGAAAATGCAGAGGCCCTGCGGCGAACCGCGGGGCCTCTGTGGGTCCGGACGGGGGCCGCTATAATCGGCGCATGGCGAAACTCACGGCCGTCCTCGTTCTGTTTCTCGCGGCGGCGGGCGCCGCGTGGTACGTCGCCGGCCGCGCCAAACCGCCGGCCATCGAGATCGTCGAGCCGGCGCGGCTGATCGGCCAGTCCGGCGACCTCGAGGTGACGATCGAAACACCCGGCGGGCGGCTTTCTCGACTCGACGTCACCCTCGAGCAGGGCGAGGCGCGCTGGCCGGTGTTCGGCCTGCCCGGGGCCGAGCCCACGCAGCTCGTGGGGGAAGGCGAGCATCGTCTGCGCCTGACGCGGCCGATCGGCAAGCGCGAGGTCCCGGGACTCGAGGCCGGGCCGTTGACTGTGCACGTGGCCGCGGCGCGGCCGGTGCTGTTCGGGCTGCGGGAGATCGGATCGAGCGCGACGCACGAGGTCGAGGTGCGGCTGACGCCGCCACAAGTCGGCGTCGTCTCGCAGTTTCACCACATCAATCACGGCGGCTCGGAAATGGTCGTCTACCGCGTGCGGCCGCCGGACGTCGACTCCGGCGTGCGCGTCGGCGATTACGAGTACCGCGGCTATCCGGCGGCCGGCGCCAGCATCGAGGGCGCGGATGCCGGGCTGCGGGTGGCGTTTTTTGCGCTCCTGTGGGACCAGGACGTCAAGATGCCGATCAGCCTGTACGCCCGCGACGAGGTCGGCAACGAGGCCCGTGCGAGCTTCGACTACCGCGTGTTCCCGAAGACCTTCCGCAAGAGCCGTATCACGTTGAGCGACGGATTCCTCGAGAAGGTCGTGCCGGAAATTCTGTACAACAGCGCCGAGCTGAAGGCGGAAGACCCGTCGGATCTGCTCGCGTCGTATCTGCAAATCAATCGTGAGCTGCGCCGGCACAACAACGCGCGGATCGCCGCGATGGCGGACGAGACCGCACCGGAAATCCTGTGGCAGGGGGCGTTCAAGCAGCTTACGAACACCGCCGTCGAAGCGGGGTTCGCCGATCAGCGCACGTATGTCTATGACGGTCGGGAGGTCGATCAACAGGTGCACCTGGGCTTCGACCTGGCGTCGACGAGGAACGCACCGGTGCTGGCAGCGAACAGCGGCCGGGTCGTGCACGCCGGCTGGCTCGGCATCTACGGGAATTGCGTGATCCTCGATCACGGGATGGGCGTGCAGTCGCTGTACGCGCATCTCTCCTCCGTCGACGTCGTCGTCGGCCAGGTCGTCGACAAGAACGGCCGGCTCGGCTTGAGCGGCGAGACCGGCCTCGCCGGCGGCGATCATCTGCATTTCACGATGCTGGTCGGCGGGCACGCCGTCACACCGATCGACTGGTGGAGCCCGCAGTGGATCGAGGACCGGATCGCGCGCAAATTGCGGCAGGCCAGCCTTTCTGCAAATTAAGTCACTGGGTTGTCATGGTCCGACCCAGCTCGTAGAGGTACTCGACGAAGGACATCACGGCATCGTCGTAGCCCCGCACCGCGGGGTTGGACGACTCGATGAGGTAGTACTCGTCCGGACCGTGGGCGCCGCTGCCGTGGCCGAGCCCGAAGTGTGCCGAGGCCAGGCTGAGCGGCGGATTGGTGAATACGAAGCCGGGGTAGGAGCCGGCGCTGCGTGGCCACATCAGGGGATCGAGTCCCGCGCGTTTCAGCACCGCCAACTGCGCCTGGATCAGCGGCGCATCCGCGGGCGTGCTGGTGGGGTCGTAGCCGCCGCTGACGTTCACCTCGATGTCGGCGTAGCCACGCCTGGCCAGGTGCGCTTTCAGGGCGGCCACGGCGGCGTCCTTCTTCATGCCCGGCACCAGGCGCAGGTCGAGCTTGGCGACGGCGCGATGCGGCAGCACGGTCTTTCCGCCGGGCCCGGTGTAGCCGCCGACGAGACCCTGGATGTTGATGGTCGGCTGCGAGACCAGGCGCTCGTTCGCCTGCTGCCACGACAGATCGTCAATCCAGTGCGGCACGCCGTACTGCTGTTTCGCTTTGGCCTCGCTGCGCCTTGCGGTGGCCGCCTCGACCATCGCCTTTTCCTCGGCGCTGATCGGCGGTGCCGTCGGATAGTCAGCGATCGTGATGGTGTTGCCGTCGTCGGAGACCAGCGTGTCCAGCGCCTTGACGAGATGCCACGCCGGGCTGTCGACCATGGCCTTGAGCGAGGAATGGATGTCCTTGGTCGGCCCGCGCCCCCAGCGCTCGCCGCTGGCGACGAGCTCGAGCTCGACCACACCCTTCGCACCCAGGCTCACGGTGACCACGCCGTCCAGGTCCTGCGAGGCGGAGGGCATGAAGACACCGACAGCGCCGCGCAGCGCCGCCTCGACCTCCGGCCGATGGACCAGCTGCCTGATGTGCGGCGAGCCGATCTCCTCCTCGCCCTCGGCGATCAGCACCAGATTCACCGGCATCTTCTGATTGGCGCCGCGAATTGCATGCAGCGCGGCGAGCACCGCCGACTCCGGGCCTTTCTGGTTGACCGCGCCACGACCGAGCATCACCTTGCCGACGCCGGGCTTGTCGACGATGCGGGCCTCGAGCGGCGGCGAGCTCCACTCCGACGGATCGAACTGCTTGACGTCGTACATGAAGTACAGTCCGACGGTCCGGGCCACGCCGGCGTCCAGCGTGGCAAAGACACCGGGCTTGCCGTCCGTCTCGAGGATTTCGACCGTCTGGAACCCGGCGTCTCGGGCCAGCTTGGCCATGTACTCCACGCCCTCGCGCGAGTGGAGGTCCTCGGCCGCGATCGACGGCCGCGCGATCCAGTCCTTCAGCCGCTCGATCGACGCATCGTGCTGTCTGACAACTTCATTGCGGATGGCCTCGAGATCGGGCGTAGCGGCGAACGACGAGGCAGTGCCAAGCAAGGCGACCGCGGCGACGACGAGTGCGGAGCCGAAGGAAACGCTCCGATGGACGAGTCGGGTTGGTTGCATCTGGCACTCCGGATTCTGCTCTCACGACGGAACGGTGATTCTAGCGCGATCGCAACGTGCCAAGCACGGCGAGAGCAGCAGCGCGGCAAGCGTCGTGGCGAACAGTACGGCTTTGTTCCAGGCACGAGACATCTTGCTCATCGGCTGTTTCCTTTGTTGACGCACGCGTGTCGAGGCAAATGGCTCATCGCCATCGCGCAAAATACCCGCCATCGCGATACACCCCGCCACACCGGCCTCAAATCTCACCTGTGGTGAGAAATGCGGGATAGCCCAGCGCGACGATCACGAACAGCAATGCGACATTCGCGGTCGTCAGACACTCCAGCGGCTGCACCTGCTCCAATTGCCAGGCGCACAGCGCGATGCCGCCCAGGCTGAGCAGGACGGCGAAGGCGAGGTGAGCCTTGCCCGAGTAGGATGGACCGATGTGCTCGCGCCGGTAGGCGTCACGGTATTCGGCATTGGCGGCCATGGCCGCGAAGATGCCATTCAGGCGGCGGCCGGGCAAGCTACAATCAGGTTTTCTCGGACAGGGTCCCGACCGTGAGCGCAACCATCCCGGAAAAGCGATTCGACTCTTTCGCTGAGTTCTACCCCTACTACCTCGAGGAGCACAGCCACCCGGTGTGCCGCCGGCTGCATTACCTGGGCAGCCTGCTGGTGCTGGTGCTGCTTGGCTACGTACTGGCCACGCAGCAGTGGATCCTGCTGTGGGCGCTGCCGGTGATCGGCTACGGCTTTGCGTGGATCGGTCACTTCGCCTTCGAAAAGAACCAGCCGGCCACCTTCAAGCATCCGCTGTACAGCTTCATGGGCGACTGGGTGATGCTGCGGGATGCGCTGACCGGGCGTATTCCTTTCTAGTCGACCGCGAATGCTGCTGATCCACATCCTTGCCGGACTGCTGGCGCTCTCCGCAGGCGCTGTTGCGCTCTACGCCGTCAAGGGCTCGACCCTGCATCGCAGGAGCGGGATGGTCTTCGTCGTCGCGATGCTGGTCCTGTCGGGCAGCGGTGCGCTGATGGCGGTTTTCGTGGCGCCGGATGGCGTCAATGTGATCGCCGGACTGCTGACCTTTTACCTGGTGTGCACTGCGCTGCTCACGGTGCAGCGTCCGGTGGCGCAGACGCGCGAGGTACTCACGGGCCTGATGGTGGCTGCGCTTGTACTGGGCGCATTCGCTTTCGGGCTCGGCTTCGAGGCAATGAACAGCCCCGACGGCACAGTGAACGGGATCCCGGCCCCGCCGTTGTTCATGTTCGGCGTTGTGGGTGTCGCCGGCGGGCTGCTGGATGCCTGCCTGCTGCGGGCCGGGAGCATCCACGGCGGGCACCGGCTGGCCAGGCACCTTTGGCGCATGGGCTTCGCACTGTTCATTGCAACGGCATCGTTTTTCCTCGGCCAGGCCCAGGTGTTCCCGGAGCCGATTCGCAAGTCCGGCGTGCTGGCGGTTCCTGTCGTCGTCGTCATCCTGGTGCTGGTCTATTGGCTGCTGCGCGTACTGATCAAGGGGCAACGCGCCGTCCTGAGCGAACGGAGTAGCACGTTGTGAACAGAGAAGTACGCTGGTATTCGCCTGGTGCACTGCTGTTGATTCTGGCACTGGCCGCACTATCGATGCCGTTGCACGAGATCGGACACTGGCTATGGGGAGTGCTTGTGGAGGGCAAGACCTTGATCCTCCAATTCAGCAAGGTGACAAATCTCGACGGGAGTACGTCCGCCACACCAGGCTCCATACTGGCCGGCCCCATGGCTTCGGCGGCGTTCACCATCGCCGGCGTACTGCTGCTGCTGTTCTCAAAGAATGTCTGGGTACGCTTTCTTGGCGGCACTCTGGCGCTGGTCATGTCCTTTTCACGCTTGACCGTTTATGGCGTATCGCTTTGGAGAGGCATGGCGGAAAATGATGAAGGGCTTGTCGCACAGCATCTCGGGCTGTTCGATTGGGCAATAGCTTTGCCATTGGCCTTTGTATTTGCAGCGGCGCTCACTGTCGTGTGGTGGCGGACCGACGTGGCAGGCAGGATCGGTTGGTTTGTTTTCACTTATGCTGCGGTGTTCGGGGCTACCCTGCTTGAGTTCTGGCTCGACAGCGTACTGTTTGCTTGACGGAATTTTGGCAGCTCGCCGCGTGCCGACTATGATGGCGCTATCCGTAATATCGGTGTCGCGGCCAACCGAGGGGAACCGGGGGCTGGCGCACCGCCGTCGCTGCGCCAGCGCCGGCCCACCGTCAGGCCTCGTTGCGGATCACGGCCCGGCCGCCCTCGAGCTTCGGGTCCGGCTTGGGACCCGTATGTGTTTTGCCGTCGGGTGTCTTGACGGTCACCGTGTACGGGTAATCGACCTTCCCCGAGCCCTTCGTGATGTTGTCGGTGTAGATGATCGATGTGCCGTTGTTTTCGCGCTTTTCGAACACGCCCGCCTGGATGTCGACCGTGACGAACTCGAAGTCCTGGTCCTTGCCCCGCTTCCAGATGACTTTGTGTTTCGTTATGCCATTGCGTTTCTTGACCTTGGTGAGTGGATCGACGCACACGGCGCCTGTGGTATTCAGGGTGACGGTGATGGTCATGGAAGCCTCCTGGGCTCGGGATAGTGCGTGTGGTACGCAGGGCCGCCACTTTCTATAGACGACGCGCCGGCCGGGCGCCACCCGGTCTCAGTTTCCGGCCGCTGTGGAAGCCCCATGCGAGTCCTGCGGGCGGAAACCCATTTCTCGCAACGCGCGCAGCACCGGTTCCGCCTCCCCGCCCCGGCCCAGCCGCAGCAGAGCGGCCACAACGGGCTCGAGCATCGCCGGGTCGCGCGTACCCTCCGCGCCGGCCGGGAGCGACTCCAGCACCGCCTGCCAGGCCCCGATTGCGGCAGGGCGATCGCCGGCCGCATCTTCCAGGTCCCCGAGTACCAGCCACGCGCGTGCCAGCCGCCGGCGGATCTCCAGGTCGGCAGGCGTCTGTTCAGCCAGGGCTGCCAGCGCATCGCGGCCGGTCACCGCAAGCCGGTGGCCTTCGGCAATCCGACCCTGCAGAAGGGAAACGTCGGCGAGGCCGATACGAATCGTCGCCAGGTCGCGTCGCCAGGGCGCATTGTCGGGTTGTGCCTCCACCAGCGGCGCCAGCAGCGCATCCGCGCCCCGCAGCCGGTGGCTGGCCTGGCCCAGTTCACCGCCGCGCAGGTGCAGCCGGCCCAGCCGGCTGAGCATGTTCGCCCGGGCGCTGGCGCGCTGGCGATTTTCCAGGTCGAGCTCGTGGAGGCGATTGGCGATGAGCAGTCCCGTTTCCATTTCCGCGCGCGCCCCGAGGTCGTTGCCGCGCAGCTCGAGCGCCGCGCCGAGCAGTGCATGGGCCTGCGCGAGGTAGCTCTGCCAGCCGGCATGCATGGGATGGGCATCCACCACGGCCTGTTTGACCTCCAGATCCTTGCGCAGCGACTGCTCGGCGAGCTCGAGGTCGCCCAGCCTGACGGCGAGCATGCCGATGTTGTTATGCGCAAAGCCCAGCTCCAGCCGCAACTCCGCGTTCTCGGGCGCCAACTCGAGGCAGCGTTCGTGAATCTCCCGTACCTCTTCGTAGCTCGCCAGCGCTGCGTCGAAGTCTCCGCGCGCCTCCTGCACCCGTCCGAGATTGGTGTGACCGATGCCGAGCTTGTCCAAAAGCTCGACGTCCTCCCCGCTCGCATCGGCCAGAACATGGAGGACCTGCAGGCCACGCTCGAAACGCCCGGCTGCCGCATCCAGCTCACCGCGCCGCCAGTGCACGAAGCCGATCCAGTTCTCGCTTTCGGCCAGCGCGATCTGCCAGTCGGCTCGCCCCGGGTCGCGCTCCGCCAGCCGCTCCGCCAGCCACAGCGACTCCTGGAAGGACTCGAGCGCGCCCTCGAGCAGCCCCTGGTCGAGCCGCGTTTCGCCGATGATGCGCAGCGCCGCAGCCCGCTGCGCCAGGGTCGAGTCGGTCAGGTCCTCGGCCCTGAGCGCCGCGAAGTACTCCATTGCCTTGTTGCCGACCGTCGTGTAGACGTCCAGGCGGTTGATCTCGAACAACCGTTGGTAGAGATCGCCCAGCATGAAGCCGATCAGGTCCTCGGCCTGGGCGTGACGGCGCTCGGCGCGTTGGCCGGCGAGGTGCGCATTGATGGCGAGCGCGCCGGTCAGGACCATGCCGGCAAGTGCGCCGGCCGTGATAACGGCCATGCGGCGCTGCCGACGTTGCAGCTCCCGTTGCCGCAGTTCGTCCAGCTCCAGGCCAAGCATGCCGGCGATGAGCTTGAGCCTGGCGAGCTGCCAGCCGTCCCGCTCGGGCCGGACATCCGCGGCGATGGGCTCGACAGGCTCAGCAGACAACTTGCCGTCAGGGCCCAACCGGAAGCGCAGCGCCTCGCCGAAGCACTCTTCCGCCTCGCGGCCGGGGATGCCGCCGACGCCCGGCTCGCCGTCGACGATCAGGCAGAAAATGCGGTCCTCGCGGCCCGTCCGCTTCCAGGCAAGCACCTCCTCGTTGACCCAGCGGGACCGGGCCGCCGCGGGCGAACACACCACGACCAGGCACAGGGAGCGCTCGAGGGCCTCGGTGACGCGGGCGCCGAGGTCGGCGGCGCTCGAAAGGTCCTCGCGGTCCCGGAAGATCGGGCTGAGTTTGCGCGGCACGGGCCCCATGGGGGTTGCCCGGCCCACCAGCCGCCGCGGCGGGGTCCAGCTCTCCAGGGCACGGTGCAGCCGCGCCGCCCAGCGGCTGTCGCTGTGGCTGTAGCTGATGAAGGCACGGTACTTTCGGCCCTCGCCCGCCACGGTGCCTTCCCCCCCGGACCGCTGCGCGCAAATACGCTCCGCGCATCGTGGCCGATGCGGTGCCGCCCGGCAAGCGCTGTTGCGTGAAGACAGTAAAGGCGTGCACTTGCGAGGCGCCGATGCGCACCGACTTTCGCACCCACAGCCGGGGATCATTTATGGGCGTGCCAAGGCCCTTGTGGCAAGCCGTCAGGTCGTGGGCACCACGTTCATGTTCATGCGGAAAAGATTGTCCGGATCCCAGCGGTTTTTCACCTCGACCAGCCGCGGGTAGTTCGGGCCGTAGGCGGCGTCGGTGTTCCCGGAATCGTCTTCGTCCGCATAGTTCACGTACACGCCCCGGTCGTACGAGGACAAGCTGGCGTGGAGCTGGCGTGTCCAGGCGATGTGCTGCGCATCCTCCGCGGGGTCCGTCCAACCGGCGGTGATGCCGAAGTTGAACGGTGCGGTGCGGTGGGGAAAGGCCGTCGCATCGACCGGCACCCGGCTGAGCGCGCCGCCCAAGCGCTCGAAGAACACCATGGTCATCGGGCCGGACAGCGGGTCCACGCCAGCCACCAGCGTATCGATGGCCTCGTCGCTCATGGCCTCCCAGAAGCCGGACTTGCCGTACCATCGGTTGCCGGGTTTTTGCGGCTCGTCGAAAGCCTGCTGCAGCACGGTGTATGGTGTCGGCCCGAGCGCGTCGAGGAGCGGCTTGCCAAAGGCACGCAACGGCGCGAGCACTCTTTCGCCTTCGTCGAGCGGGCCGGCGTAGCTGGCGGCGAAGACGAAGCCGGTGCGGCCCCGGTGTGCCTCGGGGAAGGGGTCCACGTCTGGAATGCGCGCGAACATGGCGTAACACGCGACCTCGTCCGGTGCATTGGCGGCGAAGTCGCGATAGAAGCGCAGGCCGTCCGCGGCGGCTTCGAAAGGATGCATGATCATCCCGCCCAGCAGCTCCGGTCCCACGGGATGCAGCCGGAACTCGAAAGAAGTGACCACGCCGAAGTTTCCGCCGCCGCCGCGAAGCCCCCAGTAAAGGTCCGCGGCTTCGTCCGCGCTGGCATGCACCCGTTCCCCTGCGGCGGTGATGACCTCCGCCGACAGCAGGTTGTCGCAGGCGAGCCCGTGCTTGCGTGCCAGCCAGCCGATTCCGCCGCCCAGGGTGAGGCCCGCCACGCCGGTATGCGAAATCAGCCCGCCGGTGGTGGCCAGGCCGAAGGCCTGGGTCTCGTGGTCGAAATCCGCCCAGGTCGCGCCGCCCTGGACGCGTGCGGTCCTGCCGTCCGGCGAAACCCACACGCCGCGCATCGGCGACAGGTCGATCACGAGGCCATCGTCGCACACCGACTTGCCGGCGAAGCTGTGCCCGCCGCAGCGCACCGCAAGCAGCAGTCCGTGCTCCCGCGCGTGGTTCACGGCATGAATCACATCGGCCGTGCCCCGGCAGCGCACGATGGCGGATGGCCGGCGGTCCACCGTGGCGTTCCAGACCCTGCGGGCCTGGTCGTAGCCTGCGTCGCGCGGCTCGAGGATGTCTCCGCGGATCCGGCCGGTGTGCTTGAGCGAGCGGTCAGTCGTGGTCGATTCCACGGGCAGGTCCCCCCTGTTTTTCCATGAGCGCGCCACGCACCCCAGGCGCAGCGTCGTTTACACCATAGGCGAAAAATACACACGTCGCGAAATTGGCCTTGCCGGCCGAGGGCATTCAGACATGCGCGAGCTTGCAGCTTCGCTGCACTTCCTCGCGCAGGATTTCCGCCAGGCGGCGCGCGCCGGGTCCCGCCGCGTCGCGGTCGGGGTAGATGAGATAGAGCATCGTCTGTCGCTCGGCGCCCGCCTCCAGCGGCAACGGCGCGAGTTCCCCGGACTCCAGCTCCTCGCGAATGCTGTCGCGCGAATACCAGGCATAACCCAGTCCCATGCAGGCAGCGCGGATGGAAGTCGCCTTGTTGCTCACGGTCCAGTGCTGCTCGGACTCGAGCGTGTGGACCTCCGCGCTGCGCGCGGCGCCCGTCTCGCGGATCAGGAGGTGACAGTGGCTGCGCAGCTCGTCGAGCGTGAGCGGCCGCCCGACGCCGTACAACTCGTGTTCCGCGTAAGCGGGTCTGGTGCCGCATCCCAGCTCCTCGTCACCGCAGTGACAATCACCGGGCCTTCAACCAGCTCAGGATCGGCTGGATGGCCAGTTCCGGCGCAGGCACACCGGCCTCACCACGCAGGGCGTGATCGGCGGTGGGATAGACGCGGTAGTCATGGCCGGTCTTCGGCAGAACCGTGAGAGTCGCGGAGCCGGGACGCAGGCGATTGAGCGTATCGACGATCAGCCGGTGGCCCTCGCCGTACTCGAACTGGTCGTATTCGTGGAACAGCACCAGCGCGTCTCCGCCGAAGTCCACCCAGGCCTGCAGGAAGCTGTTCATGGCAGCCTGCCGGTGCCAGGCGTACGGCCTGCCGTAATGCACGCCCTCCCCGGTGCCGCGCATATGGGCCCATACGTCGGAGAGTTCGGGGCGCTCGGCGGCGATGTCCGCCGGATCCTTGCCGCGCAGCAGGTACTCGACGTGAAATTCCGCGTGCCGTCGCATGCGGTCATCGATCTCCCGTGGGTCCATGCCGGATCGCTCGAAGCCGATCCTGTCGAATTGCAGCATGCGCTCGAAGTAGGTCTGCGCGCCTCCGCCGCCGACGATGATGCCGGCGACGCGCTTGCCTTGTGCCACGAGCGGCGCCGTCGTGCTGCCCAGGCTGTTGCCCCAGACGTAGACCCGCTCGATGTCCACCAGCGGTGGGCGCACCAGTTGATCGAAGGCATGCCGGTAGTGCGCCACCTCGGTGTCGTAATCCAGCTCGTGGCAGCCGGGGCCCCGGCTGTCGCCGCCGCTGGCGCGTTCGACGCGAATGAACACCATGCCGGACCGTTCGATCACGCCGCGCATCACGTCGAGCCAGACGCCCGGCCGATTGATCTCCACGCTGTCGCACGACACCCACTGGGTGAAGAAGATCGCCGGCAGGGGCCCGTTTGCACCCTCCGGCCGCGTGACAAGGGTCCGCAAGATGGCGCCGTCGGGTGTATCGATTGCACCGTAGGAGGCAGTGACGCCGGCGAATGTCTCGAACGGCTCCCGAGGGGGAGAGAACGCGATCACGGCAATGTCGCCGGCGCGGCGGATCCGGAGCTCGACCAGCGCCTCGCCCTCCAGCCTGCGCAGCAGGTCCCTGCCCGCGTGTCCGCTGACCGCGGCGACGTCGTTGATGGCAACGATCAGGTCGTCCTCGCGCAGGCCCGCGCGGGCGGCGGGGGAGTGCTCGACCAGGCGCGTGATGCGCAGGCCCTCCGCGGAATCGGCCACCGCGAATCCCAGGCTCGCGCGCCGAGGCAGCATCGGCTCAGACGCGGCAGCAGCCTGCGCGATGATCAACAGACATGAACAAAGAACGCACGGGCGCATGTTCCGATCCCCTCTCCTGGAATGCCTGCGCAAGCCTGCGAGAGAGAAGCGCCGATCGTTGGCCGAAGCACGCGGAAAAGCTGGCCGATTCCGGAATCGGCCAAAGTCCGGCCGTCAGCCGGCTCAGCTTCCGCCACCCGCCAGGCGACGGAAGCTGGAGGGGGTCATGCCCACGCGGGACTTGAAGGCGCGATTGAATGGGCCGATGGAGCTGTAGCCGACCTCCAGCGCGATCGACAGCACGGGGAGCCTGGCGTCTTCCGGCCGGCGCAGCCGCATGCTCGCTTCACGGATGCGATGCGCATGCAGGAAGTCATTGAAATTACGAAAGCCCAGGCCGCGATTGATCACCCGTCGCAGGATGTGTTCCCGTGTGCGCAGCCGTTCCGCCAGCGCGCCGATGGTCAGGCCTTCCTCGCGGTAGATGTGCTCAGTTTCCATGGCGTGATGCAGTGTGGCCAGCAGGCGTCGTTCGCTTTCGCCCAGCTCATCAGGCGCCGGCCGCCGTTCCGGCGCCAGCCAGCTCGCTGTACGCATCTGTACCAGGGAAAGGGCCGCTGCCACGCTCAGCGCGAACATCAGTGCCAGGTTGGCAAGCATCAGCGATGGCGGAGTACTGACGCCCAGCAGAGCGTTGTAGATCTGCACGAGCACCGCGATGGCGAGATAGCCTGCGACCGCCGCCACAAACAGCACGCGCATGCGACGGCGGCGTTCCACGAGGTCCCCGGCAAGACCACGCCAGACCTCGAACAGCACAAGCACAACCAGGCCGAGCACCAGCGCGTCGAAGCCAAGACTGACGACGCTCTCCAGGTCCGTCGCAAAGGCGGCCTTCCGGGCCGGCACGAACACCAGTTGCTGCCACAGGCCGTAGACCCCGACCACCGCGACCACCATAAAGTGCGTCGTCTGGACTCGAAAATCCTCCGTGAACAGGCCTTTAGCGAACAGCCAGAACCAGGCCGCCTTGGTCACGCACAGCAGCACCAGCGGGTAGAACCAGACGCCCAGCAGCCCTTCCGCGCCGCGCATCGAGGTCAGCACGAAGGCAATCACGCCCAGGCAATACAGCCCGCCGAGCCAGTGCGTGTGATCGCGCCGGCGTGATGTCACCAGCAAACCCGCCAGTAAGCCGCAACCCAGCACCGCGGCGGTGCGAAGGATGATCTCCGGCGTCTGCATCGCCCGAACGACGAATGCGAATCTGGCCGCGCCTATCCTTGCACCGTCGGCTTGACGTTCGCGTTCAGCCGGAACAGGTTGGTCGGATCGTAGCGGTTCTTGACCGCCACCAGCCGCTCGTGATTCGCGCGATAGTTGTCCTGGATCTGCGCCAGCGTGGTGTCAGGCGCCAGGTCCGCAGTGTAGAAGCCATGGGTGTGCGGTTCGACGTCCTTCCAGAAGCCCCGCATGTAATCCATGTGTTCCGAGTTATCCGTTCCGGGATCGTGCTGCCAGCCTGTTATGCCAAGGATGTTGAACTGTGCGTCACGCTGCGAGAAGGCTGTGGCCAGCGGCGCGACGCGCCCGATGGCGCCGCCGCTTTGCTGGAAGCCGATGCGGGTCATCCGCCCTGGATGCCCTTCAAGGCGCTCCGCGATGGTGGCGATCAGCCCCGGGGAAATGCCGGTCAGAAAGCCGCTCTTCAGGTAGATGCCTGTCGCCCGCGGGTCATCGATGTCGCCGGAGCGCTGCAGCGCCACGTAGTCCATCGCCTTGACGGTGTCGGAGATCGGCGTGCCCAGCCGGCGTATGGGGGCCAGTGCCCGTTCGGCCTCGCTTTGGGTGCCGGAATAGCAGAAGGAGAAGCCGACCTGCCCCTCCTGCCCGCCCGGGGGAAATGCCACGCCCATGTCCATATAGAGTTCGTCCGGCGCCGTGGGCCCGTACTCAGCGTAAAGGGCAAGCGCGTCGCGGGCCACGGCGATCGGGAAGACCATCCTTCCGCCGACGACCTGCCGCTGCATCGGCTGCAGCCGGAACTCGAAGGAGGTGACCACGCCAAAATTTCCACCGCCGCCCCGCACGCCCCAGTACAGGTCCTCGTTCTCGTCGGCGCTGGCCCGAAGGAGCCGGCCGTCGGCCGTTACCACCTGCACGGACTCGAGATTGTCAATGCTCAGCCCGAAACGGCGCCCAAGCCGCCCGAACCCACCCTGCGTGACCAGCCCGCCCACGCCGGTGTGGGACACGGTGCCAAACGGCGCGACCAGGCCATGAGCCATGGTCTCGTGGTCCACGTGCCCGAGCAGGCTTCCGCCCGTGACCCAGGCCCGGCGGGCCGTGGGATCCACGCGGACGTTGCGAAACGGCGAGAGGTCGATCATCAAGCCGCGGTCGCAGGTCGAGGCCCCGGAGAAGCTGTGACCGCCGCACTTCACGGCCACCAGCAGCCCGCCGTTGTCCCTGGCGAAATCCACGGCCGCGCGGATGTCGGCGGCCCCGGTGACCCGGGCGATCAGCGCCGGCCGGCGGTCGAAGGTGGGATTGAGGATTTGCCTCGCGTCCTCGTAGCCCTCGTCGCCGGCCAGCAGGAGCTGGCCGCGCAGGCGCGCGCCGAGTTCCGCAATGTCCCGTCCGCGGAGCGTCACGTCCCGGCCGTCGCCGGTGACCGCGGGGATGTCCGGCACATCGCGGCGCAGGGGCCCGTAGAGTGCCGCAAGAAGATTCGTGCGCGGCAGTGAAGCGACCGCCGCCGCGGCCAGGGCGGAGCGGAGAAACGTACGGCGTTGCATGGTGGTCCCCCTGGCGATCTGCAGTTCTCTGCGGTGCTGCGACGCCCGGGCCGCAGCATTTGATCAAGCTACCAGCCTAGCCGAGAGTTGCCGTAACGCAAGTTGTCCGGTGCCGCAGAGGGCTCGCACCCACCGTCGCGGACGAGGACCCGTGTCGATGGCCGCGACCCCGTTCGGGCCATGGGAAAGACCTCAGGAATTCCGACTGGTCATTGATAAAATCTATTGGATTTTTCGGATGTTAGCTATTAACATACTGTACTTATATACACATCACTGGGAGCCGGGAAGATGGATCTGAACGTAGTGCGAGACCTCAACCCCGAAGGCTTCGTCCGCCAGCAGCGCGCCGCGGTGCTGGAGGAGAAAATCGCCCGGCTTGCCTGCCACATCCACGCCGCCAATTATCGACTGCTCGCCATGCTCAGGATGTTCGAGGACCTCGGGGGCTGGAACGGCTGGCCCTCGCCCGCCCACTGGCTGCAGTGGCGCTGCGGCTATTCTCTGGGCGCAGCGCGCGAGAAGTTTCGCGTGGCGCGGGCGCTGCCCGGTCTGCCGATAATCCGCGGGGCATTCAAGCGCGGTGAGCTGTCCTTTGCGCAAGTACGCGCGATGACGCGCGTGGCGACACCCGGGAACGAAGCCACGGTGATGATGTGGGCCAGGCACTCGACGGCCTCGCACCTTGAGACGCTGGCGCGGCTGTACAGGCGCTATGGCGAGAATTCCGCGGCGCTGGCACAGCACCGGGAGCGGTCCTTCAGCCATTGGGAAGAGGACAAAGGGATGGTGTCGTTTCGCATCCGCCTGCCGGCGGAGCAGGCGGCGGTGGTGTTGAAGGCGATCGCGGCAGCGAAGGAAACACTCGATGGACGGGACCTCGACGTTTCCGCGGGAACGCGGCGCCCGGACGATGATGAGGACGAAACGGCCGCGTCACCGGGCGAGGACGTTTCCGCGGAAGCGTGGCAGGCGCGGCAGGCTGATGCCTTTGTCCGGGTCATGGAGGCGTATCTCGAGCCCGACGGCCGGCCTCGCGCCACAGCCGAGAAGTACCAGGTGCATGTGCATCTCGACTTGAGACCGCGCGCCATTGGCCCGGTCGATGATCCGGATGCCCCGGCACTTGCAGAGGACACCCTCCGCCGGCTCGGCTGCGAGGCCGGACTGGTGCCGGTGCTGCATGATGGTGATGAGATCCTCTCCGTCGGCCGCAAGACCCGTGCCGTCCCGCCGTCGATCCGCCGGGCTTTGAGGCTGCGCGACCGCGGCTGCCGTTTTCCCGGCTGCAGCCACACCCGCCACGTCGATGCTCACCACATCCGGCACTGGGCGGACGGCGGCGAAACCAGGCTTTCCAACCTGGTCGAACTGTGCGGGCGGCATCACCGCCTGTTGCACGAGGGCGGCTACAGGCTCCGGGTCACGGATGACGGCGCGCTGATCTTCACTCGCCCGAATGGCGAGCGCATCCCGGAGGTGCCCAAGCCCTTCGAGTTGACGGGCCACCCGGTGCGCATCCTCGAGCGCGAGCAACGCCGGCTCGGCATCTCCGCGGAAACGCATCGCTGCCACTGGGATGGCGCGCGGCCGGACTACAGTACGATGATCGAGGTGCTGGACGGTCATGCCCGCAAACGCCGTCCGGGCGAGGATGACGTTTCCGCGGAAACGCGGTAAATCGAATGACGGCTTCGCCCGCATCGCGGCGCTTCGTTCAGGTCCTTCCTCCGCCACGGCTATAATGCGGATGAACCTTGCTTACGGAGGTGACAGATGCTCCGGCGTTCCACTGTTATCGTCCTCGCATGCCTGCTCGCGGCCTCCGCCGCCGCCGTGCCACCGCCACCGATAGCTGTGGCCTTCGTGAACGTGACGGTCATTCCGATGGACACCGATCGCGTGATTCCCGGACAGACCGTGATCGTGCGCGACAGCCGCATCACGCAGATCGGTCCGGCGGATGCACTGCATCCGCCGGGCGACGCGCAGGCTATCGACGGCCAGGGCCGCTATCTGATGCCGGGTATTGCCGAGATGCACGCGCATATTTCACCGCAGCCAGGGCACAAGCAGGACACCCTCGACACGCTGTTCCTGTACGTCGCCAATGGCATCACCTTTGCGCGTGGCATGCTGGGCGCGCCGCATCACCTCGAACTGCGCGATCGGGCGGCACGCGGCGAGATCATAGCGCCGCGGATCTACACTTCCGGCCCCTCGCTGAACGGCAACTCGGTGGCCTCCCCGGCCGCGGGCCACGCGATGGTCGCCGAGCAGAAGGCGGCGGGCTACGACTTCCTGAAAATTCACCCGGGACTGGACCGGGCGCGTTACGACGCCATCGTCGAGGCGGCCAAGGAACACGGCATCGCGTGGGCCGGGCATGTGTCGCACGAGGTCGGCCTCGTGCACGCGCTCGAGACCGGCCAGGCCACGGTGGATCATTTGGATGCGTATATCCGGCCGCTGTTGCGCGACGGTTCGCCGAAGGCGGACACGGCGCCGTCGTTCTTCGGCTGGAATCTCGCCGACGAGGTGGACGTGGCAAAGATCTCGCCGCTGGCGCGTCAGACCAAAGCGGCCGGTGTCTGGAACGTGCCGACCGAGAGCCTGATCCAGCATCTGCTGCTGCCCTCCCCCAGCGCCGAGGAACTGGCCGCGCGTGAAGAGATGCGCTTCGTCTCGCCCGAGATGCGCGTGCAATGGATACAGCGCAAGAACACCTTGCTCAAGGATCCCTCCTATCACCCGGAACTGGCGAAGCGTTTCGTCGAGCTGCGCGGCAGGCTGATCAAGGCGCTGCACGACGAGGGGGCGGGCCTGCTGCTGGGCTCGGACGCGCCGCAGGTGTTCAACGTGCCGGGGTTCTCGATCCACCACGAATTGGGCATGCTGGTCGAGGCGGGACTTACGCCCTTCGAGGCGCTCGCGACCGGCAACGTGAACGTGGCGACGTTCCTCGGGGAGCAGGACGAGTTCGGCAGGGTCGCCGTCGGGCTGCGCGCGGATCTGGTGCTGCTCGAGGCGAATCCGCTGGCCGATGTCGGCAATTTCAGCAGGCGTGTCGGGGTGATGCTCAACGGGCGCTGGCTGCCGGAGGCCGAGCTGCAGGCGGGGCTCGAGGAGATTGCGGGGCGGCACGGCTCTCGACAATGAGAGGCCGCGGACGAGGACGTTGCCGCGGCAAGCGCGGTAAATCGGATCAGCGGACGTCCACCACCGCCATCGTCAGGGTGGCCTTGGAGACCAGCCGCTCGTCCGCCTCGCCGCGGCAGTAGACCTCCGATTCCACCACGGTCAGCGTGCGTCCCGGCTTTAATACCTTCGCGACGCAGCTGAGCTCGGTGCCCTTTGCCGCCCTGAGCATGTTGATCTTGAACTCCACGCTCAGAATGTACTGGCCTTCGCCGACCAGCGAGGCAGCGGCCGCGCCGGCGGTGTGATCGGCGATGGTGGCCTGCACACCGGCATGCACGAAGCCATCCTGTTGCAGGTGGCGCTCGGCAAGGGTCAACGTGGTGCGGCACTCGCCGGCCGCAAGGGACACCAGGCGGATTCCGAGGTCGGCGATGAAGGGGGCGGCGGCGAACAGGCGCTCGACTTCGCGGGTGTTGGCTGGGTTCATAACCGTGCTAGTTTACACACCGCCCGGGCCGACTGAGATTCGTTCATGCACATTCCATCGCACTTCAATCAATCCCGGCTACCGGTATTGCACGCGCTCATCCGGGCGCGGCCGTTCGCCACCCTCGTCACGCCACGGCAGCATGGCCTCGATGCCGACCACCTGCCACTGCTGCTGGACGCGTCGCGGGGAGCCTGCGGGGTGCTGCGAGGCCATGTCGCGCGCACCAACCCCGTCTGGCGGGAAGTGGGGGACGGGGCCGATGTGCTGGCGATTTTCCACGGGCCGGACGGCTACGTCTCGCCGCGCTGGTATCCCTCCAAGCAGGCACACGGCCGGGTCGTGCCGACCTGGAACTATGTCGTCGTCCATGCCCGGGGGAAGATCGGCTGGCGACACGAGGCCACCTGGCTGCGCGAGCTGATCGAGGCCACGATCTCGGCTCACGAAGGCGCGCGCGAAGACGCCTGGAAACTTTCCGACGCGCCCGGCGCATACACCGACCGGCTGCTCCAGGCGATCGTCGGCTTCGAAATCCCGATCGACGCGCTCAGCGGCAAGTGGAAGCTCAGCCAGAACAGGGATGCGGCTGATCGCGCCGGCGTGCTGGCAGGGCTGGAGGCGGAGCGCGGCGACGCTGCGTCCGGGTTGCTCGCGTGGATGCGGGGGCGTAGCGGCCTCTAATCCCCCTCCAGCTCTGCGGCCTCGAGCGCCAGGTCGTACCAGAAATCGAGCGCCTCGTAGAAGCTGCGCACCAGCAGGCGCTCGTCTCGCCCGTGGGCGCGCGAGTCGCCGGGCAGCCCGAAGGTTGCGGCCGCACCATAGACCGGAATGCCGGCGTTGCGCACATAGACCGCGTCGGTGGCTCCGGCCGCCATCAGCGGGATCACGACGGCGCCCGGGAAATGCGCCGCCGTGAGCCGCTCGAACCGCTCCATCAACGCCGGAGTCAGCGGCGAGGGCGGGCTTTCGATCGGCTCGCTGACGCGCGTGATGACGACCTCCGGGTCGCCGATCACGCCTTGCAGCATCGCATCGACCTGCGCGAGGGCCTCGCCGGGCAACACCCGGCAATTGACCATCGCACGGGCGCTCTGCGGCAGCGCGTTCTCCGCGTGACCCCCGTCGAGCATCGTGGCCACGCAGGTGGTGCGAAGCTGGGCGTTGTAGAAAGGATGGCCGGAGAGCCGCTCGATCGCCGTACCGTCGGCACCGGAGGCGGCGACCCGACGCTTCTCCATGGCGTACGGCCCGCCGAGTTCGGCGGTGCGCTGCAGATAGCTGCGGGTGACCTCGTTGAGCTGCACGGGGAAGCGGTGCGTTTCGAGCCGGACGAGGGCCCGTGCCAGCCGGTAGATCGGATTGCCCGACCGCGGCAGCGAGCTGTGTCCGCCGGCGTCGTGGACTTCCAGCTGGTAGCTGAGGTAGACCTTCTCGCTGGCTTGCACGCCCATCACGGCGTGTCGGTCATCCTTCAATTCGCTCTCGCCCGCGTCAGTGTTCAGCGCAAACACCGCCGCGCGCACGCCGGCGTGGTGCTCGAGCAGCCATTGCATGCCTGCCCCCGTGGTCTCCTCGTCGGCCGTCAGCGCGATGAACAAATCCCGCTGTGGCTGCAGGCCGGCGCGCCGGTAGCGAATGAAGTTGGCGACCAGCATCGCCGCGCCGGCCTTGTTGTCGGCGGCGCCGCGGCCATAGTAGTAGCCGTCCTGCTCGTGGAGGGTGAACGGGTCCGTGGACCAGTCCTCCCGCGACGCCGGTACGACATCGATATGGGCCATCAGCAGGATCGGCGGCAGCAGCGGATCCCGGCCGGCATAGCGGGCGACCAGGTTGCCAAGCCGCGGTGCCGTGTGGATGACCTCGATGTCGCCAGCCGGCAAGCCTGCCGCACGCAGTCGCGCGGCCATGGCCTCGGCGGCCGCACCCGGATTGCCGTCCGGCGCCGAGGTGTCGATCTCGACCAGTTCGCGATAGATCTGGAGCGCGAGGCCGCGGTCCTCGACGGAGGCGCGGGTCTGTGCGGCGACGTTCGTGGCGAAGCCCAGTGCGGCCAGGAGCACAACCGCCGCGGCCGGAATGCAATTCAAAGGCGGCCCTCGTCCACATCGTGGAGGAATTGCGTCAGGCCGCGGAAGTAGACTTCCTGGTCGTCGTAAAGCGCCAGGTGGCTCCCGTCCGGGCAGAACAGGTAGCGTCCCCTGCCGACCTGGCTCGCCATCCATTCCATGTGCGCCGGGTCCATCGTGTCGTGCCGGGCACCGATGACCAGTGTCGGCACCGAAATCCTCCTCAGATCACGGGTGCGATCCCAGTCGGCCAGCTTGCCACTTGCGCCGAGTTCGCTGGGCCCCTGCATTGGAAGGTATACGGCAGGATTTACGTGCTTGAAAGCCCGGTTCACCGGTTCCGGCCAATGGTCGTGAGGCATGCGCAGGACATGATGAACGTAGTGGTGCGCAATCAGCAGTTCCATGTAGCGCGGATTCTCGTAGTCCTCGATCGCCTCCAGGCACTTGATCTCGGCGAGCGCCGCCGGATCCATGGCCGGCATCAGCACCTTTTCCGCATAGTCGTTGTAGGCCGGAATGCTGGCCATCATGTTGGAGATGATGAGCCCCTTCAGGTGCTGTGGGTATTTCAGCGCATACTCGATGGCCAGCAATCCGCCCCATGAGTGTCCGTACAGGTTGAAATTCTGCCGCCCCAGGCCGAGTGCCCGACGAACCTGCTCGACCTCCTCCACGAAACGGTCAATCTCCCACAGCTCCACGGCATCGGGCTGGTCGCTGTAGCTGGAGCCGAGCTGATCGTAGTAGTAGTACTCAACCCCAGCGGCCGGGAAGTGGCTGTCGAACGCCTCGAGGTACTCGTGATTGAATCCCGGCCCGCCGTGCAGCAGCAGGACCTTGAGCGTCGGGCTGTTGCCAGTACGCTTGGTCCACACCCGGAAAGTCCCCGCGGGTGTGTTCACGGGGATGAGTCTCGCGCCCCCGCTGAGCACGTCGTCTCGACCAGAGGAATTCAGGTAGGCGGCTGTCGCGTCGGCTCCCTTCACTGCAGCCTCCCGGTGCGAACCAGCCGTGAACTTACTCAGGCAAACAGCGGATGTCCATCCGCCAGCCGACTGCGAAGCTGGGCCAGCATCTGGCGTTCGGTCAACTCCCGGGCCCATGTCGGGCGCAGCTGGAAATGCGGTTCATCGACCAGGGTCCGCCAGTTGCCGCCCCACTCCAGGCCAAGTTCCATGCCGAGGGCACCGATGGCCTTGTACTTGGGTGACTCGGGCAGGTACCTGTTGCCTTCGAACACCCCGATGTCAAAGGCCATGCCGAAGTTGTGGTTCGAGAACCCGCCTCTCGCTTTGGTCACCACCTGGCCCGGCCTGGTCCGTCCCTGCGCGTACAGCGCGTCCTGCTCCTCGTAGCTTCGGGTGCCGCTGATGACCTTGATGCGTATGCCGTGGCTGGCCGCCTTCTCGACCAGCGCTCGGGCCAGCGGCTGGACCTCCGGCAGCAAAGTTGCAATCGCCCGCTCGCTTCGGGCGTCGACCGGTGAGGGCTGCGCCCGCCAGGACGGCCCCCTGCCACGACCTCCCACAATCCTGTCGTAGATCGCGCCCCAGGTTTCCGGACCGGCCCGGCCATCCACAGTCACACCCAGGACGTTCTGGACGGCGATGATCATCGCCTCGATCTTCATGCAGGACGAACCTTCAGCCCAGCGGCAACAGGCGGAACACCTTGTCCGTCTGCTCGCGCCGCAGTTTCATGTCGACCAGCACGGTGCGATCCGGCTGGAACAGTTTGCGCAGCCGCTCGGGGCCCAGCCTGATGCTGCCGATGTCGTCGAAGCCGAAAGTCGAGTAGCCGACGGTCTTGGTCTTGCGGATGTCCGGCATCGCGGTGACGCTGATGAACATTGGACGGTTGCCCTGCAGCACGCGGCCCTGCAGGGCCGTGGTGTTGAACAGCAGGCTGCGATAGGCAGCGTTGTCACCGTAGGCATGGACCTTCGCGAACACTTCTTCCTGTATTACCCGCGTCAGCTTGTCGTCGACCTTCTGCTCGTCTGGGGTCTTGCAGAACACCTCGAGGAAATAATCCCGCACGAAGTAGCCGAGCTGGTCGCTGAGCCGCACCACCGTGTCCTGGTAGCCCTGGGTGAAAGCCTTGCCGGCACCCTGTTGGCGCGCGGTGTCGCTGAATGCCGCGAGGTCTGCGACCAGCTGCCCGAAGCCGTTGTCGTCCACGGTCAGCGCACGCTTGATGAAATCCAGCGTCACCGGGTTCCTCGGCCCCCTGTCCTTCAGCGCGATGGTGCTGTGGTTGTCTTCCGGGATGCGGGCGAAGGCAGTCGGTCCGCTGGCCGCCTGGACCTTGGGTTGCGGCGGATTCTGCGGATCGCTTGCGAAGTTCAGACTCACCAGCGAGGCATTGAGATTGGCAGTCGCGACGCGCACCGCGCCGTCGGTGCCATTCTCGTTGGCGGCAGCCGAGATGCCGGTGTAGCCGGCCGTGCCCACCAGCACGGTGCACAGCAGCCGGCCCGGCCCGTACCACTCATCGCGCGTGAAGCGGTCGCGCTGCGCCAGCTCCCAGGAGAACGGACTGGCCAGCTCCAGGCCCTTGAGGATGTGCGTGCCGGTCTGGAACAGCTTGTCGCTCTTGAAGCCCTTCACCATCCGGCCGATGAAGGACCGGCCCTTGTGCGCCAGCGGCGAGCCGAAGTTGGCCGGGGCGAGCATCAGCAGACGGCGGATAGGGTTGGTCGCGGCACTGTAGTGGCTCGTCATCCAGTGCCGCACTACCAGTCCGCCGGTGCTGTGCACCACCGCGTCCACGCTGCGCGCCGCGGTCGGCAGGCCTTCGTCCCCCCAGGCTTTTTGCATGGCCTGGGAGATGTCGTCAAAAGTCACTGCGTCGTCCATCGACACGTAGTCGCCCAGCCGCACGTGCTTGACCTGCGGCGCGACGCCATTGTCTACCAGCCACTTGCCGAGGCGCTTGAAGGAGCCGTGCGTATCGCTCCAGCCGTGGATGATGACCAGCATTCAGGCTCGCCCTAGAACCGGTAGCTCACTGATCCCTGCACCGTGCGGCCGAACAGCGGCCGGGCCATGAAAGTCGAGCCGACGGGCGCGCCTGCACCGAGATCCGTACGCGGATTGCCCTCGGTGAGACCGAGTTCGTCGGTGACGTTGTCGGCGGTGAGCTGGAAGCTCCAGTTGTAGTCGAGTTCGTAGATCACGCCCAGGTCGATCTTGTCGTAGCTCGGCAGGCTGACAGTATTCTCGGGATTGGCGAAGCGCCGGCCGATGTGGCTCCAGGTCCCGTAGATCCGCAGCTGGTCACTGAGCAGGTACAGCGAAGGTGTGATGCGGACCATGGTCTTGGGGATGCGGCGGGTCTGGTTGCCCTTGTCGACCTCCGCGATGATCTCCGGATCCTGCAGCGTGATGCTGAAACCGATATCGAAACTGGCCGGGTTTGTGAACCTCGAGGTTGCGCCCCGGTCGAGCGCGATCAGCGGAAGCAGCGAGCCCTCGATCTCGATGCCGCGGCTGCGCGTCTCGGTGCCGCGGCTGGCGGTCGATCCATCCGCCAGGATGTCGAGGAACACGCTGTCCATCTCCGTCTGGAAGACGGTGACGAAAGCGGCGATGAAGTCCGACCGGACCTTGTAGCCTGCTTCAATGTGCTCGACGTTGTCGGGCTTCACATTGGCCCCGAGATCGCGGACGTCGTCGAAATGCGGCAGCTTGTACACGTTGGTGTAGCGGGCGAACAGCCCCTGGTTGTCGGTGAGATCGAAGTTGAGGCCGAGAGTGTACTGCCATTCGTCGAAGTTCAGCTTGGTCTGGTTGAACGCACCGGGCACGACCAGTGCCGTGTCATTGTCCCACGGCGTGTCGGGATCGCCGTCCAGGTCGACACCGAACTCGAACTCGCTGACTCGCGCATCGATCTCCGTCCGGTCAAAACGTACGCCGCCATCGATCCTCAGCCGGTAGGTGGCCTGCCACTCGTCACTGGCGTACAGCCCGTAGGTGTCCGCCTCGTGGTCGGTGGCCAGGTTGAAGAAGGAGTACCGCGCGAAGCCGTCCGGATCGGTGAGCCCAGGCAGCAACAGCCGCTGCGGCCGGTTGTCCACGGTCATCAGCAGCAGGTTGCCCAGACTCCAGGCATCCTCCATGGTGTAGTTGGCGTAATAGAAGCCGACCGCCGCCCGGTGGTCGTCGAGGTAGAAGTTCAGCCGGGCGTCATTCTGAATGGCAAAGTACTCCTTGGAAACCGCCCAGTGGCCGTGGCATTGCACGAGTTGGGCCGGATCGTAGGCCGCGCCGGTGCTGATCACAGTGTAGTCGGGCGCGAGCCCTGCCACGCCGCCCGGATTGCAGCCCAGCAGCCCCGGGTCCGCCGCGGCTTCGTTGCCCGTGACCGGCGCGGGACCGGGGAAGATACCGTTGAAGCTTACATCGGCATCGGTAAAGCGAAAGTTGTTAACGAAGCTGACCGTGTCGGTTGCATCCCAGAGGACTTTGAAGCCGAGGGTGATCAGCTCAGGGCTGATGCCGTCCTCCAGTTTCTGGCCGCGCACGCCGGTGTTGTCAGCCGACGGCGGCAGGCCCGCGGCAGCAAGGTCCCGGCTGTGCAGCGAATACGTGCCGGCGTCCTGCCCGGGCAGCTCCCGGGGCCTGGAGCTGGTGCCGGACAGGGGGATCGGCACGACGAACAGCGAGCTGTCGTCGAGGTACTTGCCGAATACATCGAGCTCCAGCCCGTCGAAGTCGCCGCTGAACTTGAAGTGCAGTTGGCCGCCCTCGTCCGCGGTGTAGCCCGGATCGCGAATCCCGTCCGAGGTCCTGAAGTAGCCGCCCGCGGCAAAGCCCCACTGTTCGGAGATCGGCGTGGCCAGGAAGAAGTCCCCGCGGTACAGTCCATAGTCGGATACCGTGAGTCTGGCGAGGCCCTCGCGTTCGTCACCTGCCCTGCGGTTGACGAAATTGATGATGCCACCCGCCGCGCCGGTGGCGAAGATTCCGGCGGTGCCGCCGCGCACGGCCTCCACTCGTTCGAGGAATGCGTCGACCCGCACGAACTGGTCCGGGTTATAGAATGACAGCTCCCCGACCGGATAGAGCGGCATGCCGTCCTCCTGAAGGGAGACGTAGCGGTACCCGCCGTCCTGGGTGATGCCGCGGGCGAACACGTTGCCCTGCGTCGTGCCCGAAGTGGACTCGACCCAGAAGCCCGGCACGTCGCTCAACAGGTCCGCCGTGCTCATTGGCGCCATGCGCTCGATCTCGTCCTCGCCGAAGGTCGAGATCGGGTAGCTGGAGTCGAACTTGGTGCGGTCCGGCGAGGCCGTACCGGTGACCACGATCTCATCCATGGCAAACAGCGCGGCCTCGCGCTCGCGCGGCGGTTCGGGTTGTTCTGCGGGCTGTGCCGCCACTACCAGCGGAAGCGACACGAGGGCCGCGCCAAGCAGGGTCAAGGGCGCTCTGGAATTCATGGCAAATCTCCCCTGTTATTCGTCCCGGCACAGGATGGGGTGGGTGGGGCCGGGATATGCATTTCAATATAGACCACGTGAATTGACTTTCCAGATCATGTGATTAGCAATGGGCCCGAAGGACGTCCGGGCTACTCGGACTGGCACGGTTGCTGCTATGGTGCGTGTCCGGGAGGCGTCTATGCGGATACGACGGCGACCCGGCGTCTCGCAGCAGGTGCCGCAGCAGGGGGGCGACATGCATGAGCATGCTTGACGGCCTGATCGTCGTGGCCTTCATCGTCTACGCCGTGAGCAACGGATTCCGGGAGCGCGCAGTCGCCTCGCGCAGCCTGGAGGAGTACTTTCTCGCGGGTCGCAGCCTGCCCGGCTGGAAAGCCGGGCTGAGCATGGCGGCCACCCAGTTCTCCGCCGACACGCCGTTGCTGGTGACCGGCCTGATCGCCACCGCGGGGATCTTCGCCCTGTGGCAGCTCTGGGTGTATGCGCTGGCCTTCCTGCTGATGGGATTCATCCTGGCGCGCAGCTGGCGGCGGGCCGGCGTGCTCACCGACGCAGAGCTCACCGAGATCCGTTACGGGCGGCCGCCCGCGGCCATCTTGCGCGGATTCAAGGCGATCTACTTCGGCACCATCTTCAACTGCGTGGTGCTGGGCTGGGTGTTCTTTGCCGCGGCCAAGGTCGCGGAGCCCTTCCTGCTCTGGGACCAGTGGCTGCCGCCCTGGCTGTTCGACGGATTCGTCGAGCTGGTGCGGTGGATGATGAACAAGCCGCTGACGATCTCGACCGATCCCGGCGACCCGGACATCTGGATCAAGTCCGCCAGCAATCTCATTTCCGTACTCGCCATCGTGCTGGTCACGACTTTGTACTCGACCACCGGAGGCCTGCGGAGCGTGGCCAACACGGACGTCGTGCAGATCACGATCATGCTCGGCGCGACCTTCCTGTTCGCCTGGATCGTGGTCGACCGGGTCGGCGGGCTGGACGCAATGGGCGCGCAGATCCAGCAGCGATTTGCCGACGGCGGTCCCGGTGGCATCATGCCGGACCAGATCCTGGCATTCGACCCGAGCAACGCCATGGAAGCGGGCGGCTGGATCCTGGTGCTGTTCTCCTTGCAATGGCTGATCCAGCTCAATGCCGACGGGACCGGCTACCTGGCGCAGCGCTGCATGGCCTGCCGGAGTGATTTCGACTCCAAGCTGGCCGCAGTGGTGTTCGTCGGAACCCAGATTCTGCTCCGGAGCCTGTTGTGGCTGCCCATCGGCGTCGGCCTGCTGCTGCTGTTTCCGCCGGACCTGGCCCTTGATCTCGAGATCATGAAAGCCGACAGGGAGGCCAGTTTCGTGCGCGGCATCGCCGAGCTGCTGCCGCCGGGCGTGAAGGGCCTGATGGTGACCGGGATGCTGGCGGCGCTGGCCTCGACTGTGGACACGCACCTGAACTGGGGCTCGTCCTACTGGACGAATGACATCTACAAGCGCTTCGTCTGCCAGGCCTGGCTAAAGAAGAACCCCAGCCAGCGCTCCCTGGTGTGGGTGGCGCGGCTCGCCAATCTGCTGATCCTGGCCATCGCGATCTACGTCATGACGCAGCTCGACAACATCGATCGAGCCTGGCGCACCAGTCTGCTGCTGGGCGCGGGCATGGGAATTCCGCTGGTGCTGCGCTGGCTGTGGTGGCGGGTCAACGCCTGGGCGGAAATCGCGGCCATCGCGGCATCGCTGCTGATGGCGGTGTCGATCATCTTCTTCGACTATCCGCGGTTTCCTGCGGGCGCGAGCGGCTATGCCCTGCAGCTGCTGTCGATGGCGCTGATCTCGACCCTGGCGGCGCTGGCGGCGATCGTCATCATGGGCCCGGAGGACACCGAACGGCTGAAGGAGTTCTACCAGCGGGCGCGGCCGCCGGGGCTGTGGGGGCCGATCGCGCGCCAGGCCGGCGGCGCCGTCGAGGCGGCCCCGATGCGCCGACTGGGACGTTCGGTGCTGGCAATGTTCCTCTGTGCGTTCTCGGTCTTCTGTCTGCTGACCGCGATGGGCACACTGCTCGTCGGCAGCCCGGCGCCGACCTGGCTGCCGAGCCGGCCGCTGTGGGTTGCACTGCTGTTCGGAGGCGGACTGGGCATGATTCCGCTGTGGTGGAGGCTCGCCATGAGGCGTGCCGGAGGCGGTGATCATCACCAGATGGAAACGCGCTCCTCCGGTGGCAGGTAGAGCGCCGCCTGCGGATCCACGTCGAAGGCCTCGTACCAGGCGTCGATGTTGCGCACCACGCCGTTGACCCGGTACTCGGCCGGGCTGTGCGGGTCGGTGACCAGCCGCTGGCGCAGCTCGTCCTCGCGGATCATGCTGCGCCACACCTGCGCCCAGGCCATGAAGAAGCGTTGATCGCCCGTGAAGCCGTCGAGCACCGGCGGCTCGCCGTGCGCGGCCACGTAGCGACGGTAGGCCGCATAGGCCATCTCCAGGCCGCCGACGTCGCCGATGTTCTCGCCCAGCGTCAGCCGGCCGTTCACGTTCATGCCCTCGATCGGCGAATAGCTGTCGTACTGCGCCACCAGCCTGCCCGAGCGCTCCTTGAAGCGGGCGTCTGCGGTCTGTGTCCACCAGTCGCGGATCCGGCCCTTCTCGTCGAAGCGCCGGCCCTGGTCGTCGAAGCCGTGGCCGATCTCGTGGCCGATCACGCCGCCGATGGCGCCGTAATTGACCGCCGCGTCGGCGTGCGGGTCGAAGAAGGGCGGCTGCAGGATGCCGGCCGGGAACGTGATCTGGTTCAGCAGCGGGTTGTAGGAGGCGTTCACCGTCTGCGGGGGAT
>CAZOSZ010000004.1:0-36193 GCA_964582505.1 uncultured Ectothiorhodospiraceae bacterium | reverse complement strand
TTCATCGCGCTCGGCAATGTGCAGCAGGCCACCCTGGCGATGGTCGCGCCGGGCATCGCCGAGGCACTGATCGCGACCGCGATGGGCTTGTTTGCGGCGATTCCCGCGGTCATCGCCTACAACCGCTATGCGGACGCCGTCGGGCGGCTGGAGAGCCGCTACGACACCTTCATGGAGGAGTTCTCGACCATCCTGCAACGGCACGCGCGGCGTGCGGTGGAGAGCTGAGCCATGGCGGCCAACGGTCGGCAGAAACGCAGGCTGATGGGCGAGATCAACGTCGTGCCCTACATCGACGTGATGCTGGTGCTGCTGATCATCTTCATGGTCACCGCACCGCTGCTGAGCCAGGGCATCGAGGTGGAGCTTCCCAAGGTCGGTGCCGCGCCGATGGATGCCGAGGACTACACCCGGCCCGAGGCGCTGGTGATCTCCGTGGACCACCAGGGACAGATGTACCTGAACCTGGCCGAGCCCGACACCCCGGTCGACGCCGCAACAGCCACCGAGCGTGCCCGGGCCGTGCTCAGCCGGGATGCGACGGTGCCGGTGCTGGTGCGGGCCGACGCCCGCGCCAGCTATGGCGACGTGGCGCTGGCAATGCGCGTGCTGCAGGATGCGGGCGCGGACAAGGTCGGCATGGTCACCGATCCCGAGGAACTGCCACCCCCGGGCCGGAGGTGAGCGTTGCTGGAGTTCGCACGCGAGCACGCCTTCGGTCTGACAGTCGCCTTCCTGCTGCACGCCATTCTGCTGGCCGTGCTGCTGGTGGGACTGCACTCGAGACAGCCCGAACCCGTGGCCGGCGTGCGCCAGCCGGTCCAGGCGGTGGCGGTCAGCGAAGCCGAGCTGCGGGCCGCGGAAAACCGCCAGGACGAGGCCCGCGCGGCAGAAGCGCGTCTCCAGCAGGAGACCGAACGACGCCAGCAGGAGGAGGCGCGTCGGGCGGCGGAAGCCCGCGAAGCGGAGATCCGGCTGCAGCGCGAGCGACAGGAAGCCGAACGGCAGGCGCGCGTCGAAGCGGAACGCCGTGCGCAGGCCGAGCGCGAGGCGCGCGAGCGCAGGGAGGCCGAGGAGCGTCGCAAGGCGGAGGAAGCGCGCAAGGCGGAAGAGGCCCGTCGCGCCGAGGAAGCGCGCCGCGCAGAGGAAACGCGCAAGGCGGAAGAGGCGCGCCGTGCGGAGGAAGCCCGTCGGGCGGAAGAGGCCCGTCAACAGGCCGAGCGCCAGCGCCAGCTCGCCTCGCAGATCGAGGCCGAGCAACGACTGCTGAGCCTGCAGCAATCGCCCGAGTACAGCGCGTGGATCGGCGCCATCCAGGACCAGGTGGCGCGCAACTGGAACAAGCCCGCCTCGGCGCGCCCGGGGCTCGACTGCGAGGTCCGCGTCAGCGTGATTCCGGGCATGCAGGTGGTGAACGCCGAAATCCTGCGGTGTAATGGCGATGACGCCGTGCGCCGCTCGATCATCGCGGCGGTCGAGCGCGCCTCGCCGCTGCCACGGCCGTCCGACCCGGCACTTTTTGAACGCACCATTGTCTTCGTTTTCAAACCGCAGGACTGAAAGCACACATGAGGCACAGGATTACCATACTGATACTCGGCCTGGCAGCCCTGCTGGTTGCCCCGGTCACGCTGGCAGAGCTGCGCATCGAGATCACCCGCGGCGTCAGCCAGGCGGTCCCGATCGCCATCGTGCCGTTCGCCTTCGAAGGGGAGGGCGCGGCGCGGATGGATGTCGCCGCCGTGATCGCCGCCGACCTGGCCTCGAGCGGCCGGTTCGCCCCCATGGACCGCGGCGACATGGTGTCGCGGCCGACAAGGCCCGAGCAGGTGCGGCTCGAGGATTGGCGCCTGCTGAAGACCGACGTCGTGGTGATCGGGCGAATCAAGCCGGCCGGAAGCGGGCGCTACGAGATCGAGTTCCACGTCTTCGACGTGTTCCGCGGCCAGGCGCTGATGGCTTACAACCAGCCGGCATCCGCCGACAACCTGCGCGGCGCGGCGCACCGCATCGCCGACATGATCTTCGAGCGCCTGACCGGCGTGCCGGGGGTGTTCTCCACCCGCATCGCTTACGTCACGGTGGACCGCCCCGACGGCAAGGCAAGGTACCGGCTGTGGCTCGCCGACGCCGACGGCGGGAGACCCAGGTCGATCGCCGATTCGCCGCAGCCCATCATGTCTCCAGCCTGGTCGCCCGACAGCCGGCGTATCGCCTATGTGTCTTTCGAGACCGGGGTGTCGTCGATTTTCGTCCAGCAGCTGTCGAGCGGAGATCGGCAAGTGGTCTCCTCGCACGCTGGAATCAACGGCGCCCCGGCCTGGTCGCCGGACGGTTCGCGCCTCGCGCTGGTGCTCGGCGGGCGCGACGGCAACCTCGATATTCACGTCCTCACCCTCGCCACCAAGGAACTGCGCCGGCTCACCACTCACCCGGCGATCGACACCGAGCCCGCCTGGGCCCCGGACGGCAGGAGTGTGTATTTCACCTCCGATCGCGCCGGCGGCCCGCAGGTCTACCAAGTGGGGCTGGATGGCAAAAATCCGCGGCGCGTGACTTTCGAGGGCAACTACAATGCGCGTCCGCGCCTGTCGCCGGACGGGCAGCAGCTGGCGGTGGTGCATAATGACCGCGGCAACTTCCGCATCGGGCTGGTCGACCTCGGGCGCGGCTCGCTGCGGATCCTGTCGGACGGCCGCCAGGACGAGTCGCCGAGTTTTGCACCAAACGGCAGCATGATCATCTACGCGACCCGGGAGGGTGGCCAGGGCGTGCTGGCGGCGGTGTCCACCGACGGGCGGGTCCAGCAGCGGATCGCGGCCACCGAGGGCGACGTGCGCGAGCCGGTCTGGTCGCCTTACGCCCGTTGACGGTTGCGGTTAACATATCGCGTTGATCCGATGTCCTTTAGCAAGCCGACGAGGAATGAGAAGCCATGTCCATTCAGAAACTTGCGGTCCTGCTCCTCTGCGCGGCACTGATCGCCGGTTGCGCCAGGAAGACCCAGCCCGACGATGAAGCCGGGGCGGCGGTCGGCCGGGATGACCGCTTCGCGACGCAGCCGATGCCGGGCGACGAGGCGTATGGCGAGGGGCGTGTCATGGAGGGCGAATTCGGCGTCGAGACGCCCGAGGCGCTGCTCGGCCGGACCATTGTCTATTTCGACTTCGATTCCTCGGCAATCCGCGCCGAGTACTCGGAAATGCTGGCCGCCCACGCCGCGCACCTGGGCAGCGCTTCGCGGGTCACTGTCAGGCTGGAGGGCCACACCGACGAGCGCGGCTCGCGCGAATACAACATCGGCCTCGGAGAGCGCCGGTCACAGGCCGTCAGGCGCGCGCTGATGCTCCAGGGCGTCGGCGCGGGGCAGATCAGCACCGTCAGTTATGGCGAGGAGCGGCCGGCCGTGAGCGGCAGCGACGAGGAGGCCTGGGCAATGAATCGCCGCGTGGAGATCGTGTACCTGCGATGAAAGCAAATAATCGAATTTGCGTGGCGCTGGCCGCGCTCGCCGCGGGCCTGCTGGCGGCGGGCTGCGTGACGCCGCCTGAAGAAGACCCGGTGCTGTTGAAACTCGATGAGCTCGACCGGCGCGTGGCCACCATCGAGCGGGTGGTCCGCAACGAAAGCCTGCTGCAGATTGCAGCGGACCTGGACACGCTGCGTCACGAAGTCAGTGAATTGCGCGGCCTGAGCGAGGCCTTGCAGTACGACGCCGAGGGCGCCGCGACCCGGCAGCGTGACCAGTACCTGGACCTGGACCAGCGGCTGCAGTCGCTCGAGCGTCGTACCCGCGGCGGCGATCCTGCCGGCGTGCCTGTGGGCGCGGCGCCGCCGGTCGGCCAGGCACCGGCGGGCGTGGTATTGCCGGTGCCGGGTGGCGACGACCGGGCCAGTTACCAGGCGGCCCTCGAGCTGCTGCGCCAGGGTCGCTATCCGCAGGCCGAATCGGCGTTCGCGCATTTCCTGACACAGTACCCGGACAGTGAGCTGGCCGACAACGCGCAGTACTGGCTGGGTGAGACGCATTACGTGAACCGGGCGTTCGAGCCAGCACTGGAGGCCTTCCAGCTGGTGCTGAATCGTTACCCGAATTCCCGCAAGCTGCCCGACGCGCTGCTCAAGGTGGGTTTCTGCCAGTACGAGTTGCAGCGCTGGAACGAGGCTCGCGCGGCCCTGCAGGGCGTGGTGGAGCAGTTCCCGGACTCGACGGCGGCCCGCCTGGCGAGCCAGCGTCTCGACAGGATGCGCGCGGAGCGCCGCTAGTCCCGCATGGCCGGCACGGCGCGCGAGACGCTGCCTGCCGCAGGGCGGCTGCGCGTCACCGAGATTTTCCATTCCTTGCAGGGCGAGGCCAGCAGCGTCGGCTGGCCGACGGTGTTCGTGCGACTGACCGGCTGCCCGCTGCGCTGCGGGTACTGCGATACCGAGTACGCCTTCCACGGCGGCGAGTGGCTGAGCCTTGAAGCCGTGGTCGCTGAAGTGGCACGACACGGCGCACGACATGTCTGCGTCACTGGCGGCGAGCCGTTGGCCCAGCCGGGTTGTGCCGTGCTGGTCGCCCGGCTGTGCGATGCCGGGTACCGGGTTTCGATCGAGACCAGCGGGGCGCTGGACATTTCGGTGCTCGATGCCAGGGCGCAGCGCGTCATGGACGTCAAGACACCCGGCTCAGGGGAAGCGGACCGCAATCTCGCGGCCAACCTGGCGCATCTCCGGCAGCAGGATGCCTGCAAGTTCGTGATCTGTGATCGTGCCGATTACGAGTGGGCGCGCACCTTCGTCGCGGAGCACGAACTCGCGGCGCGTTGCGAAGTGCTGTTTTCGCCCTGCTGGGGCCGCATGAACCCGGCCCGGCTCGCGGACTGGATTCTGGAAGATCGGCTGGCCGTGAGGTTCCAGGTGCAGCTCCACAAGATGCTCTGGGGCGATGTCCCGGGACGCTGAAGCCGACGGCAAGCGCGCCGTCGTGCTGCTTTCCGGTGGACTCGATTCGGCGACGGTGCTTGCCATTGCGCGCGACGAGGGCTGCGAATGCCATGCCCTGAGCGTTCGCTACGGGCAGCGCCATGATGCGGAACTCGCCGCCGCGGCCCGCGTCGCAGCACAGCTTGGTGCCGCCTCGCATCGCGTCATCATGATCGATCTGGCGGCCATCGGAGCTTCGGCGCTGACCGACCCGCGCATCCCGGTGCCCGAGTCCCCAGCTGCGGGCATTCCCGTGACCTATGTGCCGGCGCGCAACAGCGTCTTCCTGGCACTGGGCATGGGCATGGCGGAGGTGCTCGACGCGCGGCAGCTGTTCATCGGCGTCAATGCCGTGGACTACTCCGGCTACCCGGATTGCCGGCCTGAGTTCATCGAGGCCTTTCGCCGCCTGGCGGCCGTGGCGACGCGGGCGGCCGTGGAAGGCCGGCCGCTCAAGCTGCGTGCCCCGCTGATCGAGCTGAGCAAGGCGGAGATTATCCGCCGAGGCACTGCGCTGGGCATCGACTACGCCCTGACGGTGTCCTGCTACCAGGCCGACGAGCACGGCCGGGCCTGTGGCCGCTGCGATGCCTGCAGGTTGCGACGAGCGGGCTTCGACGCGGCCGGCTTGGCGGATCCGACGCCGTACCGCGACTAGCCGGCATCGGCTAAACTGTCGCGCCCACGAAGCGCCCGGGGTCCGGGCATCCCCCGAGGGCCGTTAGCTCAATCGGTAGAGCAGCGGGCTTTTAACCCGTTGGTTCTGGGTTCGAGTCCCAGGCGGCCCACCATCGACATGTCCAGGCGCGCGGGCGCGGAAACTCGTCCCAGTCCCTATAATGCGGCTGGCGTGTCCGGGCCGGGCGCCCGGGCGAGACTGGAGCTGAAAAAGGGAGAGTTGATGCGCAGCAGTGCAGCGTTCCTGCTGGCTGTCGTCGCGGCAGCCATGCTCTGGCCTGGAGAGACACTCGCCAGGGAGCGGAGCAAGACCATTTTCGGTTACGTCGAGCGGGTCATGATTTCGGAACAGGGTTTCAGCCTCAAGGCGAAACTTGACTCCGGCGCCGAGACCACTTCGCTTGACTCCCGCAACATCCAACGGTTCCGCCGCGGCGGCGAGCGCTACGTGCGTTTCGACGTGCCCGATCCGGAGACCGGCGAGCTGGTGACACTCGAGCGGCCGCTGGCGCGAACCGTGCGGATCCGGCAGCACAGCGGCCCGCCGATACAGCGCCCCGTGGTCAGGATGTGGCTCTGTATCGGGCATATCATGCAGCAGGTGGAGGTCAACCTGACGCCGCGCAGTGACTTCATCTACCCGCTGCTGATCGGCCGCAGCGCCATGCGCGGGTCCATCATCATCGACCCGGAGGTGACGTTCACCAGTCGACCAAGGTGCGACCTGTCGGAGTTCGCTGAGTGAACCTCCGCCACCTGCTGCTGCTGGCGCTACTGCTGACAACGGCCGGTGGAGGAATGTTCTATTACAAGTGGCAGGTGCTCGGCTTCCCGGTCCAGGCGCACCAGCTGGCGGAGACCTGGACGGTCGAGGCGCGCGTGGCTTTCAGCCGTCAACGCACCGGACCGGTCAAGGCGACGCTCAAGCTGCCCGGCGCGCCACCGGGATTCGTGGTGTTCGACGAGCAGTTCATCTCCCGCGGCTACGGGCTGATTCTGGAAGGCGAGGGCGACGACCGCCATGCGGTCTGGGCCGTGCGGCGCGCACAGGGCGACCAGGTCCTGTATTACCGGGCGACCTTGTTTCGCAGGCAGGACGACAGCGCGGATCGGCCCGTGCCACCGTTTCCCCAGGTGCCACAGCTCGAGGAGCCGTATGCGACTGCCGTCCAGGAGCTGGTGGATCGCGCCCGGCAGGAATCCGCGGACATCGGCACCTTCGCGGCGGCAGCGATGCGCGCCGTCAACAGTGCCGATGCCGCCGTCCGGTTGTTCCTTGGCGGCCGCGACCACCCGGCCGCGCGGGCCCAACTGGCCGTTGCGGTGCTGCACTCGGCAAGGATTCCGGCACAGGTCATCCAGGCGCTGCGCCTCGCCGAGGAACGGCGGGATGCCTATCTCGAATACTGGGTCATCGTCCACAACGGCGTGGAATGGCTGTACTTCGACCCGAGCGATGGCAGCCGCGGGCTGCCTGGCAACCTGCTGGTGTGGTCGTGGAACGACACGCCGGCCATTGAGGTGGAAGGCGGACGCGGCGAGTCCCTCGTTTTCGCAATGCGCCGCGCCCTGGAGGATGCGCTCAGGGTCGCCGAACTCAGGGCGCAGCGCCAGCATCCGAGGGTGGTCGAGTTCTCGCTGCTCGATCTTCCGCTGCAGTCGCAGGCGGTCTACGCGATCCTGTTGCTGGTGCCGATCGGTGCCTTTCTCGTGGTGCTGCTGCGAAACGTGATCGGCATCAGCACCTTCGGCACCTTCATGCCGGTGCTGGTGGCGATGGCATTTCGCGAGACCCGCCTGCTGAACGGCATCGCGCTGTTCACGCTGATCGTCTCACTGGGGCTGTCGATACGCTTCTACCTGGAACGGCTCAGGCTGCTGCTCGTGCCGCGGCTCGCGGCGGTGTTGACCGTGGTGGTGCTGCTGATGGCGCTGATCAGCATTTTCAGCCACCGCCTGGGCATCGAGATCGGCCTCTCGGTGGCGCTGTTTCCGATGGTCATCATGACAATGGCCATCGAGCGCATGTCGATCGTGTGGGAGGAGCGTGGCGCCGGCGAAGCCATGAAGGAAGGCATCGGCACGCTGCTTGCCGCCGCGGCGATCTACGTGGTGATGATCACCCCCGAGGTCAAGCACTTCGTGCTGGTGTTTCCGGAGATCCTGCTGGTGCTGCTGGCGGCCACGCTGCTGCTCGGCCGCTACACCGGCTACCGGCTCACGGAACTGATGCGCTTCAGGGCGCTGGCCGGAGCCGGCAAGTGATCTGGAGTCGCTGGCGTGCCCTGACCGCGGCCGGTGTGATGGGGATCAACCGGCGCAACGCTGACTTCATCATGCAGTTCAATCCCCGCAAGCGCTTCCCGGTGGTCGACAACAAGCTGCTCACCAAGGAACTCGCACTGCGGCACGGCGTGCCCGTCCCGGAATTGTATGGCGTGATCGCCACGCCCCACGAAATCCGCAAGCTGCCCGAAATCGTGGCCGAGCACCAGGATTTCGTGCTGAAGCCGGCGCACGGCAGCCAGGGCGACGGGATCATCGTCGTGGTGGCGCGTCGCAAGGATCGCTACCGCACCAGCAGCGGGCGGCTGCTTGAATGGCGGGACCTGGAGCATCACCTGACCAACGCGCTCAGCGGCCAGTACAGCCTGGGCAGCCTGCCGGACAAGGTCATGGTCGAGTACCGCGTGCGCTTCGACCCGGTGTTCGACGAGGTCAGCTTCGAGGGCGTGCCGGACCTGCGCATCATCGTTTATCGCGGCTACCCGGTGATGGCCATGGTGCGATTGCCGACGCGACAGTCCGAAGGCAAGGCCAACCTGCACCAGGGCGCGGTCGGCGCCGGCATCGACATCGCCTCCGGCCGGACCCTGCCGGCGGTCGGGTCCGGCAATCGCGTGGTGGATGAGCACCCCGACACCGGCGCGCTCATCTCCGGCCGTGAGATCCCGCACTGGCGGCATGCGTTGCGCATGGCCGCCAGTTGCCATGAGTTCACCGGCCTCGGCTACCTGGGCGCCGACATCGTGCTCGATGCAGAGCGCGGCCCGTTGCTGCTGGAGCTGAACGCGCGCCCGGGGCTGAATATCCAGATCGCCAACCAGGATGGCCTGCGCCGCCGGCTTAAGGTGCTGGATCCGATGGCTGCCGTTCCGAGGGATGTGGAGGAGCGCGTTACCGTTGCCTGCGAGTTAGCACGCCGCAATTTCGCCGCCGCCGCCTGAGGGACGCCGCAGGATCAGTCGACACCCGCCCCGTGGCGGCCGGCGCCGGCTGCGAAACGGGCGGCGCCGCTTTTCGCCTCCAGGCGCAGCACCTCGAGTGCGGCATGAAACTCCGCCTGCATCGCGGCCCGTTCGTCGGGCCGGGCACCATGGCGTGCCGAATCCCGATCGATGCGCAGGCAGTGCTGCGGCAATGTGCACAAGGTCCCGGCGAGCGCCACCGCAGAACTGAGCGCCGTGCCCGGTTCGACCAGCCGGTCACACAGGCCGATGGCATGACATTCCTCGGCGTCGATCCTTCGCCCGGTCAGGATCAGGTCCAGCGCCCGCCCTGTGCCGACGATCCGCGGCAGCCGCACCGTGCCACCATCCATGAGCGGAACGCCCCAGCGCCGGCACAGCACGCCCATCCATGCGCCACGCTCCATGACCCGCAGGTCACACCACAGCGCGAGTTCCATGCCGCCGGCCACTGCGGGCCCGGCAATCGCGGCAACGACCGGCTTGGAGATGCGTAGACGGGTCGGCCCCATGGGCCCGAGCGGAGCCTCTCCTGGCTCGCCAAAGTGCAGGCGCTCGAGCCAGGCGTCGGCACCCCCTGCGGCCAGGGCCTTCAGGTCGAATCCGGCGCAGAAACAGTCCCCGGATCCGGTCAGCACCGCCGCGCCGGAGTCCTCGTCGGCCTCGAAGGCCAGCATCGCCCGGTAGAGCGCCAGGGCCGTGTCAGGGTCGACGGCGTTGCGCGCAGCCGGGCGCGTCAGTCGCACGACGGTGACCCGACCCTCGCGGTGGCTTGTGACGGATAGTTGACCGCCCTCGGCAAGTTCCCGGGACATGTGTGGAAGCCCTTGATTTGAAAGGATGGAGGGTCTCATGTTAGCCTGTCCGGACTCAAACTGACACGCTGGAGACCGTTCCTGGCGCGGCCGCATGGCGGATATGCGTGGTGCGCCAGGCACTGAGCGCGCCGCACGGATCCTGCCGGATCGCCCCGACCTCCCGGTCGCGGCCGCGGCGCAATGGGCGAACCGATCCATCCCAAGCTTATGCCACCTGCGGACGGGGTCGGCCGACCGGGTCCGGAAGGAGTTTTTTTGATGTGTGGAATCGCCGGCGAGATGCGCTTCGACGGCAACGCGGCCGATCCCGGGCGCGTACAGCGGATGCTGGACCTGATGCGCGCGAGGGGCCCGGACGATGACGGCCTGGTGATGCAGGGCGCGGTGGCGCTCGGCCACCGGCGGCTGGCGATCGTCGACCTCTCCGAGCGGGGCGCGCAGCCGATGCGCGACCAGGAGCTGGGCCTGACGATCGTCTTCAACGGCTGCATTTACAATCACGACGCATTGCGCGCCCGGCTGCAAGCCGAGGGCTACCGCTTCTACTCGCGCAGTGACACGGAGGTGATCCTGAAGGCGTTCCACGCCTGGGGGGATCGCTGCCTCCAGGAGCTGAAGGGGATGTTTGCGATCTGCATCCGCGATCACGGCAGCGGGCAGCTGTTCCTCGCGCGCGACCGGCTGGGGATCAAGCCCCTGTACTACCAGCGGGACCGGCGATCACTGCGTTTCGCATCCAGCCTTCCGGCGCTGACACGTGACGGCCTGCCGTCGACCGCCATCGACCCGATGGCGTTGCACCACTACATGAGCTTTCATGCCGTGGTGCCGGCGCCACGGACCTTGCTTGAACCCGTGCGCAAGCTTGCGCCGGCCAGCTGGCTCAGAGTCGAGCCCGACGGCCGCGTGGAGCAGGGTCGTTACTGGTCGCTTTGCTTCGGCCGGCACAGCGGAGACCCGGACAGCGCTGCCGACTGGCAGGAAGCGGTGCTCGAGGCGATGCGGACCGCGGTCCGCCGTCGCCTTACCGGAGACGTGCCGGTCGGCGTATTGCTGTCCGGTGGTCTTGATTCGAGCCTGATCACCGGCCTGCTAGCCCGCGAGGGCGTGCCCGACCTGAATACCTTTACCGTAGGCTTCGAGGACGTGGGTTCGGAGGCCGGCAACGAGTTCAGGTATTCCGATGTCGTCGCACGAACCTTTGGCACGAATCACCACCAGTTGTTCATCGACTCGACCACGCTGCTGCAGCACCTGCCCGGCTGCTTCTCGGCCATGTCCGAGCCAATGGTCAGTCATGACAACATCGGCTTTTACCTGCTTTCGCGCGAAGTCGCCAGGCACGTCAAGGTGGTGCAGAGCGGGCAGGGCGCCGACGAGGTGTTCGCTGGCTACCACTGGTATCCGCCGCTTTTGGCCAGTGAAAACGCGGTCGAGGATTACGCCGCGGTGTTCTTCGATCGTGACCACGCTGAATTTCGTGAAGCCGTGGAGCCGGCGCTGGTCAGCGAGGATTTCAGCCGCCAGTTCGTCACCGAACACTTCCAGGGTGCCGCCGCCAGCGCGCCGGTCGACCAGGCATTGCACCTGGACACCACCGTGATGCTGGTGGATGACCCGGTCAAGCGCGTCGACAACATGACCATGGCCTGGGGACTGGAGGCGCGCACGCCCTTCCTCGACCACGAGCTGGTCGAGCTGGCGGCGCGCATTCCGGCGGCGCTGAAGCTCGCCCAGGGCGGCAAGGGTGTGCTCAAGGACGCCGCGCGGCGCGTCATCCCGGACGAGGTCATCGACCGCCCCAAGGGCTACTTCCCGGTGCCCGCACTGAAATACCTGAGGGGTGAAAGCCTGGTGATGGTGCGCGATGCCCTGGGCAGCCGGGCAGCGCGCGAACGCGGCGTGTTTCGCCGGCCCTACGTCGAGCGACTGCTGGCGGCGCCCGAGGACCACCTGACGCCGCTGGGCGGGTCGAAACTCTGGCAGATCGCCGCGCTGGAATTGTGGTTGCAGACCCACGGGCTCTGAAGTCGCCCGAGAATGCCGGGGCTGAGGCCCCGGGGAGGAAGCCGATGCAGTCGTCCGACCGATATCGTCATCGCCTGGAGCGTCGCGGGTCGGCGACGCTGTCGAGCATTGCCGCCGGCGAGCCGGCGCACCACGGAGTTCGCTTCAAGCACAACGCAGTGGTGGACTGCGGCTGGGGGCGGCTGGTGTTTGCCCACACCTTTGCCGACAACAAGGAGCTGGCGCAGACACTGCTCGGCGAGGCAGCAGGACGGCGCGACATCGGCATCTACCTTCGCGACCCGCACGTGGTGCTGGCGATGGCGCCGCAGCAGCTGTTTCTCGACCCCTCGCATACCTATCGCCTGTGGTTCTTCAATTACCGGCCAGCGCGGGTCCAGCCACGCGGATTCCGCGTGCGGCGGCTGCGCAATCAGGATGATGCGCAGGCGCTGCATCAGCTGCTGAGCGCCCGGCAGATGGTTCCGCCGGATCCGGAATTCGTCCTGCAGCGACGCAAGTCCCGGACCTTGTCGTTCTTCATTGCCGAGGAGGAGGACAACGGGCCGGTGATTGGCACGGTCACCGGCGTGGACCACGTGCATGCCTTTGGTGATCCCGAGAAGGGGTCCAGCATGTGGTGTCTCGCGGTGGACCCGCAGGCCGCGCAACCCGGCATCGGTCGGGCCCTGGTGGCGTGGATCGCCGATCACTATGCGGCGCGCGGCCGCGCGTTCATGGACCTGTCGGTGATGCACGACAACGAGGCTGTGATCCGGCTTTACGAGGAAATGGGTTTCGAGCGCGTGCCGGTGTTCTCGCTGAAGTGCAAGAATGCCATCAACGAGCCGCTCTATGTAGGCTCGGCGAATTACGAGGCGCTCAATCCCTACGCGCGGATCATCGTCGACGAGGCGCGCCGCCGGGGCATCGGTGTCGATCTGATCGACGCGGAAGAGGGTTACTTCGCGCTCACCCTGGGCGGCCGAAGCATCGTCTGCCGCGAGTCGCTGAGCGAGCTGACCAGCGCGGTCGCAATGAGCCGCTGCGACGACAAGCGCATCACGCGACGCGTGCTGTCGGCGGCCGGCCTGCGAGTGCCTGCGCAGCGCGTCGCCGGCGATCCGGACGGGGACCGGCGGTTTCTGGCCGAGCATGGCCGGGTCGTGGTGAAACCGGCGCGCGGCGAGCAGGGCGCCGGCGTCGCGGTGAACATTTCCGGCAAGGTGGAACTGCGCGCGGCCATCGCGGCCGCTGCCAAGGTGTCCGAGCGAGTGATACTCGAGTCGCATGCGGCCGGCGACGACCTGCGGATCATCGTCATCGACTACCGGGTGGTGGCGGCCGCGATTCGCAGGCCGGCCGAGATCAGCGGCAACGGGCGACACAACATCCGCACGCTGATTGGCAAGCAGAGCCGGCGGCGTGCTGCTGCGACCGGCGGCGAGAGCCGCATTCCGCTCGATGACGAGACGCGGCGCTGCCTCGCCAGGCAGCAGCTCGGGCTGGATGACGTGCTGCCGTCTGGCAGGACGATCAGGGTGCGCGAGACCGCCAATCTGCACACCGGGGGCACCCTGCATGACGTCACCCCCAGGCTTTCGCCGGCGCTGCGCAACGTGGCTGAGCGGGCTGCCCGGGCGCTGAAGATCCCGGTCGTCGGCCTCGACCTGATGGTCCCGGACCCGGCGGGCGAAGACTACGTGCTGATCGAGGCCAACGAGCGCCCCGGCCTGGCCAATCACGAGCCCCAGCCGACCGCGGAGCGATTCGTGGATCTTCTGTTTCCCCAGACCGCACAGGTGAGCGATGCGACCGCTGGCGATTGATCTCGAGTATCTGCAGGAAGTGCTGGTCGAGCTGCTGAGGATCCCGAGCCCGTCGGGGTTCACCGACGAGGCAGTGCGCTGCACGCTGCGACGCCTGGACGCGCTCGGCATTCCCAGCGAGATCACGCGGCGCGGCGCCATCCGCGCCGACCTCAAGGGCGCCCAGGGCAGTCCCGACCGGGCGATCGTGACGCATCTCGACACCATCGGTGCGATCGCCAGCGGGCTGAAGGACAACGGGCGCCTCGAGCTGATGCCAATCGGCACCTGGTCCAGCCGTTTCGCGGAAGGCGCGCGCGCGACGGTCTATACGGACGACCAGGTCTACCGTGGAACCATATTGCCGGTGAAGGCCTCGGGCCATGCCTACAACCTGGAGATCGACAGCCTGCCGGTCAGCTGGGACTGCGTCGAGCTGCGGCTCGACGAGGAGTGCTGCACGCGCGCCGACCTGGTACGCCTGGGGTGCAATCGCGGCGACTTCGTTGCCATCGACGCCCAGCCTGAGATCACCGGCTCGGGGTTCATCAATTCGCGTCACCTCGATGACAAGGGGGGCGTCGCCACGGTGCTCGCGCTTGCCAAGGCCGTGGTCGACAGCCACGCAGCGCTGCCGGTCGACTGTCATTTGCTGTTCACCATCAGCGAGGAGGTCGGCTCGGGCGCCTCGGCGGTGCTGCATGGCGACGTCGCCGAGATGGTCACGGTCGACACCGGCCCGGTGGCTCCGGTGCAGGCCGGCGACGAGTTCGGCGTGACAGTCTGCATGAAGGATTCCACGGGGCCGTTCGACTATCATCTGACACACAAGTTGCTCAGGCTGTGCAAGGACTACGGCATCCGCCACCAGCGCGATGTGTTCCGAAATTATCGCTGCGACAGCGCCTCGGCCATCGAGGCGGGCAACGACATCCGCACCGCACTGGTCTGTTTTGGCACGGACGCGACCCATGGCTACGAGCGCTGCCACCTGCGCTCCTTGCAGGCGCTCGCCGACTTGCTCGGGCTTTATATTCAGAGCCCGCCGACCTCACGCCGCGACCGGCTCGAACTGGGCTCGCCGGAGGGCTTCACTCACCTGCCGGTGTAGTGCGCCATCGGCTAATACGTATGGCGCTCAAGCTGTTGCCCGTGGCACTCAAGCGCATCGTGACGCGCCCGTTCACTGGATTCCATGGACGGTCGCAAGTGGCGATTCGGGTATACTTGCACGCCGAACAACCCCTGTAGGGCGACCGCGCAAAACAGCGGCGCTGCCATCCGTTCCAATCGGGCTTTGCATGCACATCAGGATTCGCCGCGGCCTGGATCTTCCCCTCAAGGGTGCTCCCGAGCAGACTATAGAGACTGCGCGCCCGGTCGCATCGGTCGCAGTACTGGGGCGCGACTACCCGGGCCTGAAACCCACCATGCACGTGCAGGAAGGGGACCAGGTTCGGCTCGGCCAGCCCTTGTTCACCGACAAGCGCCACCCGCAGGTGGCCGTGACGGCGCCGGGCGCGGGCACCGTCAGCACGGTGCGCCGCGGTGCGCGGCGCGTGCTCCAGTCGGTGATCATCAGACTGGAAGGAGACGAAGAGGAACATTTCCCGCACTGGCCGGCCGGTGCACTGGCCACGCTGGATCGCGAGCTGGTGGTCGAGAACCTGGCCCGCTCCGGGCTGTGGTGCGCGTTGCGGACCCGCCCGTGGAGCAAGATCCCGGACCCGGCAAGCGGCCCGCATGCGGTATTCGTCAATGCCATGGACACCAACCCGCTGGCGGCAGATCCGGCGGTGGTGGTCGGCGAGGCTGCCGAGGACTTTGCCAACGGCGTCACCGTCGTATCGCGGCTGACCACCGGCTCGGTATTCCTTTGCAAGGCCGTAGGCGCGGCCATCCCTGCACCGCAATCCCTGGCCAACCTGCAGATCGCAGAATTCTCCGGCCCGCATCCGGCGGGCCTGGTCGGCACGCATATCCATTTCCTCTATCCGGCCAGCGCCGATCGGGTGGTCTGGCACCTTGCCTACCAGGACGTCATCGCCATAGGAAGGCTGTTCACCACCGGGCGGCTCGAGCCAAGCCGCGTCATTTCACTGGCGGGCCCGCCGATCGGGCGTCCGAGATTGCTGCGCACGCGGCTGGGCGCCCATATCGAGCCGCTGGTTGTCGGAGAAATCGAGGAGTCGCTGGAGTGCCGTGTGCTGTCGGGCTCGGTGTGGTCCGGTTACCGCGCGGTCGGCTGGGCCGGGTACCTCGGGCGCTACCACCAGCAGGTGACCGTGCTGGCCGAGGGGCGCGAGCGCCACTTCCTGGGCTGGCTGCTGCCGGGTGGCGAGAAGTTCTCCGTGACTCGGGCGTTCCTCTCGAGCCTGAGCTCGTCGCGGCGCCGTTTTGCCTTGACCACGAGCCAGAACGGCAGTCCGCGCGCCATGGTGCCGATCGGCTCCTATGAGCGGGTGATGCCGCTGGACATCCTGCCGACCCAGCTGTTGCGGGCGCTGGTGGTCGGAGACACCGATGAAGCCCAGCGCCTCGGGGCCCTGGAGCTGGACGAAGAGGACCTGGCGCTGTGCACATTCGTGTGCCCGGGCAAGTACGATTACGGCCCGGTGCTGCGCGAAAGACTCGAACAGATTGAAAGGGAAGGCTGATGCCGCGACTGCGCAGGTTCCTGGATCGGATCGAGCCGATGTTCAGCCGAGGCGGGCGCTTCGAGAAGTACGGCGCCCTCTACGAGCTGGTCGACACTTTCCTATACACGCCGCGTGACGTCACGCCGAGCGCGCCGCACGTGCGCGATGCCATCGACCTGAAGCGGGTCATGACCTACGTGGTGCTGGCGGTGACGCCTTGTGCGCTGTTCGGCATGTACAATGTCGGCCTGCAGGCCAACCTGGCGATGGCCGAACTGGGGCTGAGCGCGGCGGACGGCTGGCGGGGCTTGGCGCTGGCGGCGATGGGCGTCGGCTACGACCCGCAAAGCATCGCCGGCTGCCTGGTCCACGGCTTGCTGTACTTCCTGCCGGTCTACATCGTCACCCTGGCGGTCGGCGGCCTGTGGGAAGTGATCTTTGCGCTGGTCCGCAACCACGAGGTCAACGAGGGCTTCCTCGTGACCTCGATGCTCTATTCGCTGATCCTGCCGCCGACCATCCCCCTGTGGCAGGTCGCGCTGGGCATCAGCTTCGCGGTCGTGATCGGCAAGGAGGTGTTCGGCGGCACCGGCAAGAACTTCCTGAATCCCGCGCTCACCGGCCGCGCCTTCCTGTACTTCGCCTACCCGGCACAGAACTCCGGCAACGACGTGTGGGTGACCGTGGACGGCTTCACCGGAGCCACGCCCCTGGCGCTTGCGCCGCAGGGCGGGCTGGAGGCCATCGAGGCCGCCGGCTACACCTTCAACGACGTGTGGATGGGGTTCCTTCCCGGCACCATCGGGGCCGAGTCCACGCTGGCCTGCCTGCTCGGCGCCATCTTCCTCATCTACACGCGGGTCGCCTCGTGGCGCATCATGATCGGCGTGCTGCTGGGCATGGTGGCGACGGTGCTGTTGTTCAACGGCCTGGCCGGCCCCGACAGCAATCCGTATCTGCACCTGCCGTGGTACTGGCACCTGGTGAGCGGCGGATTCGCCTTCGGCCTGGTGTTCATGGCCACCGACCCGGTCAGCGCGGCCATGACCTCGAAGGGCAAGCTGATATTCGGCGCCCTGATCGGCGTGCTGACGGTATTGATCCGGGTCATCAATCCGGCCTTTCCCGAGGGCATCATGCTGGCGATCCTGCTCGCCAACGTGTTTGCCCCGCTGATCGATTACTTCGTCGTGCAGGCCAATGTGCGCAGGAGGATGCGAAGGTATGCCTGAGTCATCCGATCGTCCCGCCGGCCTGCTGGCGCGTCTGGCCGCCCTGCCCAACGACAGCGTCGCCAAGATGCTGCTGGTGACCATCGTCCTGTCGCTGGTCTGTTCGGTGCTGGTTTCGGCGGCGGCGGTATTGCTCAAGCCGATGCAGCTCCGGAACGTCGAGCTGGCGCGCAAGGAACGCATCCTCGAGGTGGCCGGCCTGCTGGAGCCGGGACGCCCGGTGGACGAGCTTTTTGCCGGCGTGCAGGCGCGGCTGGTCGATCTCGAGACCGGGCAGTTCAGCGACGCCTTCGACCCGGCCGGCTACGACCAGCAGGTCGCCGCCCGCGATCCCGAGCTCAGCAGCGCGATCCCGCCGTGGGAGGACATTGCCGGGATCCGCCGGCGCGTGCGCTACGCCCCTGTCTATCTGGTCGAGTCCGACGGGCAGGTCGAAAAAGTCATCCTGCCGGTGCACGGATATGGGCTCTGGTCCACGATGTACGGCTTCCTGGCGCTGTCCGGCGACGGCCAGGAGGTGCTCGGGCTGATCTTCTACCAGCATGCAGAGACGCCGGGCCTCGGCGGCGAGATCGAAAACCCGCGCTGGCTCGATCGCTGGGTCGGCAAGAAGGTCTACGGGCCGGAGGGGGAGGTCCGGCTGCAGGTGGTGCGGGGCGGCGTGGATGCCGGCTCGCAGTGGGCGGACTGGTCGATCGACGGACTGTCGGGCGCCTCGCTGACGGCCGACGGTGTCAGCAACATGGTCCGCTATTGGCTCGGCGAGCAGGGCTTCGGACCATTCCTTGCCCGGCTGCGGGAGGGAGGCGCATGAATACCAGGAGCAAGATCCTTTTCGAACCGGTCATCGACCGCAATCCGATCACCCTGCAGGTGCTCGGGGTCTGCTCGGCGCTGGCGGTCACCACCCAGATGATCCCCGCGCTGATCATGGGCCTGGCGCTGACTTTCGTGCTCGCCGCTTCGAGCGCCGCGATCAGCATGATCCGTAATCACATGCCGGGCAACATCCGGATCATCATCCAGATGACCATCATCGCCTCACTGGTGATCCTGGTGGACCAGTTTCTCAAGGCCTATGCCTATGACATCAGCCGCCAGCTTTCGGTGTTCGTCGGGCTGATCATCACCAACTGCATCGTGCTCGGACGCGCCGAGGCCTACGCCTCGAGCAACCCGGTCGGCCCCAGCGTGCTGGACGGCGTCGGGCACGGCGTAGGCTACGCGGCGGTACTGCTGGGGGTGGCGTTCATCCGCGAACTGTTCGGATCCGGCAAGCTGTTCGGCGTCGAGATCCTGGTTCTGAAGACCGAGGGTGGCTGGTATGTGCCGAATGGCCTGCTGATGCTGGCGCCCTCGGCGTTCTTCATCATCGCCTTCATGATCTGGGCGATCCGCGCATGGAAGCCGGCGCAGGTCGAGAAGCCCGAATTCCAGATCCACGTCGTCCACCGGACGGAGACGCTGTGATGGAAGGGCTGGCTGGACTCTTCCTGCGTGCGGTCTTCATCGAGAACCTGGCGCTCGCCTTTTTCCTCGGGATGTGCACCTTCCTTGCGGTCTCCAAGAAAGTCGAGACCGCCATCGGTCTCGGCCTGGCGGTGGTCGTGGTGCAGGCGATCACGGTGCCCGCCAACAGCCTGATCTACCAGTTCATGCTGCGCCCGGGTGCGCTCGACTGGGCCGGCCTGCCCGAGGTCGACCTGTCCTTCCTCGGCCTGATCACCTACATCGGCGTGATCGCGGCGATGGTGCAGATCCTCGAGATGTTGCTCGACCGGTTCTTCCCGGCGCTGTACAACGCGCTCGGCATCTTCCTGCCGCTGATCACCGTGAACTGCGCGATCCTCGGCGGCAGCCTGTTCATGGTGGAGCGCAACTACGATTTCGCGCAGAGCGTCACTTACGGCCTGGGAAGCGGCGTCGGTTGGGCGCTGGCGATCATCGCGCTGGCCGGGATTCGCGAGAAGCTCAAGTACAGCGACGTGCCGGAGGGCCTGCAGGGGCTCGGCATCACCTTCATCTCGACGGGCCTGATGGCGATGGCTTTCATGGCTTTCTCGGGCATCCAGCTTTAGGGGCGCGGCATGCTGGTCATCGGTCTGGGCGTGTTCCTGTTCACCGCGATCGTCATGTCGCTGGTGTTCATCATTCTCGTGGCGCGTTCCCGGCTGGTCGCGACCGGCCAGGTGAACATCCTGATCAATGACGAGAAGACCATCCAGGCGCCGGTCGGGACCAAGCTGCTCGGCGCGCTCGCCGAGGCCAAGCTGTTCGTGGCCTCGGCCTGTGGCGGAGGCGGCACTTGCGGTCAGTGCAAGGTCAAGATCCACGAAGGCGGGGGCGTGATCCTGCCGACCGAGACCGCGCACATCAACAAGCGCCAGGCAGCCTCGGGCGAGCGCCTGTCCTGCCAGGTGATGGTCAAGCAGGACATGCGGATCGACGTGCCGCGCGAGGTCTTCGGCATCAAGCGCTGGAGTTGTCGCGTGCGCTCCAATCGCAATGTCGCGACATTTATCAAGGAACTGGTCCTGGAGCTGCCGGAGGGCGAGGACCTCAACTTCCGCGCCGGCGGCTACATCCAGATCGAGGCCCCGCCGCACGAGCTCAGTTATGCGGATTTCGAGATTCCGGAGCAGTTCCGCGACGACTGGGAACGTTTCGACCTGTTCAAGCTCCGTTCCACGGTCAATGACACGGTGATGCGGGCCTATTCGATGGCCAACTATCCCGAAGAGAAGGGCATCGTGATGCTGAACGTCCGCGTCGCCACGCCGCCGCCGCGCATGCCGGGCGTGCCTCCGGGCCAGATGTCCTCCTATATATTCAACCTCAAGGAGGGAGATAATGTAATTATTTCTGGTCCTTATGGTGAATTCTTCGCGAAGAACACGAAGGCTGAGATGGTGTTCATCGGTGGCGGCGCCGGCATGGCGCCGATGCGCGCCCACATCTTCGACCAGCTCAGGCGGCTGGGCAGCGACCGGAAGATGAGCTTCTGGTACGGCGCCCGCAGTCGGCGGGAAATGTTCTATCACGAGGAGTTCGAGCAGCTGGCCCGCAGGCACGAAAACTTCAGCTGGCACATCGCCTTGTCGGATCCGCTGCCGGAGGACGCGTGGCAGGGTTACACTGGCTTCATTCACGAGGTGCTGTACGAGCAGTACCTGCGGGATCACCCGGCGCCCGAGGACATCGAGTACTACATCTGCGGGCCGCCGATGATGACCCAGGCGGTGCTGAAGATGCTGGCGGACCTTGGCGTCGAGAAGGACAACATCCTGCTGGACGATTTCGGAGGCTGAGACCGTGATCACTTTCCTGATTGCATTCCTGCTGTTCGCGACTGCGATTGCCGCGATGTCGATTGGCGTGATGGCCGGCAGGCGGCGCATCGAGGGCAGCTGCGGCGGCCTCAACCGGCTGCCGGGGGTGGAATCAGACTGCGGCGGCGCCTGCCGCCGCCCTTGTGCGCGGCGCCGCGCCGCCCGGTGAAAGGCCCGGATCATGGACTACGCCGCGCGCAATTACATGTCCCGCAACCTGATCCAGTTCTCGCCCGAGATGGAAGTGCTGGAGGCGGCCGGCATTCTCGTCGAACACGGCATCTCGGGCGGCCCCGTGATCGACCGCCTCGGCAATCTTGTCGGCGTGCTGTCGGAGACCGACTGCCTGGCGGCGGAGATGCAGGCCGGTTATCACGAATCACGCGGCGGCAGGGTGCGTGATTTCATGTGCACCGAGTTCGAGGTGGTCGATGTCGACGACAGCATCATGGACATTGCGCGGCTGCTCCACCGCGGCGGCCAGTTCTATCACCGCGGCCTGCCCGTGATGAAAAACAACCGCGTGGTGGGCAACATCAGCCTGCGCGATGTGCTCAAGGCGCTCCAGGAGATGGAGCGCGAAGGGCAGTGAGCATGGAGGCCGGACGATGAGATTCGATCAGACCGGCGAGGTTCTGCGCTACATCGAGAACTTCCACGAGGACCTGGCGCGCACCTATACCGAGCTCAGCGGGCATATGCCGGAACGCCGCGCCCGCCTGTTGCTCGATTACATGGTGTCGCGCGAGACCGAGACGGCGGAGGCCGTGCGCCAGTTCGCGCATGGTTCGCCGGACCCCTCGCTGAAAGAGTGGGATCCCTTCACCATCGACGACTCCGCCATCCGGGCGCGGATCAAGAACGGCCTGCGCAGCGATACGCCGGCCGACGAGCTGCTCGGCCTGGCCCTGGAGGTTGCGGCCTGGTTCGAGGGACTGTTCCTCAGGCTCGAGGCCAAAAGCGGCACGCCCGAGCAGAAGGCGTTGTTCGCCAATCTGCGCGACCGCGCCGAGCGCGAGAAGTACAAGCTGGCGCGCAACGCCAACATGCTGATGGATTTCTAGCTCGTCGAAGGGCTGGTCGAAGGCAGGAGCGGCTTCAGCCGCGATAGGGAATCGGGGCCAAAACCCCTCCTACAACCGCAGGCGGCGCTTGGCGCGGCCGTGCAGCTTCTTGCGTCCCGAAGCCCGCGCGCGCTTCTGCGCCAGCGCGATCAGGATCTCCTGGGCGCCGCGCGGGTCGTCAGCCTCGCCGGGGACGCGCTGCCGGTAGGTACCGTCGGGCTGCATCTCCCAGGCGCTGCGCCGATCGGCCAGCTGCACGTCGAGGATCTCCCGCAGCGTCCGCTGGCACTCGGCATCTTCGACCGGCACCACCGTCTCGACGCGGGCCTCGAGATTGCGCTTCATGCAATCGGCCGAGCCGATGAAATACTCGTCCTCGCCGCCGTTGCGGAAGTAATAGATCCGCGCGTGCTCGAGAAATCGGCCGACAATGCTGATCACCCGGATGTTGTCGGACAGGCCGGCGATCCCCGGCCGGAGCCGGCAGCTGTCGCGAACGATCAGGTCCACCTGGACCCCGGCCATCGAGGCGCGATACAGCGCGCTGGCGATGTCCTTGTCCTCGAGCGCGTTGGTCTTGAACTGGATCCGTCCCGGCGGATCGGATCGCTGCAGCGAGATTTCCCGCTCGATCCGCTCGAGCAGCGCTCGCTTCAGCACGCTCGGGGCCGGCAGCAGCTTGCGATAGCGGCGATTCGCCACATAGCCGGTGGTCAGGAAGTTGAACAGCTCGGTCAGATCTGCGCCGATCACCGGATCGCAGGTCAACAGGCCCAGGTCGCAGTACAGGCGCGCAGTACCCGCATGGTAGTTGCCGGTGCCGAAGTGGGCGTAGCGGCGCAGTCCGTCGTAGTCGCGCCGCAGCACGAAGATCACCTTGGCGTGGGTCTTCAGGCCAAGCACTCCGTAGGACACGTGGATGCCGGCTTCCTCGAGCGAGTTTGCCCAGCGCACATTGGCTTCCTCGTCGAAGCGCGCCTTGAGCTCGACCGCCACCGCCACCTGCTTGCCATTCTCGGCAGCGTCGATCAGGTATTCGATGATCTTCGATTTGCGCGCCGTCCGGTACAGCGTCATCTTGATGGCCAGCACCTTGGGATCCTGGCTGGCCTCGCGCAGGAATCGCTCCACGGAAGTCGCGAAGGACTCGTAGGGATGTTGCAGCAGGATCGGCCCGCCGCTGCGGATCAGGTGGAAAATGTTGGGCGCGTCCACCAGCTTGGGGTGCTCGATCGGGTGGTGTGGGGCGTCCTTCAGGTCTGGCCGGTCGATCGCGGCCAGTTCCATCAGGTCGCGCCGCTGCATCAGCCCGTCGACCTCGAACACGTCCGTGTTCTCGTCCAGGCCCAGCTCGGCTGCGAGCATCCCGCGGTGAACCGCGGGCATGCCGGCGCTGACCTCGAGTCGCACGGTCGGCGCGAACTTGCGGTCACGAAGCTCGGACTCGATCATCTGCAGCAGGTCGTTGGCCTGTTCCTCATAACGCTCCACGATGGCATTGCGCGTAACCCGAAACATGTCCCAGCGTTCGATGTCGAGTTCCGGCAGTAGCTGGTCGAGGTTGTGCGCCACGACGTCCTCGAGCGGCACGAAATGACTGGCATCGCCGATGCGCACGAAACGCGGGATGCCGCCGCCGACCGGCACCTTGATGCGCACCAGCTTGGGCCCACGGCTCGCCGCGGGGCGATCGATGGTTACCAGCAGGTTGAGCGAAAGATTGGAGATGAACGGGAACGGATGCGCCGGGTCCATCCCGATCGGCGTCAGCAGCGGATAGATGTTCTCGACGTACCAGGCGCGCACGGTCGCCTGCTCCTCGGCGGTCAGCTCGGCGTATCGGCTCACCCTGACGCCTGCATCGGAAAGCTGATCGCGAAGCTCGCCGATCAGCAGCTTCTTGCGGTCCTTGATTTCCCGCACCAGCGCCTCGCACTCGCGCAGCTGCTGCTCCGGGCTGCGGCCGTCCACGGTCAGCTCCTGCACTCCGGCGCCAAGCTGCTGCTTCAGGCCGCCGAGGCGCTTCATGAAGAACTCGTCGAGATTGGAACTGACGATGGCGAGAAACTTGACGCGTTCCAGCAGCGGCGTGCGCGAATCCTCGGCCTCGTGCAGGACCCTGCGATTGAACTCGAGCCAGGTGAGTTCCCGGTTCAGGTACCACTCCGGCGAGTCGAGGTCTGGCGTCACGGCCGCCTGCCGTTCGAGGTCCACAACCTGGTTTGCCGTCTCGGCCATCACCTGCTCCGTGCGACTCCGCCTCCATCTTGCCGCAGTCCGGAGCAAATGTTGAGTGTTGTACCGCACCGGAGCCTGCAAGCAGCGCCGGGGGAAGCGGGCGGGCGCGTTGCAAAAATGCCTCGGGCGGAGTAATGTTGCAGCACCTCGCAGACGGGCTTAGAGCAAGAAGCAAGAAACCGTCGCGACTTGACCCCGCCCATGTGGCGGGTTCTTTTTTGGCGGCCGGCCGGCGGCTGGTACATTGCGGGGCAGGATTGTCGCCAGGGTTTCCTGATGGACTGCGTCACAGCGTTCGCGCCCGCCTCGGTCGGCAATGTGGCCGTCGGCTTCGACGTGCTCGGCCATGCGCTGGACGGGATCGGGGATACGGTGACGCTGCGCCGCCTCAGGCAGCCGGGGATCGTGATCGGCAGCATCGGCGGCCTGGTGAGCGAGCTGCCGCGCGATCCCGCAGCAAACTCCGCCACCCGGCCGCTGTTGCGACTCATGGCCGAGCATGGCATTGCCGAGGGTGTCGAAGTCTCGCTCGACAAGGGCATTCCACTCGGCTCCGGGATGGGCGGTTCGGCCGCCTCGGCGGTTGCCGCCGTGGTCGCAGCGAATGCGCTATGGCGCGTGGGCCTGTCGCCGGCGGAATTGCTGGGTTTCGCTCTTGACGGGGAAAGCGCGGCCAGTGGCACGGCCCACCCGGACAATGCCGCCGCCTCGCTGCTGGGCGGACTGGTGCTGGCGGAGCCCGGCGATCCACCCAGGTGCACACGCCTGCCGGTGCCGGCGGGCGTGAGCTGTGTGCTGTGCCATCCGCATCTCGAGCTGCATACGCGGGACGCGCGGCGGATCCTCGCGCCGGGCGTGCCGCTGGAGAGCTGGGTGCGACAGTCGGCCTGGCTGGCGGGATTCGTGGCCGGGTGCCTGCGGGACGACCTGGATCAGATTGCGCGGTGCCTGCAGGACGAGATCATCTGGCCGCAGCGCCGCGGACTGGTCCCCGGGGCCGCTGAGGCGCTGGCCGCCGCACGCGCGGCAGGCGCACTCGGCGGATCCCTTTCGGGCAGCGGCCCGGCAGTGTTTGCCTGGACCCTCGAGGCACGGGCCGGGGCCGTCGCGGCAGCCTTTCAGTCCAGCTTCCAAGCACGGGACGTGGCCACCGACCTGTGGATCTCCAGCCCGGACGCACCCGGCGCTCACGTCACCCGGGAGGCCTGAACAGATGCCGGCTGAACGCCGCGCGGGTGCCTTGTACGCGATCGCGGCCTTCGGCTTCTGGGGACTCACGCCGATCTACTACAAGCTGTTGCCACAGGTGCCGCCCGTGGAGGTGCTGGCGCACCGGGTGGTGTGGAGCGTGGTGTTCGGTGCCTTGTTCGTCAGCCTGACGCGAGGCTGGCCCGCCGTTCGCACGGCAGCGGGCAGGCCGGCGACGCTGCGCGCGCTGGCCGTCACTTCGGCGTTGGTCAGTGCGAACTGGCTGATCTACATCTATGCCATCTCCACCGACCGGGTGATGGCGACCAGCCTGGGCTACTACATCAATCCGCTGGTCAATGTGCTGCTTGGCATGCTGTTTCTCGGCGAAAGACTCGGCCGCGGCCGGACCGCGGCGGTGGCGCTCGCGGCGGCCGGGACGGCGAGCCTGGCCTTCGAGATCGGCAATCTGCCGTGGATATCCCTGGCACTGGCGTTCAGCTTCGGTTTCTACGGCCTGATTCGCAAACGGCTCGGTTTGCCGGGGCTGGCCGCCCTGTTCGTCGAGACGCTGCTGGTTGCGCCGCTGGCGCTGCTGGCGCTCGGCTGGTTCGCGCTGCAGGGCCGCCCGGCCTTCGGCAGCGACCCCTGGACGACCGTGCTTCTGGTCCTGGCGGGGCCCGTGACCCTCATCCCGTTGCTGTGGTTCGCGGAGGCGGCGCGTCGACTTCCCTTGAACACGGTCGGCTTCTTTCAGTACCTTGCTCCCACACTGACCTTTCTGCTGGCAACGCTCGTCTATGGAGAGCCGTTCACCATGGCCTGGGCGGTCACTTTCGCGTTGATCTGGGGCGGACTCGCGGTGTTCACCATCGACAGCCTGAGGACCCGGGAACGCCTGCGACGCGAGGTTCGCGGGAGCGAGTCGCGGTGAACGAGCTGCCGCTGGCATGGCTCGTGGCAGCCGGCGTTACCGCCACGGCCGGTCTTGTGCTGGGGCTTGTCATGCTGCGCCGGCGCCGGCGGGGCCTCGGCCACCTGCTTCGCAGCATCGCCTGGCAACGGCTCAAGGACGTCATCGTCCCCGACGACGTAGACGGCGAGATTCACCTGGACCTCGCCTTGCTCACCGACCGCGGCATCTTGTTGCTGGAGATTCGCGAGGTGTCGGGAACCCTGTTCTGGGGCGAACACCTGGAGCAGTGGACAGTGCTCGACGGGGCGCGACGGACAGTGCTCCGCAATCCCCTCCCGGCGCTGCAAGCACGGCGACACGCGGTGCGGGCGATTGCACTGCAGGTTCCGGTGGAGGCACGCCTGCTGCTGGTCGGCCCGGTGCAGATCTCGGGCGGCTCGCCACCGGGCGTGATGCTGCACGAGGAGCTGGTGGTTGCGTTTCCGGCGCGCGGGAAACAGCGGCCCGCGGCGCCGCTGCAACAGGCCTGGGACACGCTCAAGGCGGCTTCCAGGCCTGCTTGAACCGCGCCAGCCAGCCGGCTCAGGCGGCGATCGCCGAGTCGTGGCGTCGCGCGTGGTCCGCCAGGATCCGTGCCACGCAGGCCGTGAGCCGCTTGCCCTTCGAAATGTGCAGGAACTCGTTCGGCCCATGGGCGTTCGAGTTCGGGCCGAGCACGCCGGTCACCAGGAACTGTACGTCCGGAAACTTCTGTCCGAGCATGCCCATGAAGGGGATGCTGCCGCCGGTGCCCATGTACAATGCCGGCTTCCCGAAAAAGGCCTGCGACGCCGCCTGCATCGAGGCCTCGAGCCACGCCGCGACCGGCGGCGCGTTCCAGCCGCCCATGGAGGCGTCCACCCGGAACTCGACCTCGGCGCCGAGTGGCGGGTCGGTTTCCAGCGCCTGCTTGACGGCGGCGGCGGCGAGCCTCGGATTGGTGCTCGGTGACAGCCGCAGCGACAGTTTCAGCGTGGTCCACGGCCGCAGCGTATTGCCTGCCGAGCCGGTGGGTGGCAGGCCGTCGGCGCCGGTGACGCACAGCGTCGGCTGCCAGGTATTGTTGAGCACCAGCTCGATCGGGTCGTCACTGACCGGCCGGGTCGAGCCGGCCCACGGAAAGCGGCGATAGGCCGATTTGCCGAGGACCCCGGCGGCGGTTTCCGCCTCGGCACGCCGCGACGGCGGCATGCTGCCCGCCAGCTCTGGAATCCGGCACTCGCCAGTCTGCGGGTCTTCCAGGCGGTCCAGCAGCAGGCGCAGCACCCGGAAGCTCGAGGGCACAATGCCGCTGGCTCCACCGGAGTGCACACCCTCGGTCAGCACTGCGGCTCTCAGCGTACCCGTGAGGTTGCCGCGCAAGGAGGTCGTGCACCAGAGCTGCTCGTAGTTGCCGCACTCGGCGTCAAGACAGACCACCAGGCTTGGCGTACCGATGCGCGCCTCGAGGTGCTCGATGTAGTGCGGCAAATCGAAGCTGCCGCTTTCCTCGCAGCCCTCGATCAGGATCACGCAGCGCGCGTGCGGCAGGCCTTGCTCCTGCAGCGCCATGACCGCGGCCAGCGAGCCGAACACCGCGTAGCCATCGTCGGCGCTGCCGCGCCCATACAGCTTGCCGTCCCGGATCACCGGTTTCCACGGCGCCAGTCCTTCGCTCCAGCCATCGAACTCGGGCTGCTTGTCGAGGTGCCCGTAAAGCAGCACCGTGTCCTCGACCTGACCGGCGATTTCGACCAGCACCACCGGCGTGCGTCCTTCCAGCCGGACGATCTCCACCGACATACCCTTGACGGGCTGCGTGCGACACCAGCCCGCCAGCAGTTCCGCAGCCTGGTCCATGTAGCCGTGCCGGGCCCAGTCGGGGTCGAAATTCGGCGACTTGTTCGGGATCTTCACGTATTCGCATAGCGTCGGCACGATGCTCTCGTCCCAGATGCGATCCGCGAAAGAAAGGGCCTTGCCGTCATCCATTTGCTGGCTCCGTGTGTTTCTGCCTCGGGGTTGCGGCATTGTAACCGAGCGTGAACAGCGCCTCCGCGTTGCGGGAGGTCGAATCGGCCAGGCGTTCGGGGTCGACGCCCATGGCACGCGCCAGCGCGCGCAGCACGTGCGGCAGATGCATCGGCTCGTTCCTGCGGCTGCGCGGCCTCGGCTCGAGGTCCCGCGGCAGCAGGTACGGGGCGTCGGTCTCGACCATCACCCGATCGAGCGGCAGGTAACGCGCCGCGGCTCTCAGATCCTGGCCGCGTCGTTCGTCGCAGATCCAGCCTGTAACTCCGACATACAGGTCGCGGTCGAGATAATCAGCGAGTTCGGCCGGGCCCCCGGTAAAACAATGCGCCACCCCTGGCGGGAGCCGCGCGCCGCACTCGTCGAGGATTGCCACGAAACGCGCATGCGCATCGCGCTGGTGTAAAAACACCGGCATCGTAAGTTCCATGGCGATCTGCAGCTGCAGCCTGAAGGCCTCTTCCTGCCGCTCGCGCGGCGAGAAGTCGCGAAAGAAATCCAGCCCGCACTCGCCGATGGCGACCGCGCCTGGGCGCGTTGCAAGTGCCGCCAGCGCGGCAAGGTACTCGCTTCCGGCTTCATCGGAATGGTGCGGGTGCACCCCGACAGTGGCGAACAGGCCCGGCTCCGACCCCGCCAGGCGTAGCGCCGCCTCGCTGGAGTGCAGCGAACTCCCGGTCACCACCATGCGTTCCACGCCCGCCGCGCGGGCGCGCGCGAGCACTTCGGTGCGGTCCGCATCGAAGCTGTCGTGCGCCAGGTTGACCCCGATGTCCACCAGTCCTGACAACCGCGCAATTGCGGGTTCCGGGTCGCGGGGGTGGGCCGGGCCGGGCTGCGCGGGAGACACCGACGGCTCAGGCCTTCTGCGATTTCTTCCGCTGCCGTGGCTTGCCCCCGGCGGCCGCCTTGCCGCTCGCGGGCCCTGTCCGCGCAACGGGCTTGCGCTGCGCCTTGGGCGGTGGCAGCGAGGCGGCGCCGGCGGCCAGCACCCCCTGGACCTCCTGCTCCAGCGCCTCGAGGGCCTCCTGGATAAAGTCACGCAACTCGGGCAGATGAGGCATCGCCTCGTAGCCCGCAATCATCCCGAAGAACATTCTGCCGGCATAACTGAATACGGTGATGTTCATCACCATGTCCGGCGGAATGGTGGAAATCGGGAAAATCTCCTCCAGCGAGGCACCGCGCATGTACAGCTTCACCGGCGAGCCGGGCAGGTTCGAGATCAGGATGTTGCCCGCAGGCGGCGCCAGCGAGGACACGTGCAGCATGTCGCCGACTACCGCCACGCCCTGGATCAGCAAGGTATAGGCCATGACAGTCTCGCGGGACAGTCCGTACAGCGCGTCCTTCATCTCGGCGCAGGAGCGATGCACCTCCCGCAGTCGCTTGAGCGTATTCCGGCTGACCCCCGCGAGACGCACCGGGATGATGCCCAGAATGTTGGTCGCAGAACTCTCGTCCTGGCGACGCAGGCTGACCGGCAGCTGGGCGACCAGCGGGGTTTTCGGCAATTCGGCGTAGCGCGCCAGATAGCGACGCAGCGCGATGTCGCAGATCGTCACGACCACGTCGTTGAGTGTGGTGCCGGTGGAACGCGCGACCGTCTTCAGCCGGTCGATCTCGAGGCTCAACCCGGCGATCCGCCGCGCGCGCGTGATATGCCCGTTGAGCGCCGTGCGCGGTGCGGTGAACGGCACCTCGAGCGGCGATTTCCCCATTCCCAGGCGGTCGAGCGCCATCTTGCCGGCGAGCCCGCCGAGTTCCCTGCCCATCACCAGCGCCGACTTCAGGCCGCCGCCGAGTCCGGCGAGCGCTGCACGAATGTCCGTCGCGGCCTGCTCGCCGGAGTCCTGCTCGCCCATCTCCCAGAAGCCACGGACCTTGCGATCGTCGGGGTCGGTGCTCAGCGCGGAATTGGCCAGCCGGACCAGCGTCGCGCCATCACAGTAGGCGTGGTGAATCTTGGTGTAGACAGCGAAACAGCCGTCCTCCAGCCCTTCGACGAAATGCAGCTCCCACAGAGGGTGCTCCCGGTCCAGCATGAACGAGTGCAGGCGCGAGGCGAGGTCGGCCAGCTGCCGGCGGTTGCCGGGTGCAGGCAGGGCTGAGCGTCGCACGTGGTAGTCGAGATCGAAACTCCGGTCCGGGACCCACCGCGGCCCGCCTGTCAGCGACACCTTGAGACGCTGGTTGAACGGCTCGCCGATCTGGTGGCGCCGCAGCTCGTCGATCAGCTCACCGATGAAGTCTCCCTGCTCACCGGGTGGTGGCCGGAAGATCTGCAGCGCACCCACGTGCCGCGGACTGTCAGCGGTCTCGGTCAGCAGGAATGCGTAGTCGGTGATCGAAATACGGGTCATCAAAGGGCTCCGGGCAGGCGCAAATGGTACAACATGCGTCGGCTGGCAGGCGGCCTGCACGGCTTTTGTCGCGGCCGCTGTCACGGTTATAGTCGCCGCGGCCTTCTCAAGGACGATCCCATGACCCCCTTCCCCCACCTGCTCAGTCCGCTGGATCTCGGTTTCGTCACGCTGCCCAACCGGGTGCTGATGGGCTCGATGCACACCGGGCTGGAGGACCGGGCCGCAAACTACCCCAAGCTGGCTGCCTACCTCGCAGAACGCGCCGCCGGGGGCGCCGGGCTGATCGTGACCGGCGGCATTGCGCCAAATGTCGCCGGCTGGGTCGCGCCGTTCGCCGGCAAGCTCTCGGCCCGCCGCGAGCTCGCCCGCCACCGGCTCGTGACCGACGCGGTGCATGCCGCGGGCGGGCGGATCTGCATGCAGATCCTGCACGCCGGCCGTTACGCCTACCACCCGTTGGCGGTGGCACCTTCCGCGCTGAAATCACCGATCTCGCCCTTTCGCCCGCGAGCCCTCGGGGCCCGGGGCGTGGCAGCCCAGATTCGCGCCTTCGCACACTGCGCCAGCCTGGCGCGCGAGGCGGGCTACGACGGGGTCGAGATCATGGGCTCCGAGGGCTACCTGATCAACGAATTCATCGCGGCGCGCACCAACCGCCGCAACGATGCCTGGGGCGGCGACTTCGAGCGGCGTATCCGCTTCCCGGTGGAAATCGTGCGGCGCGTGCGGGAAGCGGTCGGCACCGACTTCATCATCGTCTATCGCTTGTCGGCGCTGGACCTGGTCGAAGGCGGCAGCGATTGGGGCGAGGTGGTGCGGCTCGGCCAGGCGGTGTCCGGCGCCGGTGCGACCCTGGTGAACACCGGGATCGGCTGGCACGAGGCGCGGATCCCCACCATCGCCACGCTGGTGCCGCGGGGCGCGTTCGCCTGGGTGACGGCGCGGTTGCGCGAGGCGCTTCCGGTGCCAGTGGTGGCGACCAATCGCATCAACACCCCTGCCGTCGCCGAGGGCATCCTGGCGCGCGGCGAGGCCGACATGGTCAGTATGGCGCGGCCGTTCCTCGCAGATCCGGAGTTCGTTCGCAAGGCCGCGCAAGGCCGGGCCGACGAGATCAACACCTGCATCGCCTGCAACCAGGCCTGTCTCGACCATACCTTTGCCGGTCGACGTTCCAGCTGCCTGGTGAATCCGCGCGCCTGTCACGAGACCGAGCTGCTGATCCGGCCGGCAATCCGGCCTATCAGGCTCGCCGTGGTCGGCGGCGGCCCGGCCGGACTTGCGGCCGCGACCACCGCGGCCGGACGCGGCCATCGCGTGACGCTGTTCGAGGCCGCGGAGGAAATCGGCGGGCAGTTCCGCATGGCCTGTCGCGTTCCGGGCAAGGAAGAATATTCCGAGACGGTCCGGTACTACCGGAGGCGGCTGGAGCGCAGCGGAGTCGAACTGAAACTCGGCTACGCTGTCACTGCCGCGGAACTGGCCGGCGGCGACTTCGAGCACGTCATCGTTGCCACCGGCGTCCTGCCGAGGCGGCCGCCGATACCGGGGCTGGAACAGCCGTCAGTGTTGTCCTACGTCGACGTCCTGCTGCACTCCAGGCCGGTAGGCAGGCGGGTCGCCATCATCGGCGCCGGAGGCATAGGCTTTGACGTGGCAACCTTTCTCGCGCATGCCGATGCGGCGCCGGACCCGCTGGCCGCCTACCGGGTCGAGTGGGGCATCGATTCGGGGCTGTCGCTGCGCGGCGGAGTCGAGGGCATCGAGCCCCGGCCGGCGTCATCCGGACGGAAGATCTGGCTGCTCCAGCGGAAGACCAGCAGGCCGGGGCGGACGCTTGGCAAGACCACCGGCTGGGCCCATCGCCTCGGGCTGCAGCGCAGGGGCGTCGAGATGCTCACGGGCGTCAGCTACCTTGGTATCGAGCCTGGCGGACTGCGCGTCGAGATCCACGGGGCACAGCAATTGCTGGAGGTGGACAACATCGTGGTCTGCGCCGGACAGGAGCCGCTTCGCTCACTGGACGATGAGCTCAGCGCGCGGGGCATCAAGGTGAGCCTGGTCGGTGGCGCCTGCCAGGCGGCCGAACTCGACGCGAAGCGCGCCATCGACCAGGCCACCCGGCTGGCGGCCGCGCTGTGACGCTGTCCGGCCCCGCCCAGCTCAGCCTGTTCGACCCCGCAGAGGCCGTGGTCGTACGACGCAGCGAGCGGGCCAGGCGGCTCGGCCTGCGGGTGTTCCCGCACGGCGTGGTCGAGGTCGTGGCCCCGCTGCTCGCCGGGCAACGCAGCATCCGGGATTTCATCGCAGCCAATGCCGCCTGGATCGCCAGGGCGCGAAGCGAGTTTCGCGAGCTGCAGGGAGAGGCGGGCGTTGCGCCGCCGGCCAGCATCCGGCTGGCGGCCGTCGAGGAGCGCTGGGAAGTCTGCTATCTGGAGGGCGACGCCGGGCTGAGGGTCACGCCCGGCACGGCGGGCGGCATGTTGTTGCTGCAAGGACCGGCCGACCCGGGCTGGCAAGTCAACCGCTTGCGTCGCTGGCTGGTGGATCATGCGCGCGCCACGCTGCCGCCGTGGATCGCAGCGGTGGCCGAGGAGTGCCGGCTGCCGTTCAACGGCGTGGTCGTGCGCAGACAGCGTTCCCGCTGGGGCAGCTGCTCGGCCGGGCGCGTTATCAGCCTGAACTGCGCCCTGTTGTTCCTCGAGCCGATGCTGGTCCGCTACCTGCTCGTGCACGAACTGGCGCACACCCGGCATATGCATCACGGGACCGCCTTCTGGCGGCTGGTCGGCGCCCACGAGCCGCAGTTCGAATCGCTTGAGGCGCGGCTCGGCCGCGCCTGGAGCACCGTCCCGGCCTGGGTCTGCTATGACCCTCCATCTCCCTGAGCGAGCGTCGCGACCGCTTCGGCCAGGGCCGGCAGGATCATTCCGGCGGGTCCGCGGAGAAAGTGATCGGCCGAGCCGCTCAGCGGTGTCGCCTCGGTGTTGACCTCGACGATCAGCGCGCCGCAGCGCGTCGACCGGAATGGTCTCGCCGAACCAGACCACGCCCGGTCCCATCAATTGCCCGCAACGCGCACAGGGCGGCGGCGACTCGAGCTCCGGGTCGGAATGCAGCGTCTCGTGGCCGCAATCCCGGCAGCGGTTGCGGAACAGGTTGCCATGAAGCTCGATGAGCTTGTCGCTGCCGGCCCGCTGGTGCAGGCCGTCGACGTTCTGCGTCACCAGCATCAATCCCGGCAGCAGGCGCTGCAGCCCCACGATGGCATGGTGCGCCCCATTCGGCGCCAGTTGGATGAGCCGGCGGCGGCGCGACTGGTACCAGGCCCAGACCCGCGCGGGATCGCGCCGGAAGGCTTCGGGCGTGGCGAGATCCACCGGGCGATGCTGCGCCCAGAGGCCGGTCAGTGCGTCGCGAAAAGTCGGCACGCCGCTTTCGGCGGACACGCCCGAGCCGGTCAGCACGAGAATGCGGCCGGCCTGCCGGAGTCGTTCCGGCAGGCCGGGCGGGATGATCCCGGAGTTCATCCGCGGGGCCGCCCTCAGGCGGCCTGGTCGGCGACTGCCAGCTGTCTCAGCACGTAATGCAGGATTCCGCCGTGGCGGAAATATTCGCGCTCTTTCGGTGTGTCGATGCGCACCCGCGCCCTGAACTCGATTGGCGTGCCGGCGTCACGGCGCGCGGTCACCGTCACCTCGCGCGCACTGCCTTCGCCGAGCCCCTCGATGGAGAAGATCTCGGTGCCGTCCAGTCCGAGCAATGCAGCACTTTCCCCGTCCCGGAACTGCAAGGGCAGCACACCCATGCCGATCAGGTTGGAGCGATGAATGCGCTCGTAGCTCTCGGCGATTACCGCCTCGACGCCGAGCAGCTTGGTGCCCTTGGCGGCCCAGTCACGCGACGAGCCCGAACCATATTCCTTTCCCGCGATGATCAACAGCGGCGTGCCATCCTGCTGGTAACGCCTGGCGGCGTCGTAGATTGTCATGGTCTCGCCGTTCGGCAGGTAACGGGTCCAGCCGCCCTCGACGCCGCCGGCAAGGCGATTGCGCAGCCGGATGTTGGCAAAGGTGCCGCGAACCATGACCTCGTGGTTGCCACGGCGCGAGCCATATGAGTTGAAGTCCCGGGGGTCCACGCCCTTGCCGATCAGGTATTTCGCCGCCGGACTGTTGGACGCGATGCTGCCCGCCGGAGAGATGTGATCGGTGGTCACCGAATCGCCGAGCACCGCAAGCACCCGCGCGCCGCTGATCGACTTCAGCGGGGCGGGGTTCATGCTCATGCCTTCGAAGTAGGGCGGATTGCGGACGTAGGTGGATTCCTCGGGCCACTCGTAGATGCTGCCCTCGGGCACGGACAGCCCCTGCCAGTTGGCATCGCCCGCGAACACGCTGCCGTAGCTGCCGCGGAACATCCCCGAGTCGAGCGTCCGTATCACGGTGTCCTGGATCTCGACGGAGCCCGGCCAGATGTCCTTCAGGTACACCGGTCCGCCGTCACGGTCTTCTCCGAGGGCCTCATTCAGCAGGTCCACGTCCATGTTGCCGGCCAGCGCGTAGGCGACCACCAGCGGCGGCGAGGCGAGGTAGTTCATTCGCACCATCGGGTGGATCCGGCCCTCGAAATTCCGATTCCCGGAAAGCACCGAGCAGCCGACGATGTCGTGCTCGGTGATCGCCTTGCCGATGTCCTCCGGCAGGGGCCCGGAGTTGCCGATGCAGGTGGTGCAGCCATAACCGACCACGTTGAAGCCAAGTGCCTCGAGCTCGCCAAGCAGGCCGGCCTTTTCCAGGTACTCGGTGACCACCCGTGATCCGGGAGCGAGACTGGTCTTCACCCAGGGCTTCACCTTCAGGCCCCTGGCGGCCGCATTGCGGGCCAGCAATCCGGCAGCCAGCATCACGGTCGGATTGGACGTGTTGGTGCAACTGGTGATCGCCGCGATCACCACCGCGCCGTCACGCAGCGTGAACTGCATACCGTCGCGGCTGACGCGGGCCAGCCCGGGCGGCGAAGCGGAGGCGGGGTTGCCGATCGAGGCGTCGCCGCCCTCGTCAACGAATCTCAATTCGCCGCAGGCTTTGGTCTCGCGCTCTGCCTGGATCGGCTGCATCTGCTTGAGGAACGCCACCTTGGCTTCGCTGAGCAGAACGCGGTCCTGGGGGCGCCTGGGTCCGGCGAGGCTCGGCTTCACATCGGCCAGGTCGAGCTCGAGGACATCGGTGTACTGGGCTTCCGGCTGACCATCCTCGCGCCACAGGCCCTGGGTCTTCGCGTAGGCTTCGACCAGCGCGATGCGCGCCTCGTCCCGGCCGGACAGTCGCAGGTAGCGGATAGTCTCGGCGTCAATCGGGAAAATCGCACAGGTGCTGCCGAACTCCGGCGACATGTTGCCGATCGTGGCCCGGTCGGCCAGCGGCAGGTTCGACAGCCCGTCACCGAAGAACTCCACGAACTTGCCGACCACGCCGTGCTTGCGAAGCATTTCGGTGACGGTCAGCACCAGGTCGGTGGCGGTGGCGCCCTCGAGCAGGCTCCCCTTGAGGCGGAACCCGATGACCTGCGGGATCAGCATCGTGACCGGTTGGCCGAGCATTGCGGCCTCGGCCGGAAGGCCGCCGACGCCCCAGCCGAGCACA
>CAZOSZ010000003.1:12019-37944 GCA_964582505.1 uncultured Ectothiorhodospiraceae bacterium | reverse complement strand
GGCCAGGGCCGGCCGGAATCGGGTCTTCATGTCAGTCTCCTCCCAAGTTCATCCTTAGTATTAGAACTAGCTCTAAACTTATTGTTTTTAAATCCTTCCCAGATTTGATGTCGAATGGTGTTTCGCCGGATCGCCCGGCTGTGATTGTGATTGTGCTCCCAGTTGTATGTGTTTTTTTGGATCGGCCATCCGGCGGACAGCGCGCCCGCTCGGGGCGCTCGTAGAGCATAGACGACGCTGCAGGGAGCTGCCACGGCACAAGCCATCGACCAGGGCCAAATTGCCCGTTTACTCTCCGTTTGCTATGCCCAGTACACCGCACGGCATCCGTCTCGTGAAACGGGTACTCACGACTGGGCCGATATATTCGTTTCCTATTCCCACGATGACCGCAGCCGGGTCGCGCCGCTGGTTGCGGCGCTGGAAGCCGAGGGCTGGTCGGTTTGCCTGAGCGGGCTGGCTACCTTCGCGGTCGCGATCGCTGGCCAGGAAGATGCGCTCGAGCAAGCCAGGGGGGCGATCTTGGCTGCAAAGTTCAATTAGTTAGAGAGCGCTTTGGCGGGTTCGATTCCCGCCGCCTGCGACAGTCCGCAGAATCGCAGCGGAAGGCGAACCGGACAAGACGACCAGCACGGATGCGTGCCAGGATATCCCGGTACAGGAATTCGGTCGCGTGGTCGGTTATGAAGTCCCACAGCGGCCGTCCCAGCACCCTGGCCGAGGAAAGGTGCCCACCAGAGTCCCTGGCGGCAAATGCGATGTTCCATATGGATCGCATTTTGCTTTCGCCTTGATGCGGCGCGCAAAGCGCCGCCGCGCCGAGCGTAGCGGCGGAAAGCGACGGATTCGAGTATCTCTACTTGGCGTCGGTCTTGTACTCCGGAGCATCCGTCAACGCATCCTTGCTAGCACTGACATGCAGTTCGTAACCGTCGCCCTTTTCGTTCAGGGTGCGCTCCACGGAATCCCACGGGATGGCAACATACTTCTGGCCCAGGCCCAGGAAGCCACCCACCTCGACGATCACGGCGAGGATCTGTCCGTCTTCATCGATCACGAGGTCACTTATGGAACCGATGGTTCCGGCCTCCGTCCGGGACTTCAGGTTACTGCCAATCAGTTGGTCCACGCGGAATGAATTGGCCGGCTTGCTGGTCAGGTAGGGAGCCGGGGTCGCGCGCGGTGCAGGCGTCGAGTCTTGCGCCATGCGCCGATCCATGACCGGTGCCTGTGACGCGTCCTGTCCCTGCTTTGTATCCTCATCAGCGCGTGCCTGCTGGGCACGCTTGTCAGCCTCGGCCTCTGCCGCGGTGCGATCCGCCGTCGGAACTGTCACGACATGCGGTCCCTTTTCTAGTTCAGTCGGCCCTTGTTGCTCGTGCGTCGTGGCTTCAGGCTGGGACTGTTCCTCCTGCGCGAGCGCGGAACCCATGCCAAGGGTAACGGCTGGTGCCATCAGTGCGTATAGCGCGAGCGAGCGCAATTTCTTCATCAGATTTCTCCTGTTCGAAAGCGACTGGCGGAATTGCCGGTCGCGCACCCTTTGCCAATGCCATGTAGAGGGAATTGTTTCCTGCAGGTCGCCAGCTCGTCGTCATGAGTGCAAGCAGACTCAGGGTGCGGCACCAAGGCTAGTCGCAATGCCTGGTGGCGTCGGTTCGCTTTCGAACTTAGCGTGCCAGGTCGGCGCACCGCTGACGGCTCCTTGGCCGCTGGATTCGTTCGGCTAGAAGTAGAACACGACCAGGCCGACAACCACCGCTACTGCAATGGCCAGGGCCGCGATCTGCCGCCGGCCGCGGCGGCCCGGCACTTCCGCGCCGCCGGCGCCGTAACCGCCTTCGCGCAAGGACGCCAAGACGGGTCCGATGACCGCGAAGACGAGAGATACCAACAACTGACCGTGCAGCAGCAAGAGCACCGTCGATTGGTGGAAATCGCCCTCCAGGCATTTACTGCCATATAAGCCGGCAGCCTGGGCCTGGCGGGGCCTACGGGCGCGTTGCTGATGCACGCGTTAACCGAGCTGCAGTTGCTTTCTGAGCAGCCAGTTGTCGAGGCAGACGAAGCCGAGGCTGCCGCTTCGCTGCGGCGTGCGTCGAAGCGCAACTAGCGGGTCCTTGATGTCACGCAGGGGCGTGTCGAGTGTCTGCCGGTGTTTCTGAGCCAGCCGAGAACCAGGCCACTGCCTTCGGGTATCGCGGCTTTGCGTCAAGGACAACCCACCTCGAGCCCTTCCCGTGGCTTTGAGGTAGAATGCCCGCATCCTCTGCCCGAATAGATCGACCGGCATGTACCGGCCGCGCGCCGCCGTTCACAAGGAGTTTCAAAGGAATGAGCAGCAAGCCAAACATCGTGGCCCCGGCCGGGTGGCGGGACGGTGTCGGTCCGCATCGTAGGACTGTCGTATCAACCGGAACGAGCCGGCAACCATTACCGTTGAGCCGGCGTCGCGACGCCGACACCGAACCGGTACACAAGCCGGCCGCCCAGCCAACCTGCGACAAGCACCGCTTTCGACTTCACGCACTGCCCGTCCATACGGTCCAGACGAGAAACAGGAACGTCCCCACTGCCAGCAGACCGTGCCCAAGGACCAGCACAGCGGGCAGCTGCCGGCCTCTAAGGTGAAAGCTGAGCAACGTGAATCCGCCTATTGCGACCAGCAGGAACAGCCCCAGCGCGATTCTCGCTCCCCCTGCCGCACCGGCGGTGAACACTGCGAGCGCCAGCAGCACCAGGGCCGAGGCCGCGAAGATCCCGTGGAAGATGGCCAGGATCGCCTTGGGCTGCGTCCCGCTCCTGAGTCGAGCGACCGCCATGGTCGCACCAAGGAGTGCGGCGAACACAAACAACAGGATCGCATAGTTGATCACGATGGGACTCCTTCAGAGTGACTTCAGGTACTCGACCAGGTCGAGCTTCTCGGCTTCCGTGAGGCCCAATACACGCCGCGAGTCGTACAGCTCGACTACGTCCTCGAGCGTCGCGGCGATGCCGTTGTGAAAGTACGGCGGGTGCTGCCAGATGCCGCGCAGTGGTGCCGTTCGGTACATCTTGGTGGCACTGCGCGACGCATAGCTGGGTGCGCCGCCCGGCTCGGGCTCGCTGACAACCTCCGTTGGTGAATGCAATCGCTCGTTGGCGTCAGTGAGTTCCGGGCCGGCATGACATGAGGCGCACTGCGCAACGCCTTCAAATACGATCTCCCCGCGAGAAGCGGCCTGTGGGTCGAAACTGCCCGGAGGCGGTGGCGGGGCCGGAAGCGAGTGCTGGTAGGCCTGCAGGGCCGGCAGCTTGTCACTGACCAGGTCCTCAGTGCCATTGATCACCATGACGCCGGTGCGTGGCTCCGAAAACGAGCCCAAGCCACCCATCTGCGTGACCGCGACATATCGGTTCCAGTAGGCAATGTCCTCGCCGTCGCCGGTTGATGTGATGCTGTGAATGCCCTTGAGCCCGTATGCGGGGGAGATGACGTGCGGGCCGTTGATGCCATCCAGGTTGAACCTCGGGTCGTACATGCCCTTGCCCCACGAGCTGTAAACCGCCTTCTGCTCCTCGGTCAGCGCAGGCGACAGCGCGATGATTGCCCCGGGATCGAGGTCGCGATTCGCCCAGCCGTCCAGTCGCCTGCCGATGCCCGGGGCGAATGAATCATCCACCGTCGAGTGGCACAGGGCGCAGGTGATTCCGACCCGGGTCAGTACGTCCTCGCCGCTGAAGTCCTCGACTGTTCCCTTCACGCCCACCACCGCATCCAGTGCAAGCAGCGCCACGGTCGTCTCCGGACTTTCCAGGTCGATGCTGCCGTCCAGGATGCCCTCCCGGACCGCCGGCGGCAGCGCCTCCACGTCCACCTTCAGGCCAACGGACAGCGCGGTAACCGGATCCACCGCTGCACTGATCACCTCATGCATCCGCAGCGAGTCAGTCCATTGGGCTTCGTTGCCAAAGGTGTCGAATCGGAAGATCTGCCTCCCCTGCTCGATGAAGGCGACATCCAGCGCCGTGCCGAACTGCCAGGTGAATGCTTCACCCAGGGTCCGCCCCTTCAAGTCAGCCAGCGCGGCGCTGATGGTGGCTGTGCAGGTCTCCTCCGACGGCAGTCGCTCGGCAGGTGTGAACGTGAGCGTAAAGGCTTCCGCGTCATAGCTGACGGTCCCGGCCCTGGGAGAGTCCACCGGGCACTCGATCACGAGGCTGTCACTTTTCAGCGCCGCCGCATCAATGGCCCGATTGAATGTGGCATGGACTGGAGAATCGTTCGTCACCGAGGCCGCACCTGCCTGAGGCACTGTCGCGACCACGGACAGGACTGGGTCCTCCGACGACGAAGAACTACCGCCGCAACCCGCAGCCAGTCCGATCGTGCCTGCCAGGGCTATTGCAGCGGCCAACTTGCGATATTCTGTGCTCATGTCTGACTCCCAACCTTCCTGAAACTTCCAGCCTTGAGGGCGGTCGATCCCGTCACGGTCCCTGCGAACCGTGTGTCTACCAACTTTGTCGGAAGAGCGAACCGGTGACTTTCCGGCGTCACCCCGGTCGCGGCAAATTCGGCGCGTGGCCCCTCACATAGCCTCCATGGCTAGGACCGCGCAGGTGCACAATCCAGCAGTACCTATATCTTGTGTTCCAGAAACTCGACGGACGGTTCACCTTGCTTTGCTCTAGCGTCGATCAGATCTATTCGGGCGCCTGGCCGTTGAGTCGCTCGAAGACACGCGCCACCAGCCTGTCGCAGCGTGTGCCATCAAACTGATAGGTGCCAGCCAGGGCGGCTGACAGCTCGGTGTTGAGGTTCTTCTGCAACAGGCGGCGAGCGCGATGGACTTGCGTCTTGATGGTGGCCGGCTCCACGCCGAGGCATGCCGCGGTCTCTGCCACCGAAAACTGCTCAATTTCGCGCAGCACGAATGCCGCCCGGAACGTGTCGGGAAGATCATCCACGGCAGCTGCAAGCAGCCGCTGCAACTGGCCTTCATGGACCGCGGCCTCTGGATTCGTGCCGGGCAGGCTGGGATCGATCATCAAGGCCTCCTGGTGATCCGGCTCTGCGAGCCCGCTGAGCGAAACGACCTTCAGCCTCACTTTGCCGCGGCGAAGCATCAGGGCTTCGTTGGTGACGATTCGGACCAGCCAGCTGCCGAAGCCCTCCGGTCCTCGAAACTGCCTCAGCTTGTAGTAAGCAGCGACATACGCGTCCTGGACCACATCCTCAGCATCCGCGTCGTTCTTCAGGATAGAGCGGGCGATCCGGAAAAGCCGCTGGTTGTAGCGTCGCATGATCAGCTCAAACAGGCCGACGTCTCCAGCCGCTACCCGATTGACAATCTCCTGGTCCGCCAATCTCTCAAGACTGGCTCGATCACTCCGCTGGGATAACGGCTTCATGGCACTTCCCGACACGCGTCAATGGCTGTTGTAGTGAGAGATGACGGCGCGGGAGAAAAGGTTCCCGGCGGCTGGTCGGGGGACTCGACCTCAGTGCATGAGGGCCAAGTCATCGACTACTCGGTCATCATCGTCCCGTGTCGGAGATGTGACTATGCTGGGCGCTTGTCCGCGGGTGCCCAGATAAGTGGCGCCGCTTCTCGTTCTTGGAACTATCGAGCGCGGATCTCATGCGCATTACACACGACCTAATCCGGCAACTCGGTCTCACTGCGGGCCAGATCGAGCGCATGGCGTCCGCATTTGAGAACGGTGATGCGAGACGACGAAATCCTGGCGGCGCTTCCCGCGGAGTCAGGCCTGCACCGTCGGCTTGACGTTGGCGTTCAGCCGGAAGAGGTTAGTCGGGTCGTAGCGGTTCTTCACCGCCACCAGGCGCTCGAGGTTCGCCTGGAAGTTGGCACGGATTTCGGCGATCGTGGCATCAGGCGTCAGGTCGGCCGTGTAGAAGCCGTGCGTGTGTGGCTCGAGGTCCGCCCAGAACGACCGCATGTAGTCCATGTGGGGGGCGCCGTCGACGCTCCCGTCGTGCGGCCAGCCCGTAATGCCGAGCATGATGAACTGCGCGTCTCGCTGAGACAGGGCCGTGGCCTGTGGCCCGACGCGCGCGATGGCGCCGCCGCACTGCGCAAAGGCGATCTGCGTCAACCGCTCCGGGTGGCCCTCCAGCCGGCTCAGGATGTCGCCGATCAGCGCCGTGCTGATGCCGGACACGAAGCCGCTCTTGAGGTAGACCCCCAATGCCCGCGGATCGTCGTAGTCGCCTGATCGCTGCAGGGCGACGTAGTCCATCCCGGCCACTGTGTCGGACACAGGAGTCCCCAAGCTCCGTATGGGCGCCAGGGCACGCTCGGCGTCGCTCTCCGGCCCGGAATAGCATAACTCGAACGTGACGTTCCCGTCGCCGCCGCCCGGCGGCAGCCCGACCACGAGGTCGATATTCAGCTCGTCCGGCGCCTGGGGCCCGTACTCTGCATGAAGGGCCAACGCCTCGCGCGCCATCGAGTAGGGGAACACGATCCTCCCGCCGACCACGCGGCGCTGCATCGGGTGCAGCCGGAACTCGAAATGCGACACGACGCCGAAGTTGCCACCGCCCCCGCGCACGCCCCAGTAGAGATCCTCGTTTTCCTCGGCGCCGGCCCGCAGCAGCCGGCCGTCGGCGGTCACGACCTGCACCGACTCCAGGTTGTCGATGCTGAGGCCGAAGCGGCGCCCCAAGCGCCCGAAGCCACCGGCAGTGACCAGCCCGCCGACCCCCGTGTGGGACACGGTGCCGAACGTGGACACCAGCCCGTGGGCCATGGTCTCGTGGTCCACGTGGCCGAGCAGGCTGCCGCCCGTCACCCAGGCGCGGCGCGCGACGGGATCCACGCGCACGTTGCGGAAGGGCGAGAGGTCTATCATCAGCCCCCGATCGCAGGTCGAGAGGCCGGAAAAGCTGTGGCCACCGCATTTCACGGCCGTCAGCAGGCCACCGCTGTCCCGCGCGAAGTCGACCGCGGTCCTGATGTCCGCCGCGCCCGTCACCTGGGCGATCAGTGCCGGGCGGCGGTCGAAAGTGGGATTCAGGATCTGGCGGGCGTCCTCGTAGCCCTCGTCGCCGGCCAGGAGCAGCCGGCCGCGCAGGCGCGCCGCGAGCTCCGCCACGTCCGGGCCACGCAGCAAGACTTCACGGCCATCCCCCGTGACGGCGGGGATGTCCGGCACGTCGCGCAGAGCGGGTTGGTAGAGCGCGGCGAGCAGGTTGCCGCGAGGCAGCGTTGCAACCGTGGCTGCAGCAAGGGCGGAGCGCAGAAAAGTGCGGCGCAGCATGGGTTCACCTCGTGACCCGTGAGCATAGTCCAGCTCCGACAATCCGCAAGTGCCACTCAGCTGAAATGCTCGGCCGCTTCACTCGGGCCGAGTTTGCGAGTCGCTCAATCCAGCTCACCCGAGCCGGGCGCCGCCGGAAAGCCTGTTACCGATCTGACTGCTCTCTGTTGACTGGGACGTTGTCGGCCCAACGGCCTGGCTCGGCTGCCATCCGCCGCCAGCGAACGCGCGTGATACCACGCTCGCGCATGGTGAGATACAGCGCTGCCTTCAGCGCTGTATGCACGGGAACCGCGACGGTACGTTCGCCGCGCTTCGCGCGGGACGCAACCGGGATCTCGAGGCCATCCATGATCCTGCCCTCGATCGCCGCCTGGAGTTCGTCCTTGGGATTGCGGACCACGGTTCGACGGTCGCCCGGAATCAGGATGCCATGGCTGCCTTTGCCGAGGTCCGGTCGCCACTCGAACCGTAGGCCCCGATTCCTGGTGTGGCGCTGAACCTGCCGACTTTTCCATCAGATTGAAGTAAGCTGTTAATGTAAGACATCTGCGGTTGCAGCAAAGCCCAACTCAAGGCCTGCTGTTCGTACTGATTGCCATTCACGCCGACCTGATTTGCGCGCGTGACAACCCTCAGGAGTGAATCATGGACACGCCATACAGTTCCCCCGCCTCCCGCCGCAGATTCCTGAAAACCTTCGGCGGCAGCCTGGCGATCCTCCCGCTCGTGCAAGTACTCGGTTGTTCGCGTGGCGATCCGCCGCCGGCAGCTCAGGCACCACGATCGGCGGACTCCCCGGCCACCGGTTCCACCACGCCGGGTGCGGACATGCCCAGGTTGAGCGAAGATGATCCAGCAGCCAAGGCCCTGGGCTACCGGCACTCGACCGCCGATGTCGACCAGAACGCCTTCCCGCGCCATCAGGCGGACCAGATGTGTTCGAACTGCAGCCAGTATCAGGGTGCCAGCGGCGAATCCTGGGGCGGCTGTTCGATCTTTCCCGGCAAGCTGGTGAACGCCGGGGGCTGGTGCAATTCGTGGGTGCGCAAGGCCTGAGCCCGCAGCGCGATTCCCCAGCCGCCTGTCGCTCGTTTCCGTTTCCTGTCCTCGACAACTGCAGTATCGTCACCCAATCGCCCCGAGACATACCGCTGTAATTCGGCGTCGAACGGAACCGGACACTTGACACGTATCGGCGATTGGCGCTCCCTGGCTCTGGGCCTGGCACTCGCCCTGCTGGGCGCTTGTGCGCAAATCCCGGAGGCTACGGCGCCACCCACCGGGCAGGCGCCGGGCACGCCGCCGCTGAGCGTGCACAACGTGGTGTTGCCGGCGCCGCCGGTTGCCGCCCGGAAGCCCCACGACGTGATCGCCCCGCACGGCGCCAGCCGCCAGGACGAGTACTACTGGCTGCGCGACGACAGCCGCGAAGATCCGGTCGTGCTGGCCCACATCAAGGCCGAGAACGCCTACACCGACGCGGTGATGGCGCCCCTAGAAGGCTTCGTGGAGAAGCTCTACGAAGAGCTGGTCGGACGCATCAAGCAGGACGATTCCACCGTCCCGTTCAAATACAAGGATTACTGGTACTACACCCGCTTCGAGGAAGGGAAGGAGTACCCGATCCACGCTCGCCGCAAGGGCAGCATGGACGCACCCGAGGAGGTGATGCTCAACGTCAACCGCCTCGCCGAGGGCAAGAGTTTCTACCAGGTCGCGAACTGGGAAATCAGCCCCGACCAGCAGCGCCTGGCGTACGTCGAGGACACGGTCGGTCGTCGCCAGTTCACGCTGCGGATCAAGGACCTGGCCACCGGCCAGACCCATGCCGACGAGATCGGCGGACTGTCGGCGAGCCTGGCCTGGGCCGGTGACAACAAGACGATCCTCTACGTCGAAAACGACCCGGTGACGCTGCTGACCAAGCGGGTCAAGGCGCACGTGCTGGGCAGCGACCCGGCGGAGGACCGACTCGTCTACGAGGAGCCCGACGACAGCTTCTACATGAGTGTCGGCCTGACCCGCTCGGAGAAATACCTGTGTATCGACGTGCGCAGCACGGTGTCCAGCGAGGCGCGCTGCACCGGGCGCGAGCGGCCTGGCGAGTTCCGGTTGATCGCGCCGCGCGAGCGCGATTTCGAGTACCACGCCGATCACCTCGGCAAGCGCTGGGTGATCCGCACCAACTGGAATGCGAAGAACTTCAAGCTGATGCAGGTGCCGGACAGCAGCTGGGGCGATCGCAGCAGGTGGAGCGACCTGATCGCACACGATGATGGCGTGTTCATCAGCCGGGTCGAGCTGTTCGACGGTTTCCTCGCGGTCGGTGAGCGCAGCAGGGGCCTGACCCGGATCCGTATCGTCCCGGCCAAGGGCGAGCCCGACTACGTCAAGTCCGAGGAGTCAGCGTACGCGATGGCGCTGGACACCAATGCTGTGCCGGATACCAACTGGCTTCGCTACACCTACACCTCGCTGACCACCCCGGCCACCACCTACGAGCTGAACGTCGAAACTGGCGAGCGCAGACTGCTCAAGGAGCAGCCGGTACTGGGCGGTTTCGACAAGGCCGACTACGCCACCGAGCGACTGTGGGCGACCGCCCGCGACGGCACCAGGGTTCCGGTCTCGCTGCTGTACCGCAAGGGCTTCCGCAAGGACGGCACGGCCGCGCTGCTGCAGTACGGCTACGGCTCCTATGGCATCAGCATGGAGCCGGTGTTCAACGGCAACGTGCTCAGCCTGGTCGACCGCGGCATGGTCTACGCGATCGCCCACATCCGCGGCGGCCAGGAGCTGGGCCGGACCTGGTACGAGGATGGCAAGCTCCTGAACAAGCTCAACACCTTCACCGACTTCATCGATGTCACCGATTTCCTCGTGGCCGAAGGCTACGCGGCCGCGGACCGCGTCGCTGCGCTCGGCGGCAGTGCCGGCGGTCTGCTGATGGGCGCCGTCAGCAACCTGGCGCCGGAGAAGTATCGCGTCGTCGTCACCCTGGTGCCGTTCGTCGACTTGGTGACGACGATGCTCGACGAATCGATCCCGCTGACCACCAACGAATTCGACGAGTGGGGCAACCCGAAGGACCCCGAGTTCTACCAGTACATGCTGTCGTACTCGCCGTACGACCAGCTCGACGCCAAGGCCTATCCGGCGTTGTTCGTAGGCACCGGCCTGTGGGATTCGCAGGTGCAATACTGGGAGCCAGCCAAGTACGTCGCCCGCCTGCGTGAACTCAAGACCGACGAGAACCTGGTCGTGTTCCGCACCCAGATGGAAGCCGGTCACAGCGGCAGGTCCGGCCGTTTCCAGCGCTACCGCGAGTGGGCGGAGCGCTACGCCTTCCTGCTCAACCAGCTCGGCGTGCGCGAGTAGCACGTCGCGCCGGCAACGATTCGACTTCGATGTCCGCGGCAACGACCGCCCTTGGAATGGCATTGAGAACCGACAGCCTGCGACTGAATCATCGCTCCGAAAACCAGATATCCCCATACCAGGCGACAGCCTGTTGTCCAGTGTTGTCGGTGTCGGTCATGATCGCCACTGCATTGACACGCCCCGGCGCGCTGCCGAACAGGCGGCGGTAGTCGGCCAGCACGTCACGTTGCAGGGACTGCCATTCGCCCAGCCCCTCGCTGCCGGCACTGACGGCGATCATGCGCGCATTGTCGGTGAATGCGTTGGGCCATTCGCTGTCCTGGGGCTGGTGGCTGGACCAGACATAGTTGATGGCGCGCGTGCGCCAGAAACGCAGCCCGCCGGAAAATACCACATAGATCCGCACAGGATAGTCATCACCATCGCGGCTGCGTTCATCATTGTCCCGTATCAAGGAATCCGTCTTCCACGACCAGTGCAGGATCGGGGTTCGTGTCAGGTCGACCTCGATCTCCCGGTACATCCCCGAGGCGCTGGCCTTGCTGCGGGCCTGCAACACGGTCTTGCCTTCCTGTTCCACCAGGCGATAGTCGGTGTGGCCGAGAAAGGAGCGCTCCCGCCAGCCTGCCAGCTGGCCCTGGGAGAACTGGCCTATCTCAATACGCGTTTCGGCCTGGACTGTGCTCAGCGAAAACAGCAGTGCCAGCAGCGCGATCCCTTTCATGGTGCCACCTGCTGGAACAAGGTATCGACCAGATGCGGATCATCGAAATGGCGTCGACCGACAAAGGCGGTGGCCTGACGCCCCCATTGGCGCATTGCACCGGCTGAGCGAATCCCCGTCGGCCAGAACAGGAAGCGCTCGGGCCGCTCGCTGCCGGCAACCAGCCCATGTCGGCCGAACAGGCTGTGATATCCGCTGCCATCCTCGGCAGGCAGGGCGCGCAGCTTTTCGTAGGGCTCGGGCTGCAGAGGCACAGAACCGTGGGTATCTGCGACGGCATAGATCCGTTCGATATAGTGCCGTGCGCTGGAGATGCGGATCACCAGCCTCTCTCCCCGCGGGGCCTGCTGTGGCAACAACGGCGGTTCCACATAGAACCGGGCGCGATCCTCGCGCAGTTGCAGCGCGGCGGTGGGAAAGATCAGGTGGTAGCAGCCACAGGAATGGATGCTGTCATACAGCAAGGGCTCACCGTCCGGGCCGAGTGTGACTCGCCACCATATGCCGTCCAGCCAGCCGGCATAGATATCCTTGCCGGGACGGGCCGGGAACCAAACCAGATAGTTAAGCTGGGGCAGCACTTGTCCGTTCAGCAGAGTGTAGGAGAGCAGACGGTACTCGGCGGGCCGGGTCGTATCCACCTGCGGTCCGTCCTGCCAGCGGATGTTGCCGATGTGGTCATTGCCATCCACCACATCCACTTCCCAGATCGGCGCGAAGCGGGCGAACAACGCCTGCAGCTGGCCCTCGTCAAATCTAGGCAGGCCCAGCGGATCGCGCTGATTCGCCAGCCAGTCGCGCAGGGTCCCGGCTGTCGGGACCGAATGCGCGGCAGCGGCCCAGCGTTGCAACTGGCCCTGCAGGGGAAGCTCCTCCAACGGGGTGGCAAAGGTCGCGTGGGTCTGCCGGTGCCAGCGATTGATGCCGAAGGTGTAGATCGGTGCGGTGAGCGGGTAGAGCCCAGCCACACGCCACCAGAGCACATAGTCATCGGCCACCTGGCTGGCCTCGCGCAGCCGGACAAGGCGCGCCGGTTGTTGTCGGTCTCTTGCCAGCAGGTCTTCCCTGCAGCGACCGAGATGCTCAGCCAGGGCAGCTGGTGTGTGTCCGGCGATGGGTTTGGCGTAGCGTTGCAGTTCGAGTTCGCGGGCGCGGGCATCCAGATCACCGAGATGTCGTAACCAGCTGTGAAGGCGCGCTCCCTCGTCGGCCTGACCGGCCAGTGCCGCCAGCAGGCGGTTGCTGCGCAGGTAGGGGAAGCCCGCTACCGGGCTGTCGCCCCCATCCCGGAGTCCTGCGTGCTGGATGTGCACATCCACCTCTTCGAACAGGCTGAAGCAGGCAAGCTCCGCAGGAGAAAAGTCGGTTGGCCGCTCCAGCGAGGCGCAGCCGCCCAGCAGGTACAGCAGCGCGGCAATCAATGTCACGGTGCTGCCGCGGATCCGGCATGCTTCGATGTCGAAGTCGAAGATCTGCTTCAGGTACTGCGACCAGGTGCCGGAATGGTGAGTCATGAATCGCGAGAGCCGGGCTCATCCTCCTACCGCATAGCAACTGGCGACATCCGGCCACTGGCTGGACTTGATGGTCTGGTAATGCTGCCAGAACTCATTGTCGATGGCGCGCAGGCGCGCCGGAGTGTCATCGCGGCGATAACGGCCGAGGTGTGACGGCCCACCGTTGTAGGCCGCATAGGTGGCCCGGATCAGGTTGTCGTCGCCACCCGGATGCTTGTGTTCACCGCGGCGGATCGCGTAATCGACCAGGTAATGCTCCAGAATCCCGGTCCCCGCACTCACGTTGTAGGCCACCTCCTCGGCCAGGCGCTCCAGGTCATAGACGCCCCGCCACACCCGGCCGTTCACCTGCATCATCCCCAGCGCGCCCACCCGTGAAGTCAATACACGCGGATTGTCCGTCGAGCCGGTAAACTGGCGCCAGCAGGATTCCTTCCAGGCCGTTGCCCACACCAGCGGATCCAGACGCGACTTCAACCGGGACGGGATCCGGGAACCGGCCGAGAGGTGTTCACCGGTTTGCTGATCCAGCAAGCTGGCCACCAGCCGGAGGTATTCGTCCAGGATGGCCAGCCTGGGCACCAGGCCACGCAGCGCGTCAGCCGGCGACTCCGCCCTCGCCGAGGCCAAGGGCACCAGGAGATTCAGGATACCCGGCCGCCGGCCGCGGGTTTCGGCCGGCTGCGGCCGGTCCATGCCGAACAGCGCCCGGAATGCCGGATCCACGTCCAGGGGCAATGGGGTAAACCGCTCCGGGACCTCCTCGGCCAGCAGCAACCGGGCCAGCCGCCTGAGGCCGTCGCTGCTGATGTCCAGCCCAAACTCCGGACCGAGCGCATCCAGGGCGCGCAGGGCATCGCCGCCGGCCATGAATGCTGCCAGGCGCAGATCTGCCTCGAGGCCAGCCACGTCCGCGAGGTCCAGCTCGGCAAGCCAGGGCCGCAACCGGTCCCAGCTTTCGACAAAGACCCGGCGCACCGGATCCGGCGGCTGTGCCAGGGCCGGTAAATGGTCGCCCTCGCCTTCCTCCACTGCATCTCCGTCCTCACTCAGCGCCTCGGCGATCGCGTGGCGGGCATCCAGCAACACTGCCAGCAGCTCCAGCCTGAGCTCATCGCTCGCCGCCGGCCCAGCCAGGGCGAAAATCACCGTGGTCAGGAATCCGTCCAGCTCATCCTCAAGCCGCTGCCAACGGACCTGGTCTTCCGCCGCCAGCGGTGGCTCGGCGGGCGGGCCTTCAACGTCCGCAGTGGCCTCCACCTGGAACCCGATGCGAAGCAGGAGCCCCGCGTCCAGCGCCCGGACTTCATGGATGCGGGTACGCTCAACCAGGACCGTCGTGCGGTCCGGAGTTGCCGATTCCAGAAGCGCGTCGATGGCCGCCAGTGACTCGGCGAGATCCAGCCGCACCCGCTCAATGCGCGGCAGAACGAGGCCCTCGGCGAGCATCCGGGTCGGCCCGCTGAGCAGTCCGGGGGAGCCGTCGGCCCGCACCAACTCGACCCCGAGCGGTGTGAACGTCACCACCAGGCCGCCGGATTCCAGGCCCGGAAGCAGCTCGAGCTTCATTCGTCCCTGCCACGACGAGGGGCCCAGGCAACGCCCGAAGGCCCACGCTCCGCTGATCGCATGGACCGCCAGCGAAACCACCACTTCGCCATCCCCGGTCGCCACCACAAGGTCGCTCAGCTCGACGCGGTTGCAGTCATCGACCTGCATCTGGCCAGTGCCGGTGACGCCGAACTCCAGCACCTCCTCCACTGCGGCCTGCAGGAATCGGGTGTCCACCATCAGCGGAACTTCCACCTGAGCGGCGCGGCCGGCCATCGGAAGCATCACAAACAGTGCCAGCAGGCCGGCACGGCGGCCCGCCGACACATGCGGCGCGCAAGAAGAAATGGCTCCACGGGAGCTGGAGGGGGCCGTGGGAACGGAGCCATCGGGTCGTACCAATCGCCCGGGCATGCCGTGCCGGGCTACAAATGTGCGCCCGTGTGGAAGCATTTGTACACTACCCCTCCGGGGATCACATCTTTTCAATCTGCGGCATGCATGCACCAGCGCCACTACAGCAGGCACGCCCCCAGAACCGCCTTGACCCGTTGTACAGCCGCTCGCGATACTCGCGCAGAGGTGGATGGAGTTCCCAACCGTCAGCGTAGCCCTGAGCCGCTCACTGATCCAGGAGCGGGACCAGGCCCTCATTTGCGCCGACCTGGGGCAATTGATCGAGTTTGCGGCACATTCGCCGCATGGTCATTGAAAGGGGTCCACCCGTGAGCCTGTCCGACTTCATCGAGGTGTATCCGGATGCGCTTTCGGCCGCGGCCTGTGCGCGGCTGATCGAGCGCTTTGAGGCGAGCGCCGACACCACGCCCGGGCGGGTCGGGTCCGGTGTGATGCCCGAACTCAAGGACAGCGTCGACATCACGCTGGCCGGTCTGCCGCACTGGCGCGACGTCGAGGCCGAGCTCAATGGGGCTGTGTCTGCCGGACTGATGCGTTACCTGCGCAGCTACCACCATGCCCTGATCGCGCCGTTGATGCTGGAGATCGGAGACGCCACGGGCGGGCGGCGGCGGCTGACCGCTGCCGATCTGGAGACCCTGCCCGACCAGCAGCTCGGTGCCATCGTCCAGAAGGTTTTCCGCCCCGGACGGATCAACTTGCAGCGCTACACCAGCGATCGCGGCGGCTACCCCTACTGGCACTGCGAGTTGTACCCCAGGGACGCCGCCTGCGAACCGTTACACCGGCACCTGCTGTGGACGATCTACCTCAATGACGGATTTTCTGAAGGCGAGACCGAGTTCTTCTACCAGCAGCGCAGAATCGTGCCGAAAACCGGCAGCCTGCTGATCGCCCCCACGGCATTCACCCACACCCACCGAGGCAACACGCCGCGCGGCGGCGACAAGTACATCGCCACCAGCTGGGTACTGTTTCAGCGCGCCGAAGCCCTGTACGGGGGCTGAGCGCAGACTTCTGCCTGGCCGCCGGCGCAGCAGGCGCGGCCGCATCGGCGCGCCTGGTCGGGCGGACCGCGAGTAGCCTGCCTGCCCGCGCTGGACGTGTGGATTGCTCCGTCGCGGTGCACAAATCTCGCCCCGGAAGGCGATTAAAACACGCTTTGTGCACCTTGCGTGACGCGATTTCTCACCAGTCGGCGCCGTAACCGCCTCGGGATCGGCTTGACCCGACATACAGCCGATCGCGATACTTGCGCCGAGGGGGTTGAGATACCTAACCGTAAAGTCTTGGACCAGCGGGCGCGGGTTCGCCCTGCGGGCGGGGCCCGTGCCATCCGGCACGGAGGCCACCGTGCCCGTATGCCGGAGCAGTCCCGTTCGCTGAGGCTCGCCCACTTCAGGCGAGCGACGTCGACGGATCGAGGATACGACAGGAAGCCGCCATCCAATTTCGATCGCGCGTCGGGACGCTCTGATCTTGCTTTCGCAATGCCAATGAGCTTGCGAAGACGTGCCTGCCGAACGGCAGGGAGGAGATCCAGATGACGACCAGACGACAATCTCTCGCAGTGGCGGTACGAGCGGCCTTGCTCGCATCGGCCGTTTCCTTGACGCCGATCGCGCTCGCCGCCGACAGTGAGCCCCTCGACGGCATGGCCTTCGCCGGCGATGGCGTAATCGATGTGTTCGTCCGGCTCGATACGCCCTCGGTATCCGAGTTGAATATTGAGAATCTGAGGGCTACGGGACGGCGCGCGCCCCCTGCCGCGCAAGCCAGGCACGCGCAGCAGATCAGCTCCGAGCAGGCCGTTGTGCAGCCAAAACTCGAGCAGCACGGCGCACAGGTAATGTCCGCGCTGCGGGTCGGCGTCAACGGTTTCCGCGTGCGCGTCGACGCCAGCGAGCTCGACAACCTGCGCCTGCTCGACGGCGTGCTTTCGGTGGAGCCGGTGGACCTCCACTACCCGGAAAACGCGCTGAGCGTGCCGGGGATCGGCGCGCCGGCCGTCTGGGAGCAGATCGGTACCGGCGAGGGCGTCAGCATCGCGATCATCGACTCGGGCATCGACTACCTGCACGCCAACCTGGGCGGCTCAGGCGATCCGGCAGAGTACGCGGCCAACGATCCGACGACACTCGAGGACGGCGGCTTCCCGAACGCCAAGGTCGTAGGCGGCTTCGACTTCGTCGGCAATGACTACAACGCGGGTGACCCTGCCAACAATGTGCCGATGCCCGACCCCGATCCGCTCGACTGCAACACCGGCAACGCCGGCGGCCACGGCAGCCACGTTGCCGGCTCGGCGGCGGGTCTCGGCGTGCCCGGCAAGATCGGCCCCGGCGTGGCGCCGGGTGCCGACCTCTACGCGCTCAAGGTGTTCGGCTGCTCCGGCTCGACCGCAGTCACTGTCGATGCGATCGAATGGGCGATGGACCCGAACGCCGACGGCGACATGAGCGATCATCTCGACGTCATCAACATGAGCCTCGGTGCCACCCGCGGCAATCCCACCGATGCAAGTGCGATCGCGGCCAGTCACGCCGCCGAACTCGGTATTATCGTCGTGGCGTCCGCCGGCAATTCCGGTGCGCAGCCCTACGTGGTCGGTTCGCCCTCGGTGTCGCCTGCGACGCTGTCGGTCGCGGCGTCCAGCAAGGGCTTTTCCCTCGCCATCAACGTCACCGAACCGCCCTCGGTCGCCGGCCTCTACGAGGCCGTCGAAGCGGCCTTCGGCGTGCCGCTGGCGACCACCGGCAACATCGACGGCGAACTCGTCGCGCCGGAGAACCCGGCCAACTTCGAGGGCTGCGCCCCGTGGGGCAACGACGCCTCGGACAAGATCGCGCTGGTATTTCGCGGCGTCTGTCCCTTCCAGGCCAAGTTCGACCAGGCGGTCGCGGCCGGCGCCAAGGCGGTCATCGTCGGCAACAATGCGCCCAACGCCGCACCGATCGTGATGGGTGGCACCGCCTCGCCCGTCCCGGGCGTGATGATCACGCTCGAGGCCGGCCAGGCACTGGCCGGGGCGCTGGCGACGGACACGGTCGCCGCCGAGCTGTCGCCGAGCGACTTCGTGGTTGCAAGCGCGTTCGGCAACCAGATCGCCGGCTTCTCCTCACGTGGACCGGGCCATGGCGGCGGGCAGTTCAAGCCGGAGATCACCGGCCCGGGCGTGGCGATCCAGTCGACCGGCGTCGGCACCGGCACGGAGCCGGCCTCGCTCTCGGGCACCTCGATGTCCGCGCCGCATCTGGCGGGCGTCGGCGCGCTGCTGCGCCAGGCCTTCCCGGACAAGAGCGTGGCTGCGATCAAGGCGATGATCATGAACTCGGCGGCGAACATGAATACTGGCGGCATAACATTGCCGTTGTCGCGACAGGGTACCGGCCGCGTCGACGCACTCGCCGCGGTGAACCTGACAAGCTATGCGACGCCGGCGGGCGTGAGCTTCGGCCGCATCAACAAGGCCGTGCAGAATGTCTCTGCGAGCGAGTCGGTGACGGTCACCGACTTCGGCGGCTCGACCCGCACGTTCTCGGTCACGCACCTGCCGAACCTGACCCTGCCGGGCGTGTCGGTGAGCTGTCCGGGCTCGGTCAAGGTGCATGGCAACAAGAGCAACAGCTTCAAGATCAACCTGACGCTGAACTCGTCCGTCGCCGAGGCCGCCGGTGCCTTCGACAACGCTTCCAACAGCCAGACGGAAGTCGACGGTTGGTGCGTGCTGTCCGACGGCATGGACACGCTGAAGGTCGGCTATCTCGCGATCGTCGACCCGGCCTCGAACCAGCTGGCGACCAAGGCGCCGGGGCTCAACAACAGGATCGTCAACACCGGCCCCGCAAGCGGCCCGGCCCAGGGCTTCACCTTCGTCAAGTCCGGCGAGGAGAATCCCGCGGCCACGCAGGGAGCGATCGCCGATGTCGGGTTCCGCACCAACATGATTGGCACCATTCCGGTGGTCGAAATCGCCATCGCCACACAGATGCCGTGGGAGCTGCCGTCGCAGAACCAGATCAACATCTTTCTCGACACTGACGGCGACGGCGTGGACGACCTGCGGCTGGTTGCCGGTGATTGGTCGACGCTGCAGGTCGGCGGCACGGTCGGTGTGTTGGTCACCGCGCAGCTCGATCCGGTCACGGGCAGCGGCCCCCTCGACTTCATCGTCGGCGGTGTCGACTTCAACGACCGCACGCTGTTCCTGCCGTTCCGGCTCGATCGCGGTCTGATTCCCTCGAGCTTCGACTACCGGGTCGAGTTCGTGCCGCGCGGCAGCCCCACCGGCCTCCAGCACGGCTCGATCGACTTCTCCGACGAGATATTCCCGAGCGCCAAGAGCTTCCTGATGGGCCCGGGCCAGAATGTCATAGTCGGAACCAGCGCGCCGGGCACGATGCTCTGGCTGTTCCAGAACAACGAAGTGAGCACCCAGGCCCAGCGTGTGACGAGCCAGTAGCCATCGCGGCAGGGTCGGACCGCGATCCGGCCCGCCATGATGGCCTTTCCCGAGGGGGCGGACAGCGGTCCGCCCCCTTTCTCGTGCGCCGCGCCCGCGGTGGCGCGCGAAACCTTGGTCGTAGAATCCCGATCCGGCGATCACCGGGGGCGCGCGGACGCCGGTTTGATCCCGCCGCCTCCACCACCTGGATGCACTAACGCAATGATTTCATTATCAGGATTTTCCGTCCTGGGGTATATTGGGGCTGGTTTCGTCATGACCGTGGCAGCATGGTGTCAGGTCCATTCTCGCGGCACGATGCTGATACGTACCGATGGCACCCCAATGACTCGTCCATGCTGATCCAGTGCGTCCGCACCCATCTCTTGGAGACTGTTCAGATGAGCAAAAGCCAGGATCGAAAGAAGGAACCCAAGAAAAAGCCGGCCAAGACCGCCGAGGAGAAGCGCGCCGCAAAACGCGCCAGGAAACGCGGCTAGGCGGGACCAGGCGGCTTCGAAAGGCACGCTGGCTGAATCCAGCCGGCAGCAGAGGCTGAACTTCTGGACCCACCCTGGCGGGGCCGGCGGCAATATGAAGATTTTCATAATCCTTGGCGCCATCCTCGGAGCGCTCAGCGTGGCCGCCGGAGCGTTCGGTGCTCACGCATTGAAAGCCCAGCTGGAGCCGCGCATGCTCGACGCCTTTGAGACGGCCGCGCGCTACCAGATGTACCACGCGCTCGCGCTCTTTGCCGTCGCCTGGATCTACCAGCACACCCAGGCGCAGGCCGCGCAGGTCGCCGGCTGGGCCTTCGTGGTGGGCATCCTGCTCTTTTCCGGCTCGCTCTATGCAATGGCCTTCACCGGAGTTCGAGGCCTGGGCGCCATCACTCCCATCGGCGGCGTGGCGTTCCTCGTCGGCTGGGCGGCGCTCGCCGCGGCCGCCGCGAAGTTGAGTTGAGGGGCGGACCGGGACGCAAGCGATGAGTGCGGCCGACGACAGGACCCGGTCACGATTCCGGCCGCCGGAGAACGAACTGTCCGAAAAGTTCATCCTGACCGGCGGGCCAGGCGGGCAGCACGTGAATCGCACCGAATCCGGGGTGCAGCTGAGCTTCGATGTGCTCGCCTCGTCCTTCCTGGTCCAGGCGGTGAAGGAACGATTGCTGAAGCTGGCCGGCAGTCGCGCGGACTCGGCTGGCGTGATCACCATCGATGCCAGGCGATTTCGCAGCCAGCATCGCAATCGGGAGGACGCCCGGGAGCGCCTTGCGGCGCTGATTGAGCGGGCGCACCGGGAGCCGCGCAAACGCATCGCCACGCGTCCTCCTGCCGCGTCGAAGAAGCAGCGCCTGGCAGCCAAGCGTCATCGCGCCGAGATCAAGCAGAAACGAGGCGATCCAGGTCTGGATGACTAGGACCTGTTCACACTTGGACGGTCGTCCTCCGGCCACGCCGCCCGCCCGAGGTCACATCCACGGCGGGCCTTGCGCTAACGCGGCGTTGCGAACACCTGCGCCCAATAGATTCGGGCGCTGCCTTTCGGCTCGCTCGTAAAGGCCACGCCCATCTCCGTGAACTGCGCACCCATGAGGTTTGCACAATGTCCCGGACTGCTGAGCCAGTGGGCAACGACCGCCTCGGCACTCGGCTGGCCGGCGGCGATGTTTTCCGCTGCCGCCTGCCACCGATAGCCAGCGCGCGTGACACGTTCTGCGGGCTGACTGCCGTCCGAGCCGCGATGGTCCAGCGAGCGGCGCCTCGCCATGTCGCGCGTGTGAGCCAGCGCCACCTGCGACAGCGTCGCCGACAGCTCGACGGGGTGGGCCGCTTCATAGTGTCGGCCGCCGCAATTCCTGGCCTGCTGGCGTGCAACGTTGACGAGCCCGAGTACCTGCAGGGCGACTGCGTTCTGGTCTGCGCTGTCGGGAGGGGAAAACGGAGCCGCCAGCACAACCCAGGTACCCGCGCCGCGCTGAAAGACGCCGATCTCGGAAAACACCGGGTTGTTCACGGTCGTACAGTACTGTTCGCGGAAAATTCTCCCGAGAGCGGCGGCCTCGCTCGTGCCATCGATGTGGATCGAGGAGGAGCTCGTTGCCGTATAGCCACCTTTATCGAGCGCGGCGCTCAACCGGCCGCCCCGCGAGAGCCGGCGCGCGACCCGGTCGAGCGGCTCGCTGGGTTCCACGGCGGTCTTTACGCCCGGCTGTCCGCCGCAGCCTTGCATCCGGATCGCGTTGACGACCGATACAGGGTCGGCGGCCTGGGCCGGCGCGGCCGCCAGCACGGGCATCATGCAGATCAGCGCTCGCAGCACGAATTTATACACGGCTGCGCCTTCCTCCCGCCCGGATGAAGGTCCGGGACGCGAGGAGCGCCTCCACCTCGCCGTGAACTTTGATGATCGTGGCATCCAGCGGGGCGGTGCTGTCGACCACCACTTCGGGGGCGCCGGGAAACTTCAGCAAGGCAGCCCTGGCATGCGACGCACGGACCAGGCGCTCGGGCTTCGGCCTCTCCCGCGCGGCATTCCGGCTGACCGTAACCTCGATCGGCGCATTCAGCTTCACCACCAGGTCCGGGACCGGCAGGGCCCGGTACAGACCCAGTTCGGCGCGCCGGAGCGCCCGGGCAAGACCGCCTCCCCCGCGCCCCGACCGTGGTCCCGACGCCGAGCCCGGCTCTCTCCCGGGATAGCGGTCCGTGAAGACCACGACTCCGCTACGCGCGAGCCGGTGGCAGCGGTGCACCAGAAGTCGCCGATCCAGGGCCGTCAGGACATCGAGCGCCGCCTGGAAGCCCGGATAGCGGCCGGCGACACCGTCGAGCGCGCGCTCGCCGCGCACCAAGCGGGGAATCTTGCGAAATGCCTGGACCACAACACGCAGCCACCGGGTCAGCCACGTACCGCTCCGGGGGCCGCCGAGGTGGACACTCGTCACGGGGCGGCGCTCGCGGACTCGGTCCATCAATGCGTGGCTGAGCGTGCTCTTGCCACTTCCGTCGGGCCCAACGAAGGCGATGACTGCGCCGGGTGTCATTTGGCGGCGCGCAGACATTGAAGCAACACGCGGATACCGCATGCTTCACACGCAAAATGCGTCTAAGTGACTCAATTTGATTCCTTTTTGGCGGAGTCGCCAGTCCTCGGGCCGAGCCGCCAGGATACCCGGCCGGCGGGCATACGGTGACATCACCAATTGGAATACTGGGCGAACAAAACTGTATTTCCAATCCGGAGCGCCTGGCGCTAGGTTCTTCAGGTCCGCAAGCCGTTTGGCAGGAGGTGCGTCATGTCCGCGACCGATGAGTTCCTGTCGGCCAACCAGAGTTACGTCAAGACCTTCGCGAAGGGCGACAAGCTGATGCCGCCCGCGAAGAAAGTGGCGATCGTCGCCTGCATGGATGCGCGCATCGAAACCGGTCGCCTGCTCGGCCTGGAGGAAGGTGATGCTCATGTGATCCGCAACGCCGGGGGTGTCGTCACCGACGATGTCATCCGCTCGCTGGCGATCTCCCAACGACTGCTCGGCACCACCGAGATCGTGCTGATCCATCACACCGATTGCGGCATGCAGACGTTCAAGGACGATCAACTCAAGGCCCAGGTCGAGGAAGACACCGGCTTGCGCCCGCCGTTTGCGTTCGAGGCTTTCTCGGACCCGGCCGACGACGTGCGCCAGTCGATCCGCCGCATCAAGGCAAGTCCCTTCGTGCCCCGGAAGGATGAGATTCGCGGCTTTGTCTATGACGTGACGAACGGTCGCCTAAACGAGATCGCCGCCTAGCAGCCACGCCAGGTACACGACTGCCGTACCGCCCAGCAGCGCCAGGCCGACCAGCGAAAGTCGTCGCAGCGCCGGGCCCGGGCGGTGCGCCTCGGGCACGTGGTCGGCGGTCACCGCGCGCAGATTGAGGTAGCCCAGCACCGGCGCGGTGAGGAAGGCGACGATCGTGGCGAAGTCCACCATTGCGGTCAGGCTCCCCGCCAGGAACCGCATGACGAGCACAGTCAGGCAGGCCAGCACCCCAAGCGAAATCCAGTAGGCCGCTCCCGGACCGCCGTCGGCCAGGCCGGACACGGGGCGGGCAGGCAAGCCGTTGCGGAGGATCTGGACGGACCGGGCGATGGCCCGCGGGAAGCCGTCCATCACCGTCAGCGTGGTGGACAGCATGGTGGTGACGACGGCCACCAGCACCATCGGCCGCGACCAGGCGCCCAGCGATTCGGCGTACAGCTCCACGAGCTGCAGCGAGAAGACCGTGCCGGCCGGGCTGAAGGCCTCGCCGGAGGCATGCATGACGCCGGCGCCGAGTGTGAGGAACGCAAAGGCGGCGATCCCGGTGGCGATATAGCCGATCCGGAAATCCAGCAGGGCCGCTCGGACGCTGCTTCTCGTCCCGGAGGCACGATCCTTGGCCAGCGTCCACAACGAACTCCACACCGAGATGTCGATTGCCGAGGGCATCCAGCCGACCAGCGCCAGCAGGAACGCGAAGCGGACCGCTCCTCCGTCGCGGCCCAGTGGCCATGGGGCAAGCGAGGCGACCTCGGCTCTGGGCAGGACGATCGCCGCAGCAATCAGGGTGGACACGGCCAGCATCACGAGTATCGCCTTGATGCTCCAGTCGAGCATGCGAAAGCGCCCGATTGCGAGCAGCGTCGCACACAGTGCCATGACCGCTGCGGCGGAACTGGCTGGCGACCAGGCCAGGCCGAAGACGTGGCCCACCAGGAACGCAGTGAACAGCACCACCACGACCTGGATGACCAGGGCCGTGGCCAGGGTCACCGTGACATACACCCAGAGGGCCCAGCGGCCGACGCGCCGGTAGCCTTCTACCAGGCTCTCCCCCGTGGCGGCGGCGTAGCGCGGCCCGAACTCGAAGAAAGGGTACTTGAGCAGCAGGGCGACGAGCACCACCCAGGCCAGGCTGAAGCCGGCGACGGCGCCGGCCCGCGTCGACTGCACCAGGTGCGAGACGCCAATGGCCGCGGCGGCCCAGAGCAGCCCCGGACCGAAGCTCCTCCAGAACGAGGGCTCCGGGCGGGAGAGCGCAGTGCGCACCGGCTGCAATGCCTCTGGTCAGCGCATCATCGCGCCGCCCTTCATCACGTGCTCGACCGTCTTGAGCACCGTGACGTCGGCCAGCGGATCGCCGCGCACGGCAATCAGGTCGGCATACTTGCCAGGCTCCAGTGTGCCGACCTCTGCGCTCATGCCGAGCAGTTCGGAGGCATTCACTGTGGCGGCGACGATGGCCTGCACCGACGTCATGCCGTGTTTCACCATCAGCTCGAACTCGTCGGCGTTGCGCCCGTGAAGGCTGACGCCGGCGTCGGTGCCGAAGGCGATCTTCACCCCGGCCGGAACGGCGCGCTCGAGCGACTGGCCGGTGATGCCAATGCGCCAGTGAATCTTGGCCAGGACCTCGCCGGTGTAGGCCTCGGGGTTGGACTCGAGCCGCGCTTTGTAGCCGTTCACCGTGGACAGGGTCGGCACGTAATAGGCGCCGGACTCGCGGAACAGGCGCAGGCCTGCATCGTCCAGCAGGGTGCCATGCTCGATCGAGTCGGCGCCCAGCCTGAGCGCGAGGTTGATGCCATCGGCGCCGTGGGCGTGCACCGCGACCTTCTTGCCGTAGAGCCTGGCGGTGTCAATCACCGCGCGTGCCTCGTCCTCGAACATCTGCGCGCCGAGGCCCAGGTTGATGCGGCTGTTGACACCGCCGGTGATGCTCATCTTGATCAGATCCGCCCCCTGTGCGATCTGCCGGCGCACGGCCTGGCGGCAGGCATCGACGCCGTCGCAGAGGTTCTCGCCCTGGTTGACGGCCTCGTGCAGCTCGGGACGGTAGCCCAGCGTCGGATCACCATGGCCGGTGGTGGCGGAAATGCCGGTATTGGCGGTGAGGATGCGCGGGCCATGCACTTTGCCGGCGGCGATGGCATCACGCAGGGCGCGGATCACGCCGTCGCGGTCGCCAAGGTTGCGCACCGTGGTAAACCCGGCGGCCAGGGTCTTGCGGGCGTTCAGTGCCGCCTCGTAGGCGACGTCGGACTGGCTGCGCGACACCGCCGCCATTTGCCTCGCCACGCCGCCCAGGTCCGAGCTGAGGTGTACGTGGCTGTCGATCAGCCCGGGCAACACGTAGTGCCCGCGCAGATCGATGGTCTCGGCGTCCGCCAGATCGAGATCCTCGGCGCTGAGGTGGCCGTCGCGCAGCTCGATGATGCGCGCCCCGCGGATCACGATCGTCGAGGCACCGCGCGACGGCTGGCCGGGACGGTCGAGCAGCTGGCCGGCGTGGACGATGCGCCAGGGTCCGGATTCGTCGGCCTGCGCCGCGTGGCCTGCGGCTGCGAGCAACAGGACGGGCACGAGGAGAAGTCGCAGGATCATGTCGGGTACGCTCCACATTGCAAGGCCGTCACCCTACCCACCGGGCGGGCCGGGGACAATGGCTGGGAGTCTAAACCGCTGTTCCCCCGATCGGTCAATCATGCCTGCGCTGATCGCTTCTGCTCGATCGGTATCTTGCCAATCGCGCAACTAAGGAGCCGCGCGGATAACCGCGCCGCACGGCGACGACCCACGCCACCGCCATCA
>CAZOSZ010000003.1:0-11919 GCA_964582505.1 uncultured Ectothiorhodospiraceae bacterium | reverse complement strand
AAGGAGCCGCGCGGATAACCGCGCCGCACGGCGACGACCCACGCCACCGCCATCAGCAGCAGGCCGGTAATGATCCCCGGCACGACGCCGGCAAGAAAGAGATCCCCGAGGGAGATGCTCACGCCGGCCGCAGCCGCGTACATGATCATGTTGTGGGACGGCGGTATCAGCAAGCCGGTGATGGCTGCGGTGGCCGATACGTTCACCACGTAATCGGCATCGTAGCCTTTTTCGCACATCATCGGGCCCAGCGTCGCGCCCATCGCGGACACGCTGGCAATGGCCGACCCGGACACCGCGCCGAACATCATCGACGCCCCGACATCGACCTGCCCGAGCTCGCCGCGCATGCGCCCGAGGGCGGCATCCGCCAGCCGGCCAGCCGGCCTTGACTGCCCCGGGGAGGCGAACCGTGAACCGCCAGGCTGAGGCCCCTCGTTACCGGTCCGGCGCCGGCAGGGCGGCGGCCGGCTCCCCCATCACCGCTTCCACCGCGTCGCGCAGCCGATCCAGATCCACGGGCTCGCCGTTTTCGACGAGCCGTTTCACCACGTCGTCCAGGCTTTGCTTGCGTCCGCTCTTGCGGTAGATCTCCTGGTCGAGCTGTCGAAAGAGCAGCACTGCACGCGCCGTCACCGGTCCGCGGGCCCGACGGACGTCCAGGTCCTCGAACTCCAGCTCGCCGCCCCACTGTGACAGCTGCCTGAACGCCCGTTGATAGCGGCGCTTGCTGATCGTGCCGGAACGCCACATGAGTTTCAGCGAGTAGTATTCAGCCAGCCCCTCGATGATCCAGTCGCCGCCCTCCCGGCTGCTCAGGCCCGTCACCACGTGGACCAGCTCGTGCAGCAGCGTGCTCGTGCCATTCTCGCTGAGCAGCGGCCGGTCGGCGTGCAGGTAGAGCGAATGCGGGCCCGACAGGCCGCCGCGCCACATCTCGTCACGCGCGCTGACGACCAATAGCCGTTCCGGAAGTTCGTCCACGATGGCCCGCAGCTCCGGCAGGTTCCAGTTCATGAAAGCGAGCATGTCCAGGCGGCGGACTCCCTGGTTCATCGGGCCCGCGACGGTGACCTCCACGCCGGCGATGCGTTCCCGGCGAACGCCGAGCCGGCCCGCCGCCATCCAGCCGGTCGGGCGGTCGAAGCCACGCCTCGGGTTCTCGATCAGGTAAACATGCTCGCGCAGCCGCTCGTAGGGCGCCGCAAAGGACCATCCCTCGGGCAGGTGCACGTGCAGCTCCGCCTCGGCCTCGGCGCCGGCCTCCTGCAGCAGGCGCGCCGGCGGAAACAGGTCGTCGCCACGGAACACCGCCCAGTCCCGGGTCATGCGTGCGTCGAAGCGCGTGCCGCGCCGTCGATCGATCGCGACGGTGTAACTCAACCGGCCACCTTCGCCGGGCGGCGTCCAGGTCAGGTGCCGGCCTGCCAGGGCAAGCTCGCCGTCGCCGGCGAAGCCTTCCATGCGTTCCGGATCGATGGCAAAGCGCATCCAGCGTACGTGTTGCGCGCCCTCACCGAGCGTCAGGGACACTTCGGCGAGGCCAGCCTCCGGACTCAGTATGAGGTCGTAGCGCAGCGCGTAGGGAAACTCCTCGGCGATCGCCCCGGCGCAGATCCCGAGCAGACAGGAAGCGGCCAGCCGCAGGATCATGACCGCACCGGCCCGGCATTGATCGCAGTATTCTTCACCCTGCCTCCTCGTCGCGCTCAGCCTTCTGGATCGGACGAGCGAGCCAAGCATAGCAAGTCGCTACTCCCGCTTTCGTTGCAAGGACGACTGCCGATGGCCGGCACCACGCTGCTGATCCTGATCGATGACATCGCGACCCTGCTCGACGACGTGGCGACCATGACCAAGGTGGCCGCGGGAAAGACCGCGGGGCTGCTGGGTGATGACCTGGCGGTCAACGCCCAGCGGCTCACGGGGCTGCAGGCGGCGCGCGAGTTGCCCGTGGTGTGGGCGGTGGCCAAGGGTTCCCTGCTGAACAAGGCCATCCTGGTGCCGGCAGCCCTGCTGATCAGCTGGCTGGCCGCATGGATGATCCCGCCACTGCTGATGATCGGCGGCGCATTCCTCTGCTACGAGGGCTTCGAGACGGTGGCGCACAAGTGGCTGCACTTCGCACCGGAGGGCAAGCTCGGCCGCGATGAGGCCCTGCAGGCCCTGGCCGACCCGGCCGTGGACCTCGTGGCGCTCGAGAGCGCCCGGATCAAGGGAGCGATTCGCACTGATTTCATCCTCTCTGCCGAAATCGTGGTGATCACCTTGGGCACGTTGGCGGCCGCGCCCGTGGCCCAGCGCATCCTGGTACTGGTCGGCATCTCGCTGCTCCTGACGGCAGGCGTGTACGGGCTGGTGGCAGGCATCGTTAAGCTCGATGACCTGGGGCTCTATCTGCAAGGCGGTGCGTCGAAGTGGCGCCGCCGGATCGGCGATGGACTGCTGCGCGCGGCACCGCTGCTGCTGAAATCCCTCGCGGTGGTCGGCACGGCGGCAATGTTCATGGTGGGAGGCGGTATCCTGCTGCACGGCTGGCCGCTGGTGGCGCACGGGGTGGAGCGCGCGGCGCACAGCCTTGGCGGTCTGTGGGAAGGCCCGCTGAAAATCGCCGCAGGCATGGGCCTCGGCCTGGTCACCGGCGCCGTGTTGCTGGCGGCCGGCACACTGCTGCAACGGCTGCGCCGCTGAATGGGCCGATGCGTCAGGCAGCTGCCGGGGCATTTGGGTGCGGCAGCGCACAGACCTCACCCGGGCGCAATCGTAGTCTTTGATCGCGTGCTGGCTGCCTGTGGTTTGCGAGCTGAGCCTTTGAAGCCTCCCGCTGTCGATCCACCCCACCTCCCCCTTTGATCGACGGCTTCTGCCCCCGACGGCAATGATCGGGGGCATTTTTTCGCCGTGACCCGTGGCCCCCGACGGTTTCGGTCTTAAAGTTCGCCATCGAACTGACTGGCCGCGCCGCGGCCACTACTTTCGATCCGGCACCTCGCCAATCGGCCGTCCAAAAACGAGCTGATCGGCAGCAAGCTGAAGTCCCGGGCAGACGCCGCCAGCATTGGCACAGTCCGTGACCTGGTCATCGACGAGAACGGCTACGACTACTTCGTCAATACCACCCGGGACGCCATCAAGGACGCCCCGGAATACCAACGCAACTGATTCGTTACTTCACTACCGATATCAGCTGGAACCATCGACCCCAATCACACACAAGATCGAAAAAGCCTACGGCGACCTGAAGAAATCCGTCAAGAAGTCAGTGAAGTAGGCTTCACGCGGAGTTATGTGCCCTGGTGCACCGACAGCCGACCAGGGCTCTGGCAAAGTCATCCGCAGAATCTCCCGCTGCACCCGCTGCCAACGCGACGGGTGCGGTCCATGACACCTCCACACAGGCTCATACACAGCCAGGACATCACCCATGAACGAGAACGCACCCAATCTCTCAACGAACTCCGGCCCGGCACCCCGCGCAGCGCGGGAGGGCGTGGAGCGCATCGCGAAAGGCGCGCACAGTGGCATCGATGCCGCCTCCAAGGCCGCGCACCCGGCGATCGATCGCATGGCATCAGGCGCCCACAAGGTTGTCGACAATGCCGACGAAGTGGCCACCCACGCCGCCGACGCGCTCGGCAAGGCGGGCGTCAAGGGCGAGGAACTGGTGGCAGCCGGCGCCGGCTACATGCGCGCGCATCCGGTCCTCACGTTGACCATCGCGGTCGCCGCGGGATACGTGCTGAGTCGCCTTTTCTCATCACGTTAGTACTGCCCCTGAGGCCGATGACGACTCCGCAAAGCAGCCCGACACCGGTGACGGCGCCTGACACGACGACGCCGTCACCGGGCGTGGTCGAGGACATGATCCGCATCACGCACGAGCTGCGTGAGCTGGCTCACGATCATCTCGAGCTGGCGATCCTGGAGACACGACTGAGCGTCAACTACGCGCTGACGATGACCGTGATCGCCATCGTGGCGGCTGTGCTGCTGGTGAGCACATGGCTGGCCCTCATCGGTGCCGCGGCGCTGGGGTTGATCAGTGCCGGCCTGACGCCTGCGGTCGCCATGCTGCTGTTGGCGGCAGGCAATCTGCTGCTTGCGCTCGTGGCCTGGGGTTTGATCCGCCGCCGCAGCGGTAAGCTGGGTTGGCCTGCGACATTGCGATCACTCAAGCCCCGTGCATCCAGCGACCGCAAGGTCGATCCCGCATGACCGCCCGGCGCCATGCACCGACCCGCCCTGCCTCCCTCAAGGCGCAGATCGACTGTGTCGAACAGAGGCTTATCGGCCGTCAGGGCAGGATCGGCGCCGCATTCGGCGCCGTTGCGCACTCCGTTGGCGACCGGATGGTGTCACCGGGTACCCTCCTCGCGGCCGGGCTCTTCGGCGCAATGCTGCATCGGGACAGCGGGCTGCGCAGCCTGAGGCTGCTGACGATCCTACAGATCGCAAACGCCAGTGTCCGGCTTTTGCTCACGATGACCTCCCGAACGAGCACCACACCCGGCTGAGCAACGTTTGTGCGGTGGCTAACCGACAAACAGCCCGCCCGGAGCTATGGTGAAACCCCTAATGACACTGCCCGAAATCCACTCTTTGCCACATCAACGGATTAACAAACCATGAACATCACGCGCTATCGCAATACTCTCATCGCCGCGGGCATCGCCGCCCTTCTGGGCGTCGGAGTGTCCGCCTGCGGCAAGTCACCCGACTATGCAGCGCGCCAGGAGGCAAGCGGCAGCGCCGGTGCTGCGGCGCAGGACACCTCCATCACCACCCAGGTCGAGGCCAGGCTGGCGGCCGACCGCACGCTCGGCAGTTCCGAGATCAGCGTGACGACCACCGACGGCGTGGTCATCCTGCAAGGTTCGGTACGCGACGCCGATGCCAAGTCGGCAGCCGAGACGGCGGCCCAGTCGGTGGCCGGCGTGACACGCGTCGACAACAGGCTGAGCATCGATTCCCGGGACCTGACGGTGGCGAGCGCCCAGCAGGCCATGTCCGACACCTGGATCACGACCAAGGTCAAGGCTGAACTGCTCGCCGACCGCGACGCCAAGGGGCTCAAGATCAACGTCGACACCAAGGACGGCGTGGTGACCCTGGAAGGCACGGTGGCCGACCAGGATGCCATCGAGCACATCAAGGACATCGCTGCCGGCGTCGAAGGCGTCAAGCGCGTCGAGACCTCGGGACTGACCGTGGAGCCCTCCAGCTGAGTCAATTTCGACCCGCGACGCTCGCTGCATCAGTAACCAGCAGGATAGCGACATACGGCCGGAGGCCCCGAGCGATGACTGAGTTTGCCAGATCCCCGGCCCGGCTGATTGCCGCGTATGCCGTGAGCGTCGCGTTGCTGCAGGCTTGCGCGGTCAACCCGGTCAGCGGCGATCGGCAGCTGATGCTGGTCAGCGAGGAGCAGGAGATTGCGATGGGCGCCGAGGGGGCGGCGAGCGTCGCGAACACCATCGGCCTGGTCGAGGACGCCGCCCTGCAGAACTACGTGCAGGCGCTCGGCATGAGGCTGGCGGTGGACTCCGAGCGCCCCCAGCTGCCTTGGTCGTTCAAGGTGATCGATGACCCGACGCCGAATGCCTTTGCTTTTCCCGGCGGGTACATTTTCATTACCCGTGGCCTGCTCGGCCTGATCGGCAACGAGGCCGAGCTGGTGACCGTGCTGGGCCATGAGATCGGCCATGTGACGGCGCGTCACTCGGCCAGCATGATGTCGCGCGCCCAGGTGGCGCAGATCGGGCTGGGAGTGGGCAGCATTCTGAGCCCCAGGCTGGCGCAGTTCGGCGACCTGGCATCGGGCGGGCTTTCCCTGCTGTTTCTGAGCTATGGCCGCGATGCAGAGCGCCAGGCCGACGACCTCGGCTTCCAGTACGCGCTGAAGCACGGCTATGACGTGCGCGAGATGGTCAACGTGTTCGCCTCGCTGCAGCATGCCGGCGAACTTGCCGGCGCCAGCGCGTTGCCCCATTGGCTGGCAAGCCACCCGAACCCGGAGGACCGCATCCGGCGCATCGAGGGGCAGCTCGAGCGCCTCGACCGGCCGCTGGACGCCACGCGAGTCGGGCTGGATGACTACATGAAGCGCATCGACGGCCTGGCATTCGGCGCCAATCCGCGGCAAGGCTATTTCGAGGACAATCTCTTCCTGCATCCGGACCTGGAGTTCCGCGTCACCTTCCCCAAGGGCTGGCGCACGCAGAACCTGCCACAGGTGGTGCTTGCGGGAAGCCCGGAACAAGACGCGGTGGTACAGCTGACGCTGGCGCAGGGCTCGGCGGCCGACGCCGCAGGGGCGTTCTTCGCCCAGCAGGGACTGGCGGCGGGCCGCGTGGGCGAGCAGACGATCAACGGGCTGCGCGCCGTGGTCGGCCAGTTCCAGGCCGACACCCAGGGCGGCAAGGTCGCTGGTCACGCTGCATTCATCCGGCACCGCGAGCAGACCTTCCGCCTGTTGGCGTTCGCCCCTGCGGAGCGGCTCGAACGCCACGACAACGCGCTCCGCGCCTCGATCAACAGCTTCGCCCGGCTGACGGATTCTGCCGCGCTGGCGAAGCAGCCTGACCGGATCTCGATCGTGCGCACCACCCAGCCAATGACGCTCGCTGCATTCAACCAGCGCTTTGCGTCCGTGGTGGAGATCGAAGTCCTGGGACTGATCAATCAGCTCCCCGGCCCGGATGCGCCGATTCCGGCCCGCACGCCAATCAAACGCGTCGTCCGGGGCCCGTAGCGGCAGGGGCCGACACGAGGGTCACAGCCAGTAGGCACCCAGCCGTGCAACGGTCTCCTTGATCCTCAGCCACCAGGAACGGCGGCGCCACGTCTCGAGGACGATGGTCTCCGACTCCGCCAGATCGGCCTCGAACATGGCCTGCATTTGCGCGGCGAACTCTCGGCCGAGGATCACCGCATTGATTTCGTCGTTGTGCAGGAAGCTGCGCCAGTCGAGATTGCTCGACCCCACGGTTGACCAGACGCCGTCGATGACGGCCGTCTTGGCATGCATCACCGCGCCGTGGCGCTCGTGAATGCCGACGCCTGCCCGCAACAACTTGGTGTAGTTCGAGCGGCCAAGATGGAAAATCGGCCAGGAGTCCGTGTAACTTGGAAGCACCAGCTTGACATCCACGCCCCGCCGAGCCGCGTCGGTGAGCGCCTTAAGGATCTGCCGATCGGGTGCGAAGTAGGCCACCGTCAGAAGCACCTCGAATTCTGCATGACTGATTGCCGAGACGAGAGTCATGTAGATCGGGCTCTCGGCGTCTTCCGCAACGCTGCCGATGGCCCGCACGATTTCCTCCCCCGCCGGCTCGAGCTGGGGAAAAAAGTTCCGCGTATCCAGGGGCGGTCCCTCCTGCCGCGTCCAGCTGTCGATGAACAGCTTCTGGAACTCGGCGACCACCGGTCCCTCGATCCGGACGTGCGTGTCGCGCCAGCCCTCGTCGAGGTCAGGCGCCTCCTCGCCGCGCTGCCGCCTGGCGCGCCTGCCCGAAGGCGCGCTGCTGTAGGTGTCGCTGATATTGACGCCGCCGACGAACGCCGTGCGCCCGTCGATGACAAGCTGCCTGCGATGGTCGCGGTTGTTCACCAGCCAGGTCTTGCGGTTTTCAGTCAAGGGGTTGAGCGGGTTGAACTCCAGCACCTGGACCCCGCCCTCGCGAAGCCGGTCGAAAAACGCCTCAGGGGTCGTCAGACCGCCGACACTGTCGTAGAGAACGTTGACCTGCACGCCGTCTGCGCGCCTTTCAAGCAACAGCTCCGACAGCTCCTGTCCGACCGTCCCATCGTCGAAGATGTAGGTTTCCAGGTTGATGTGGTCGCTGGCCTCGCGAATGGCCGCGAACATCGCCTGGTAGGTGGCCGGGCCGTTTTGCAGCAGGACCACTTTGTTGCCCAGCACCAGCGGGCTGTCCAGGTTGGCCGCCTGCTCGAAGGCCAGGTGTTTCTGTAGGGCGCCGGATTCGCCCTCGAGACGTGCGAGGATGGCCTCACCGCGCGCTGCCGACACCGGACCCTGCGCGCCCTCGAACCGGACCTCAGTTGTCGTCGGAACAGCCATTTCCCCCTGCACATCAGGCAATGTCGCGCAACTCGTGGCGGCCAACACGATCACCCAGCCGCAGCCGCCACGATGTTTCACGCCTAGTCGTCCAGTTGCAGGTGCTTCGGCATCCCTCCGGCCCAGCCCCCAAGGGCCTGCCTGTGCGGCCGTCCTGGGCGAGTGGCCTCCTGCCTCAGGTCCCGCCAGCCTGGCATGCCGGCGCCGAAAAATCGGTAGCCGCCCGGACCGTACGCCTTCGCCTGATACATGGCGGCATCCGCAAAGCCGAACAAGGCGGCCTCGTCCTCGCTGTCGTCCGGATAGACGCTGATGCCGACGCTGGCGCTGATTTGCACCTTGATGCCGTCGATGACCTGAGGCCTGGACATCGCGCGGAGGAGTTTTTCGGCCACACATGCAGCATCGTGCGGGTGCTCGATCTCGGTCAGCAGAATTACGAACTCGTCACCGCCCCGCCGGCATACCGTGTCCGAGTTCCGCACACACCCCACGAGCTGCTCGGACACGGACTGCAGCAGCTGGTCGCCGGCCAGGTGCCCGAGAGTGTCGTTGACGACTTTGAAATCGTCCATATCGATGAACAGCAAGGCCACGCGCTTGCCGTGGCGGCGCGCCAGGCTGGTGGCTTGGCCGAGCCGCTCGTTCAGCATTGCGGGATTCGGCAGCCCGGTGAGGAAGTCGTGCCGGGCCAGGTGCGCCATGCGCTCGGCCATGGCACGCGACTGAACCAGGTCGTGAAACACGATCACGGCGCCGGCAACCTGGCCGTCGCGGTCATGGATCGGTGCGGCCGAGTCCTCGATCAGCACTTCCGAGCCGTCACGACGCACCAGCACGCAACCCATCGCCAGGCCGACCGTCCGGTTCTCCTTGACCGCCAGTGTTGCCGGATTCGCGGCTGGCGCGCGCGTCGTGCCGTCGATGATGTGAAAGACTTCCGCGAGTGGCCGGCCCAGGGCCTCGTCGCGGGGCCAGCCGGTCATCTTTTCCGCCTCGCGGTTGAGGTAGGTCAGGTTGCCCGCCATGTCGGTGGTCAGCACCGCATCGCCGATGGAGTCGAGCGTCACCTGGGCGCGCTCCTTTTCCGCGAACAGGGCCTCCTCGGCGGATTGAAGCGCGGCCTCGGCGGCCTTGCGCGCGCTGATGTCCTCGACGACCAGCAGGCTGGTGCTTTGCGCCTTCTGGCCTTGCATGATGGCGGTGTGCAGGCGTGTCCACACGACGCTGCCGTCGCCGCGCAGGAAGCGGGCTTCTGCCTGGAACGGCCGCTGGTCCCGCGACGCCTCCAGCCACTCGGTCGAAATGCGCCGGCGATCGTCCGGATGCACCATGCTGCTCCAGACCATGCCGAGCGCCTGTTCGACCGCCAGCCCGGCGATCTGGCAATAGGCCGCGTTGGCGTAGACGCAACGATCCTGGGCATCGGAGACGCACACGCCCAGCGGCGAGGCGTCGAACAGTCGTGTCAGCCATTCGAGATCCGACAGTGAACTCTCGCTGCCTTGTGGGCTGCGCTCCGTGACGCCCAGTCGCTTGCTCTCAGGTCCAGCCATGGCCACAGCTTGCAGTGAGCCCCAAGGTCAGTCTGTGCGCTTCCGTACGATCCTGCCCTCCGGTGTTTTTTTCGCAAACTCAGCCAGTTAAGTGCGCGCGGCGAGGTCAGGCGCAGCGCCGCCCGATGTGTGCGCTGCGTGACATTAGCGGGGGGGCGGACTATACTTGTAGTGCAAGGTCATCGGACCCGGGGTCCAAGCGGTCCGGGGCCGCAAGTTTGTGGGTGATTGGAATGAACCGCACATCCGAACCTGGCAACAACCACCTGCTCGCCGCGCTGCCCAAGGACGAGCGCGAGCGCGTCTTTGCCAGCCTGGAACTGGTGTCGATGGAACTCGGCGCTACCATCTACTCTCCGGGAACTCTGATGCGCCACGTCTATTTCCCCACGACGTCCATCGTGTCGCTGCTCTATGTCATGGAAGACGGGTCGTCGGCGGAAATCGCGCTGGTCGGCAACGAGGGCATCGTGGGGGTGTCGCTGTTCATGGGCGGCGAGTCGACCTCCAGCTGGGCCGTGGTGCAAAGCGCCGGCCACGCCTACCGGCTGAGCGGGCAGCTGCTCAAGGACGCGTTCTTTCGCGCCGGTCCCATGCAGCGGCTGCTGCTTCGCTATACCCAGGCGCTCTTGACCCAGATGGCGCAGACAGCCGTGTGCAACCGGCATCACACTGTGGACCAGCAGTTGTGCCGCTGGCTGTTGCTGAGCCTGGACCGCCTGCCGTCCAACGAGCTGACCATGACCCAGGAACTGATCGCCAACATGCTGGGCGTGCGCCGCGAAGGCGTCACCGAGGCCGCGGGCGCGTTGCAGCGCGCCGGGCTGATTAGCTATTCGCGGGGCAAGATCACGGTCACCGACCGGCCGGGACTGGAGGCGCGGGTCTGCGAGTGCTACCACGTCGTCAGGCGCGAGTCCGCACGCCTGCTGCCGGACGAAATCAGCCGCTGATCCCCGTCGTCCACTGTGCGGCACCGGACAGACTGTGGCCGTCCGCCGGGTGATTCTTGCCGCGGGTTATGACAACCGCAGGAGCGCCCGGATTGTCCCGCCCCAGCTCACAGCCTGATGCCAATCACCTGCTCGCGGCCTTGCCGCACGCCGAGCGAGAACGCGTCATTGGTGCCTGCGAGCCGGTCGAGCTGGCGTTTGCCAGCGTCCTCGCCGAGCCGCAGAAACCGATTCGCGACGCCTGGTTTCCCACCGGGTCCATCGTCGTGCTCACCGTGCCGATGGATTCGCGCAACAGCCTGGAGGTCGGGCTGGTCGGCAATGAAGGGATGCTCGGCGTGTCTCTCGTGCTGGGGGTGGAAGTCGCGTCGTTTCACGCCATGGTGCAGGGACCGGGACCGGCGTTGCGCGTGGGCGTCGCGTCGCTGCGCCGCGAACTCGAGCACTGTCCCGCGCTGACGCACCGGTTGCAGTGCTACCTGCACGTCACCCTGGGCCAGATCGCACAGACGGCCGCCTGCACCCGGTTCCACGTGATCGAGGCCCGCCTCGCCCGTTGGCTGCTCATGACGCGCGACCGGACTCACTCGAGCGACTTCCGGATCACCCACGATTTCCTCGCCCATGTGCTCGGCGTGCGACGCGTCGGCGTGACCCGGGCCGCCACCTCGCTGCAGGACCAGGCACTGATCCGCTACAGCCGCGGGAACATCAGCATCGTCGACCACCAGGGCCTGGAAGCCGCGTCCTGCCAGTGCTACGCAACCGACAAGGCGACCTACGCCCGGATGCTGGAGTAGGCCGCCCCCGGTTGCCCTGCGGCAGGATTCAGCGGGTCGACACCACCGGCGGATTCAGGATGATGACCTCGACCCGGCGGTTCAGTTGCCGGCCGTCCGCGGTGGTGTTGTCCACGCGGGGAGAGTGCATGCCCTTGCCCAGGGCAACGATCCGCTGCGAACTGATTCCCTGGCGCACCAGGTACGACCTGACCGAGTCGGCACGGCGCTCGGAGAGGCCCTGATTGTATTCCGAGCTGCCGACGTTGTCGGTGTGGCCCTCGATCTCGATGTTGCGATTCGGATACTTGTGGAGGAAGGCCGCCAGCTTGTTGAGGGTCTCGGTGGCGTTACCCCGCAGCTCCGCCCTGCCGGTCGCAAACAGCACGTCTCCAAGCGTCAGCACCAGGCCCCTGTCGGTGGCCTCCGCCTGAAGCTCGTCGATCTGCCTCTGCAGTTCTTCTGCCTGCAACTGTGCCTGCCGCGCCGCGTCTGCAGCCGAATGGCGTGCTGCCGCGGCATCGCCGCGCGCCGCATCCGCCTGCCGCCTG
>CAZOSZ010000002.1:0-39680 GCA_964582505.1 uncultured Ectothiorhodospiraceae bacterium | reverse complement strand
TGCAATCCATTCTCGTCAATCACACTAATACCAAGCTCCTGCGCTTTCCGGAGCTTGGATCCGGGGTCGACGCCTGCCACAACGTAGTCGGTTTTCGCTGACACGCTTCCCGTAACCTTGCCGCCCAGTTCCTCGATGCGCGCTCGCGCTTCATCACGCGTCATCGAATCGAGCGTCCCGGTCAGGACGAAAGTCTTACCCTCCAGCAATGCGGCTCCCGATCCAGACGCCTCCACCGGCCAGGTGACGCCCCGAGCCCTGAGTGCCTCGATCACTTCAAGGTTGTGCGGCTGGCGGAAGAACTCATGGATGTGCTCCGCCATGACTGGGCCCACGTCTGGGACATCCTCGAGCTGCTCGCGCTCGGCGCCAATCAGTTCCCGGAGGTCGCCAAAATGTCGCGCCAGGTTGCCCGCGGTCACCTCCCCCACCTCGGGAATTCCAAGGGCAAACAGAAACCGCGGAAGCGTCGTCTGCTTGCTGCGCTCGATGGCAGCCACCAGGTTGCGGGCTGACTTTTCTGCCATCCGTTCCATGCTCGCCAGATCATCTACGCCAAGCGCGTAGATGTCGGCGGGAGTCTCAAGTTTCTGCCCATTAGCACCAAGCTCTATGAGTTGGTCGATCAGCTTGGCGCCGAGTCCCTCGATGTCCATGGCGCGGCGCGAGGCGAAATGCCGCAATTTCTCCTTGCGTTGAGCGGCACAAAACAGTCCACCGGAGCACCTTGCAATGGCTTGCCCTTCCGGGCGCACGACATCAGAGCCGCAAATCGGACACTTATCGGGAAGCTGCACGCGACGTGGCCGGCCAGTGCGGCGGTCGAGGACGACCCGCACGACCTCGGGGATCACGTCTCCGGCGCGCCGCAAGATCACGGTGTCGCCCACCCTGACGTCCTTGCGCTCGATCTCATCGATATTGTGCAGCGTTGCGTTGCTCACTGTGACACCACCGACGAATACCGGTTCAAGTCGTGCGACAGGCGTCAATGCACCTGTTCGACCCACCTGGAAATCGACTCCCCGCACGACTGTCATCACTTCTTGTGCCGGAAACTTGAAGGCGATGGCCCAGCGCGGCGCACGAGATACGAAGCCGAGCCGTTTCTGCAGCTCGACGCTGTCGACCTTGAGCACCACACCGTCAATCTCGTAGGGCAATCCGTCCCGTTTCTCGCCGATTTCCTTGTAGTACGCCAGACAGCCCCGCGCTCCCCTGACCACCCTGCTCAAAGGCGATACCCTCACACCCCACTTCATAAGCCGCTGAAGTGTTTTGCTGTGTCTGTCGGGAAGCTGGCCATCCTGATAGTGGCCTGTGCCGTAGGCATAGAATTCCAATGGCCGGGAGGCGGCGATGCGGGGATCCAGCTGGCGGAGCGCGCCGGCAGCGGCATTGCGCGGATTGACGAAAGTCTTGGCGCCGTCGGCTGCCAGTCGGGCATTGAGTGCCGCAAAACCGGCTTTCGGCATGTATACCTCGCCGCGTACCTCGAGCACCGCAGGGTGGTTTCGTCCCAGCAGCCTGAGCGGGATCGCATCGATGGTGCGCACGTTGTGCGTGATGTCCTCGCCGGTCTGGCCGTCGCCGCGCGTCGCACCGCGGACTAGCCGGCCGTTCTCGTAAAGCAGGCTGACGGCAACGCCGTCGAGCTTGGTCTCCGCCGAGTACTTCACCGGCTCGTCGGTCTTCAACCGCTCCCTGACACGGCGGTCGAACTCCCGCAGCTCGTCCACGGAAAAGGCATTGTCCAGCGAAAGCATCGGCAACAGGTGTTGCACTTCGCTGAATCCGGCGACCGGTGCGCCGCCGATGCGCTGGGTCGGAGAGTCTTCACTGCAGAGCTCGGGATGTGCCGCCTCGAGCGCCTGGAGTTCGCGAAACAGCCGGTCGTACTCGGCATCCGGAATCTCCGGGTCGTCCAGCACGTGGTAACGGTAGTTATGGTGCTCGATCAGCTCGCGCAGCGTTGTGACACGCTTGGCGGCGTCGCCTGGCGATGTGCTCACGAGAGGTCTCCGGATCTCCCATCTCCGGCTGCCAGCTTGCTGCGCCTGTGAAACTCGACCACCTGCTCGCGCAACCAGCCGGCCTGCTGCATCGTCAGCGCGTTGCCCTTGTCATCGAGCACCTCGCCGTCGAGCCGCTCGGCTAGCCGCCGCGCGCACACGAACATCTCGTCGAGGGCGCCGAGCGGTTCGCGCGGCCCGGGCAGCACCATGAACATGGACACGCCCGGGCAGCGCATCTCGTGCATTTTTTCGATCTCGAAGCTGCCCGGCTCGACCAGGCTGGCCACCATGAACCGGCTTCGCCGCCGCTCGTCGAGATTGTGAAACGCGCCGAAGCGGCCGTACTCCAGGCTCTCCGCCGAAAAGGCCTTGACCAGCTCGCCGCCGTCGAAGCCCGCCGGACTCCGCGCGCGCAGCCGCAGAGCGACAATCAGCTGTTCACCCTCCGGCGGAAGCCCGGGTGCCCCAAGTTCCTCGTCCGGATCGGCCGCACTGCTGTCGACCTGGAGCGAAACCGCGGCATCGTCGTCGTGGCCAGTGGCCTCCCACGGGTCCCGACGGCCGCCGAACACGGGCTCGCGGCGATGGCTGCCCTTGGCGCTTGTGGCGCGATCCCGGCGGCTCCAAAGATAGACCGCAATGATCAGGACTACGCCAAGCGCTGTCAGTATCCAGCGAAGCTCGGGCACCTTGACGTTCTCCAGGCCAGCTAGCCGGCTGCCATCCGGACGGCCTCGTCGATGTCCACCGCCACCAGGCGGGACACGCCGGGCTCGTACATGGTCACGCCCGTCAGCTGATGCACCATCTCCATGGTCGTCTTGTTGTGCGTAATGATGATGAACTGCACCTTGTCAGACATTGCGCGGACTATATCGCAGAACCGGCCAACGTTTGCGTCGTCCAGCGGCGCGTCCACTTCGTCGAGCATGCAGAACGGCGCGGGATTGAGCTGGAAGATCGCAAACACAAGGGCCACGGCGGTCAGGGCTTTCTCGCCGCCCGACAACAGGTGAATCGTGCTGATCCGCTTGCCTGGCGGGCGGGCCATCACCGTGACACCAGCCTCCAGCAGATCATCGGACTCGAGCTGCAGGAACGCATGTCCGCCGCCAAACAACTTCGGGAAGATCTCCTGCATGCCGGCATTGACGCGGTCAAAAGTCTCCTTGAACCTGGCGCGGGTCTCGCGGTCGATCTTGCGGATGGCGTTTTCCAGGGTCGTCAGCGCGTCGTTCAGGTCAGCCAGCTGGGCATCCAGGTACTGCTTGCGCTCGGACTGTTCCCTGAGTTCGTCGATCGAGGCCAGGTTGATGGGGCCGAGCCGCTCGATCCGCGCGGCCAGCTGTCCGAGCTGCTCTTCCCAAGCCAGAACGCCTGCTTCCGGCGGGAGCCCGGCGCGCAGAGTGTCCAGTTCGAAGCCGGTGGTGGTGAACTGCTCGGCTGCGGTCTGCCGGCGCACGCTGACCTCACGCGTCTCGAGACGCAGCCCCTCGAATATCTCTCGGGCTGCATCCACCTCCTGGTCACGCGCGTTGCGCCGCTCCTGCAGCTCTCTCAGGTCGGCCTCGAGCGACTGCACCTTGCGGCGCGCCGCGCCGAGTTCGGCCTCGACCGTGACGCGTTGCTCGAGCAAGGCCTCGAGCTCGCGCTGCATCGATTCCAATGGCGCCAGTCCGTCTTCCAGCTGCCGTTCAAGCTCTGTCTTACGCGCCCCAACACGCGCCAGCTGGTCCTGGAAGCGCTGCATGCTGAGCCCCGCGGAATCGAGGCTGGAGCGGCGTGACTCGACCCGGATTGCGATCTCCTGGGCGACCGCCCGGTCGGCGGTCGCCTGGTCGCGCGCCGCGCGTAACGCCACCTGGAGCCGGTCACGGTCGGCCTCCAGCCCCTGCCTGCGTCCGTCAAAGGCGCCCATCAGCTCAATGCCCTGCTGCAGTCGCGCCCGGCTCTGGCGGATCGAGCTGGCAGCCTCGGCGATCTGGGCATCGATTTCGTTCATCTCGCCGGCCAGCGCAGCCAGGCGGGCGGCCGTCTGTTCGACGCGCGACCGGGTGGTCTGCAGCGCCGCCTGCAAGCCAGCAGCCGCCCGGTGCGCCTCGGCAGCCTCCTGCCGGACCTGCTCGCGCGATGATTCGAGCATCGCCAGCCTGGCGCGAATTTCCTCGTGCCGTGCGGACAGCTCCTCGACCTCGTAGGCCGCACCGCCAATCGAGGCGCGCAGTTCACGGATCTCCTGCTCGCGAGTCAGCACCCCGGCGCGCGGGTCATCGGCGCGATTGACCCGCAGCCACTTTGGGCCGATCCAGATGCCGTCGCGTGTAATGACCGACTCCGCCGGCCCCAGCTCCCGACGCCGGACGAGCGCTGCCGCGAGGTCCTCGACGGCGAACACGCCACCCAGCAATGCCAACACACCGGTCGGACCTTGTGCACGGCTGGCCAGGCTCTGGCCGTCGGCCGCCCTGGCCGAGCCGGAATCCGCCGAAGATTCCAGGAAGCTCACGGCGCCGTGGGTCAGGCTGTCCAGCGCCGTCGCGATTTCATCGAGCCCGTCCACGCACACGGCCTCGAGATAGCTGCCGAGCACGGTTTCGATCGCGCGCTCCCAGCCGGCCTCCACCGTCAGGCGTTCCGCCAGTCGCGGGCGCTCTGCCAGACCTTGACCCTCGAGCCAGTCAGCCACCTTTCCGCCTCGCCGGCCCAACGCCGCCTCCTGCAACGCTTCCAGCGAGGCCAGGGTGCCGCGCAGGGTCTGCAGCGTGCTGCGCTCCTGGTCGAGCTGCGCGGCCAGTTGCCGATCCTGGTCCCGCAGGGTGACGATCTCGTCGCGGACTGCCTCGTCGCGCGCCTGAGTGTCCGCTTCGCGCTCGCGCGCCTCGCCAAGCTGCGCCTCCATCGCGACGAGATCGGGGTGGCCCGCCTCTTCGGCAAGCCGGGCCTGCTCGTCCTGCAGCCTCTGGCGGCGCTCGGCCAGCCGCGCGAGCTGTCCGTCGAGCTGCTCGATCCTGGCGCGCTCCACCTCGACCGTCTCGCGGGTGCTGCTGGCCTCCTGGTTGAACGCCTCCCAGCCGGCCTGCCACGCCTGCATCCGCTCCTCGGCCGAACGCAGCCCCTCAGCCGAGGCTGACTCCGCGGTCCGCGCGGCATCCAGCTCGGGACCCAGTACGCCGAGCACGCGGTCCAGTTCGCTCAACAGGCCCTGGTCGCGCTCGATGTGCTGGCGGATGTCGCCGATGCCCTGCTCCGCCTGCTCCAGCTCCTCGCGCTGGCGCTGCTGCAGCTCCCGGGCATGCCGGATCGACTGCTCCAGGCGGGAAATCTCCGCACCCACGCGGTAGTAATTGCCCTGGACCGTATTCAGCGCCTCACTGTCCTCGTGATGCTGCGCGCGCGCGCGCTCCAGTTCGGCCTCCACCTGGCGCAATCCGGCGACCGCAGCCTGCATGGCGGTCTCGCGCTCGCCGAGGGCTGCCTTGTGCCGCGACTCCTCGGCCTCCAGGGCCGCCAGGCGAATTGCCAGCAGCTCGGCCTCCAGGCGTCGCTCCTCTCCCTTCATCGCGCGATATCGTTCGGCGGCGCGCGCCTGGCGCTGCAGATGACGGATCTGCTTTTCGACCTCTTCCCGCACGTCGTTGAGCCGCTCGAGATTCTCGCGGGTGTGGCGGATGCGGGTCTCGCTTTCGCGGCGGCGCTCCTTGTACCTCGAAATACCGGCGGCTTCCTCGAGATACATGCGCAGTTCTTCCGGCCTGGCCTCGATGAGGCGCGAGATCATGCCCTGCTCGATGATCGCGTAGCTGCGCGGACCCAGGCCGGTGCCGAGAAACAGGTTGGTGATGTCCTTGCGACGGCAGCGCGAGCCGTTCAGGAAGTAGCTCGAGGTGCCGTCGCGCGACAGCGCGCGCCGGGCGGCAATCTCGGAATAGCTGGCGAACTGGCCGCCGACCGAGCCGTCCGCATTGTCGAACACCAGCTCGATGGCGGCGGTGCCGACCGGCTTGCGGACGCTCGAGCCATTGAAAATCACGTCTGCCATCGAGTCGCCGCGCAGGTGCCGCGCTGAGCTCTCGCCCATGACCCAGCGGACCGCATCGATGACATTCGACTTGCCGCAGCCGTTTGGTCCGACCACGCCAATCAGGTTGCTGGGGAAATGGATCGTGGTCGGATCGACAAAGGACTTGAATCCGGCCAGCTTGATCTTGCTTAGTCGCATGCAGGAAAGTTTTCCGGGGAGTGAACGCGGGTGACCGTCAGAACCGCGCTAGTGTAGAGTAAATGGCCTGCAAATCCACTGCCTTCCGCCGGGGCGCGACAACCCGGCGGCCGGCGCCCGACGAGGAGTTTGGCATTGACCGAGTTGCGTGCACTGGGCGCGACCAGCGGCCCCAACCGGGACCTCGAGACCTTTCCGAACCCGGCACCCGAGGCCGACTACACCATCCGGATCCGGGTACCGGAGTTTACCTGCCTTTGCCCCAAGACCGGCCAGCCCGATTTTGCCGACATCCTGATCGAATATGTTCCGGATGAGCTGTGCGTCGAACTGAAATCGCTGAAGCTCTACATGTGGAGCTATCGCGACGAGGGCGCGTTTCACGAGGCGGTCACCAACGGTATCCTCAAGGATCTGTGGGGCCGGCTGGAGCCGCGTTTCATGCGCATCCGGGCCGAGTTCAACGTGCGCGGTGGCCTGTACACCACTGTTGTCGCCGAGCACCGCAAGCCCGGCTGGTCTTGTCCGCCCGGCGTGACGCTGCCCTGAGCCTGCCGCCACCGGCGAGCGCCGCAGTGCGGGGCTGGACTCGCGGCCCGAAACGGGCTAAAAAGCGCAGTTTGTATTGGCCGCCGTCGCCCGCCCCAGTGCGTCGGCGGCCACGAATTCAACGACCGAATTTGGACCATCCGAATTTGGCCATCCGCCTGGAGGCACAGATGCCCGCGAGCAAGAGCAGCAAGAAAAAGCCGGTAGCCAGGAAAGCGACGGCTGGCAAGGCCATTTCGCGCAAAAAGTCCGGCCCTGCCAGGAAGGCCGCGGCCAGGTCGCCGGCCGCGAAGAAGAAGCCTGCTGCGAAAAAGGCCGCCGCGAAGAAGACGATTGCGAAGAAGGCCGCCTCTCCCAGGAAGCCGGCTGCAAGGAAGCCGAAAATGCCGGTTGTGAAGAAGCCGGCCGCAAAGAAGGTCCCGGCCGGCAAGAAACCGGTGGCCAGAAAAGTCGCCGCCAAGAAGAAGCTGGTGGGCAAGAAGGGGCCCGCCGTCAGCAAGGCCAAGGCCAAGGCGCCGATTGCAAAGAAGCCCGCCGCCAGAAAACCTGCCCTCAAGGCCAGGCCACTGGCGCTCAGGCCGGAACAGGCCGAGCCGGCCTTTGGCTTTTCCGGGCCGCTGAAGAGCTTCCGCGCGTACCAGCCCGGCCCCAACGAGGAGTACATGAGCGAGGAGATGCGCGAGCATTTTCGCCAGATCCTGCTCGCCTGGAAGCTGGAGTTGATGGAGGAAGTCGACCGCACCGTTCATCACATGAAGGACGAGGCGGCAAACTTTCCCGATCCGAACGACCGTGCGACGCAGGAATCGGAGTTCGGCCTGGAACTTCGTACCCGCGACCGCGAGCGAAAGCTGCTCAAGAAGATCGACCAGGCGCTGGGCCGAATCGACGACGGTACTTACGGCTATTGCTCGGAAACCGGCGAGGAGATCGGCCTGCGGCGCCTTGAGGCGCGCCCGGTCGCGACCCTGACCGTCGAGGCTCAGGAGCGCCGCGAGCTGGCCGAGAAGCAGTACCGCGACCGCGACGACCGGTAGCGCCTGTTCCCGGCACGACCCGATACCGCGGGCGCTTCGCCCCCTCGCCCACGGGTCCCCTGCACCTTGGCTCGCTGCTGGCCGCCGCCGGCAGCTGGCTTGATGCGCGCGCCTCCTGTGGCGAGTGGCTGCTGCGGATCGAGGACCTGGACCCGCCCCGCGAACCGCAGGGCGCCGCCGACCAGATTCGCAGGGCACTCGAAGCCCTGGCGTTGCACTGGGACGGGGAGGTGCTTTTCCAAAGTTCGCGGCTGGCGGCCTACCATGAGGCGCTGGAGCGGCTGCGCGACGGCGGCTGGGCCTATCCATGCACCTGTAGCCGCAAGGACATAGCAGCCATCGCGGCGGCCAGTCCGTCGGCCGGCAAGCCGGGTGGGAGAATCTATCCAGGCACCTGCCGCAACGGCCCGGTGGCCAGACGTCGTACGCGCGTCCTGCGCGCGCGGACAAGCTCCGAGCCCATTGCCGTCGAGGACCGCCTGCAGGGTCTGTTCCGCCAGTCCCTGGAGACCGATGTCGGTGACTTTGTCCTGCGCCGCCGCGACGGTTTGATGGCCTACCAGCTGGCCGTGGTGGTGGACGACGCCTGGCAGGGCATCACCGACGTGGTGCGCGGCGTCGACCTGCTGGACTCGACGCCGCGCCAGGTCTGGTTGCAGCGGCTGCTCGGCTACCCGACGCCGCGTTACACGCACCTGCCGGTGCTGGTGAACCCGGATGGCGAGAAACTGAGCAAGCAGACCGGTGCCACGCCAGTCGATCCCGGGCGGGCCTCGGAACTGGCCTGGCTGACCCTGGCCCTGCTCCGGCAGTCCCCGCCGCCGGAGCTGCGCGGCGGCTCCCCGGAGGAGGCCTGGGCCTGGGGGGCCGCCCACTGGCGGCCGCAGCAGATTGCCGGGCTGCGCAGCATCGGCGCACCCTGAGGCTTTGGCTGCGGTGCAAAAATGGATTATCTTAGGCGGGCTTGCATAGCGCCCGCCGCCGCGGCGGGCCCCACGGCGACCATGAACGGAAGCACGATATGAGCGAGCCACGCATCATCAAGAAGTATCCGAACCGCCGCCTCTATGACACCGAGGAAAGCCGCTATATCACGCTTTCGGACATCCGCCGGCTGGTGGTCGAGAAAATCGACTTTGTCGTCGTGGACAAGAAGTCCGGCAAGGACATCACCCGCAGCATCATGCTGCAGGTGATCAGCGAGCAGGAGCAGTCCGGGGAGCCGATCATGAGCCGCGACTTCCTGTCGCAGATCATCCGCTCCTACGGCGGTGCGATGCAGGGCATGGTGGGCGGCTACCTGGAGCAGAGCCTGCGGCTGTTCATGAGCCAGCAGCAGCACCTGCGCGAACGCGTCAAGGAGGTCGTCGGCGTCGACCCGGTGGGCATGGTAGCGGGCATCGCGCAGAAGAACTACCAGCGCTGGAAGGCCCTCCAGGACGAGATTTTCCGCACCTTTCTCTCTACCCGGCAGGACCGGGAAGACAACGACATCGACACGCCCTCGAAGTCGTCCCGCACTGGCAAGCGCTGAACTCCCCCGCCCGCCTGGGATCGCCACGGCAACCGTTGACAGCCTGCCGCTCGCCTGATATTGTGCACCGCGTCAATTGATGCGATGCATCATCTCTGACGACTCCTCCATATGGTCGCTTCATGCGTCCGTTTGAGAGCCCTCTCCCCCAGAGAGGGCTCTTTTTTTTCAGTAACTTGCGCGTCCCGCTACAAGACTAGCGGTACTTCGCGGCCGTGATGAACTTCCCGAAGGCCTCGCACCAGATGATCACCGCCGCATAGTCCGAGACGTCAACCGACTCAGGCACTTCAACCATGAAGTTGTCGAAGGTCCTGACGTCACCGATGCGTACCATGCGCTCCTTCAGCCGCAAGAACTCCGCTCCGGTCGCGACAAACTCCGGAGACAGGTACAGCTTGTAGTCTGGCCCAGGCGCAAGCCTGCCGTTGAACGCTAGGCGGCGTGCACGTCGCGCATGCTGAGGCGGATGCGTCCCTGCCGATCCACCTCGAGGACCTTGACGCGGACAGTGTCGCCTTCCTTCAGCTTGTCGCTGACGCGCTCGACGCGCTCGTCCGAGATCTGCGAAATGTGCACCAGGCCGTCCTTTCCGGGCAGGATTGTGACGAACGCGCCGAAGTCCATCAGCCGCGCAACCCGGCCCTCGTAAACCTGTCCAACTTCCACGTCGGCGGTGATCAGGTCGATGCGGCGGCGCGCCTCGCGCCCCGATTCGCCATCCACCGAGGCGATTCGCACGGTGCCGTCGTTCTCGATGTCGATGGTCGCGCCGGTCTCCTCGGTGATCTGCCGGATGACCGATCCGCCCTTGCCGATGACCTCGCGGATCTTTTCCGGGTCGATCTTGAACGCGATGATGGTCGGTGCCCAGTCGGACATCTTCTCACGCGGCTTCGAGAGCACCTTGCTCATCTCACCGAGAATGTGCAGTCGCGCGTCGCGGGCCTGCGCCAACGCGTCAGACATGATCTCCCGCGTGATTCCGTCGATCTTGATGTCCATCTGCAGGGCGGTCACGCCTTCGCCGGTGCCTGCCACCTTGAAGTCCATGTCCCCCAGGTGGTCCTCGTCGCCGAGGATGTCGGTCAGCACCGCATGGCGGTCGCCGTCCTTCACCAGCCCCATGGCAACGCCGGCGACCGGCGCGGCAATCGGCACGCCAGCGTCCATCAACGCGAGGCTCGCGCCGCAGACAGTCGCCATCGAGCTCGAGCCGTTCGACTCGGTGACCTCCGAGACCACTCGCAACACATAGGGGAAATCGCTCATGTTCGGCAGTACGGCCTGGATGGCCCTGCGGGCCAGTTTGCCGTGGCCGATCTCGCGCCGTTTCGGTCCGAGATTGAAGCTGGTCTCGCCGACGCAGAACGGCGGGAAGTTGTAATGCAGCATGAATGGCTCGCGGAATTCGCCGGACAGCGCGTCAATGATCTGCGCGTCGCGCCCCGTGCCGAGCGTGGTGATCACCATCGCCTGGGTCTCGCCGCGGGTGAACAGGGCCGAGCCATGGGTTCGTGGCAAGACACCGGTGCGGACCTGGATCGGGCGCACTGTGCGGGTGTCGCGGCCGTCGATGCGCGGCTGGCCGCTGATGACGCGGTCGCGCACGATGCGGCTCTCCAGCGCCGCCAATGCTGCCTTCACCTGGTCGGCTTCCCAGCGCGCTTCGCCCTCGGCCAGCCTTTCCTTGACCGCGCTCTTGATCTCGTCGACCTTCGCGTAGCGCGACTGCTTGTCGGTGATCTGGTAGGCCTCCTTCAGGGCTGCCTCCGCCTCGGCTGCCACGTAGGCGTCGAGATCATCGTCGGTCGCCGCCGGTGACCACTGCCAGGCGGGCTTGCCGGCCTCGGCCTGGAGTTCGTTGACGATCTTGATGACCGCCTGCAGCTGCTCGTGGCCGAACATCACCGCGCCCAGCATGACCTCCTCGGACAGGACCTTGGCCTCGGACTCGACCATCAGCACGGCCTTGTCGGTACCGGCGACCACCAGGTCGAGCCGGGAATCAGCGAGCTGGGAGTTGGTCGGGTTGAGGACGTAATTGCCGTCGATGTAACCAACGCGCGCAGCGCCGATCGGACCGGCGAAGGGAATCCCGGACAGTGCCAGGACCGCCGAGGTGCCGATCAACGACGGGATGTCGGGATCCACGTCGGGGTTGGCCGACATCACCGTGGCGATCACCTGCACCTCGTTGCAGAAGCCCTTTGGAAACAGCGGCCGGATCGGGCGATCGATCAGCCGCGAGGTCAGGGTCTCCTTCTCCGACGGCCGTCCCTCGCGCTTGAAGAAGCCGCCGGGGATACGTCCCGCGGCGTAGGTCTTCTCCTGATAGTTGACGGTCAGCGGCATGAAATTCTGCCCCTCTGCCGCCTGCTTGCGGCCGACCACGGTGACCAGCACCACGGTGTCGGACATGTTGACCATCACGGCGGCGTCCGCCTGCCTGGCGATTTCGCCGGTTTCCACGGTGACCGTGTGGGCACCGTACTGGAAGGATTTCTTGATAGGAGTCAGATTCACTTTCTTCGCCTGTTGTCTGCCGGCCCCCATGGCCGGACTTGGGGTTTGCTCAGCGACGCAGGCCGAGGCGGTTGATAAGTTCCTGGTAGCGGTCAGCATCCTTGCGCTTCAGGTATTCGAGGAGCTGGCGGCGCTGGTTGACCATCTTCAGCAGGCCACGCCGCGAGTGATGGTCCTTCTTGTGCGTACCGAAATGATCGGTGAGTTCGCTGATGCGGGCGGACAGCAGCGCCACCTGCACTTCCGGGGAGCCCGTGTCGGCGTTGCCGCGGCCGTACTCCTGGATGATTTCCTTCTTCTGATCGACTGACAGAGGCATCTGATGTCTCCTGAAACCTTCTCTTTCACTGTCCCTTTGACAAGCGGGGAATTCTATCGCGTGCGACCGCGTGCGAACAAGCCCGCCACCAGCAAAAACCCTTTATCTTCGACGCCTTAGGCGTTCTTGTCAGCGCCCAGCAGGCGCCTCGCGCGCAGCTGCCCGTCGGCGCTGCGCTCACCGATGCCGAGAAAGCCCTGCGGGCCGTAAAGCCGCACCAGACCCGGCTCGCCTGTCGATGGCGCCGCGACCGGCTGCCCCTGGAACAGGCGCTCCGCCTGCTCCGTGGCGAGCGCGGTCGCGGGCAATGCCGACAGCGCCGTGTCCATCGGCAGCAGGGCGGCCGCCAGCGACGCGGGGCCTTCGTCGGCCAGCTGCTCCAGTTCCGATAGCGTATGCGCGTCGCCTCCGCCATATGGCCCGGCTGTCACGCGACGCAAAGCCGTTACGTGCGCGCAGCTGCCGGCGGCCCGCGCGATGTCCTCGACCAGCGTCCGCACATAGGTGCCCTTCGAGCACTCGATCTCCAGGCTGAAACCGGGTGGCTGCCAGGCGCTGAGTTCGAGCCTGAAGATCTCGATCTCGCGCGGCGCCCGTTCCACCGTCTCGCCGCGCCGTGCCTTGCGATACAGCGGCTCACCGCCCCGTTTGAGCGCCGAGTACATCGGCGGCACTTGCCGGATTCTGCCGCGAAAGCCCGCCAGCGCGGCCTCGAGTTCCGCGCGGCCGAGGTGCTCCCAGGGGCAGGTCTCGATCGGCTCGCCCTCGGCATCGCCGGTGGTGGTTCGCTGCCCGAGCAGCCCGCTCACACCGTAGCCCTTGGCCGCGTCGAGCAGGTATCCGGAGAATCGCGTCGCCTGGCCGAGACAGATCGGCAACAGCCCGCTGGCGAGCGGGTCGAGGCTGCCGGTGTGTCCGGCCTTGCGGCAGCCGAACAGCCGGCGCACCCTCTGCAGCGCCCTGTTGGAGGTCATGCCGACCGGCTTGTCGAGCAGGATCACGCCGTCAGGCCCGCCGGCCGACGGCCGGCGCAAGTTTCCGGGCTCGTCAGTCATCGTTGCCGGGCCCCTCCCGGTCGGAGGCGACTGCCCGGCTGATCAGCTCGGAGAGACGCGAACCGCGCTCCAGGCTCTCGTCATGCCGGAAATGCAGCGCCGGCACCTGGCGGATGTACATCGCGCGGCTGAGCTTGCCGCGGATCAGCCCGGCGGCACGCGCCAGCGCGGCGGCCGCGGGCACGGGGTCCGCAGCGGGGTCCAGCAGGCTGAACCAGACGGTCGCATGGGAAAGGTCGCGCGAGACTTCGACGGCGGTGACGCTGACACCCTGCGCGCCCGGGTCCTTGACCTCGCGCAACAGGATCTCACCCAGCAGCCGCTGCATCTGTTCGCCGACTCGCCGGCTGCGCGAAAACTCCCTTGCCATGCCGTTCACAGGCTCCGCGCGATCTCGATCCGCTCGAAGCACTCGATCTGGTCTCCGACCCGCACGTCGTTGTAATTGCGCACGCCGATGCCGCATTCGGTGCCCGAGCGAACCTCGCTGACGTCGTCCTTGAAGCGGCGCAGCGACTCCAGCGCGCCCTCGAAGATCACCACGTTGTCGCGCAACACGCGGATCGGGTTGTTGCGCCGGACCACGCCCTCGGTCACCAGGCAGCCGGCCACCTGGCCGAATTTTGGCGAGCTGAACACCTCGCGCACCTCGGCAATGCCGACGATCTGCTCGCGGATCTCCGGCGACAGCAGGCCGACGATCGCCTGCTTCACGTCGTCGATGGCCTCGTAGATGATGCTGTAATAGCGCACATCCACGCCGGTTTCCTTGATGGCATTACGGGCCGCGCCATCGGCGCGCACGTTGAAGCCGATGATGATCGCGCCCGAGGCCGCCGCAAGGTTGACGTCCGACTCGGTGATGCCGCCGACATTGCTGCCGATCACCTTGACCTTGACCTCCTCACCAGACAGCCGCGTCATGGCATCACGCAGCGCCTCGGCGCTGCCCTGTACATCGGCCTTGATCAGCAGCTGTACCGCGCTCGCCTCGCCTTCTTCCATCTGCGTGAACACGTCCTCGAGCTTGGCTGACTGCTGCTTGGCGAGCTTGACGTCCCGGAATTTGCCCTGGCGATGCAGCGCCACTTCGCGAGCCTTGCGCTCGTCCGGCAGCACCACCACGTCGTCACCTGCCATCGGCGTTCCGGACAGGCCGAGCACCTGCACCGGAGTCGAAGGCCCAGCTTCCTTCATCGGCTTGCCGAGCTCGTTGAACATTGCGCGCACCCGGCCGAACTCGCGGCCGGCCAGCAGGGCGTCGCCCAGCTGCAGGGTACCCTGCTGCACCAGCACGGTTGCCACTGCGCCGCGGCCCTTTTCCAGGCTGGACTCGATGACCACGCCCTTGGCGGGACCGCTCGCCATCGCCTGCAGTTCGAGCACCTCGGCCTGCAGCGCCACTGACTCGAGCAGCGCATCGATGCCTTCGCCGGTGTGTGCGGAGACGTTGACGAACTGGGCATCGCCGCCCCATTCCTCCGGGATCACCTCATGTTGTGCCAACTCGGTCTTGACCCGTTCAGGATCGGCGCCGTGCTTGTCGATCTTGTTGATCGCCACGACAATCGGCACGCCGGCCGCGCGGGCGTGCTGGATCGCCTCGATGGTCTGCGGCATCACGCCGTCGTCGGCCGCCACCACCAGAATGACGACGTCGGTGGCCTGCGCGCCGCGGGCGCGCATCGCGGTGAAGGCGGCATGGCCCGGCGTATCGAGAAAGGTGATTCGCCCCTTGGCCGACTCGACCACGTAGGCGCCGATGTGCTGGGTGATGCCGCCGGCTTCGCCAGCCGCCACACGGCTGCGGCGGATGTAGTCGAGCAGCGAGGTCTTGCCGTGGTCGACGTGGCCCATGATGGTCACCACCGGCCAGCGCGTGCTGAGTTCGCCGGCGCCGCGCGAGGCCACCTCGACGACCTCCTCGATCTGGTTCTCGCGGAGGACTTTCGGGGTATGGCCCATTTCCTCCACGACGATCACCGCGGTGTCCTGGTCGATTACCTGGTTGATGGTCACCATCGCGCCCATGCCCATCATCGTCTTGATGACCTCGGTCGCCTTGACGGCCATCTTCTGGGCAAGCTCGGCGACCGTGATCGTCTCGGGGATCGGGACTTCCCGCTTGACCGGCGCGGTCGGCCGCTCGAAGCTCTGGCGCTCGATCTGCACGCCGGCACCACGCCGACCGGAGGCCGAGGCGCGTTTCCTGCGACGCCCGGTCTTATCACCGGCGACATGCAGTTCCTTGCGGCCATAGCGCGTACCGGCGCCCTCTTCCTCCGCCGCGCCGCGGCGCGGCGGCGGACGCTCGGCCTCGCGGCGCTTGCGATCTTCGTCGGAGGCACGCTTGCGGGCCTCGGCGAGCACCCGCGCCTCCTCCTCGGCGATGCGCCGGGCCTCCTCCTCGGCCTTCCTGCGCACCTCTTCCTCGGCCTGCAGGCGGGCCGCCTCGTCGGCCAACCGGCGCTTCTCCTCGTCCTCGCGGAGCTTGCGCTCATGGTCGGACAATCGCTGAGCCTCTTCCTCGGCTTTCGCACGGGCCTGTTCTTCGGCCTCGCGCTCGCGGTCGAGCTCCTCTTGCTGCTGGCGGGCCTGCTCTTCAAGCACGTCGCGCTTGATGTAGGTGCGCTTCTTACGGACCTCGACGTTGACCATGCGCGCGCGGCCCTGCCCGACCGGCTGGCGCAATTCGCTCTGCGTCTTGCGCTTCAGCGTGATCTTGCGCGGCGTAACGGCGGGTGCGTCGCGCCCGTGACTCTCCCGCAGGAATGTCAGCAGCTCGAGCTTGGCCTCATCGCTGATGGTGTCTTCCGCACCCTCGACCCGGATGCCAGCCTCCTCCAGCTGCGACAGCAGCCGGTCCACGGGGACCTTCAGGACCTCAGCGAACTGGGCGACAGTGACTTGGGCCATATGCAGTCGATCCTCGTGTTCAGGCGTTCTCTTCGGCGCTCTCGAACCAGTGAGCGCGGGCCGCCATGATCAGCTTGCCGGCGCGCTCCGGATCCAGGCCGTCGATGTCCGCCAGGTCGTCCGTGGCCTGTTCCGCAAGCTCGTCACGGGTTCGGATGCCGCGGCTCGCCAGCGTGAATGCCAGCGCCCTGTCCATGCCCTCCACCTCGAGCAGGTCCTCCGCAGGCTCCGCAAGATCGAGCTTTTCCTCTTTGACGATGGCCTGAGTGATCAGCACATCGCGCGCGCGGTTGCGCAGTTCCTCGACGATGTCCTCGTCGAATTCCTCGATCCCGAGCAGTTCGGAGGTCGGCACGTAGGCGATTTCCTCGATGCTGGAAAAGCCCTCCTGCACCAGGATCACGGCCACCTCCTCGTCCACGTCGAGCTGGGTCTTGAAGGCATCGATCAACGCGCGCGCCTCGCTTTCGCTCTTCTCCTCGGCCTCGGTGGCGGTCATCACGTTCAGTTCCCAGCCGCTCAGCTCGCTGGCGAGGCGCACATTCTGGCCCCCCCGGCCGATTGCCTGCGACAGCTTCTCCTCCTCGACAGCTACGTCCATGCTGTGGGCCTCCTCGTCCACCACGATGGAGACCACTTCGGCCGGCGACATGGCGTTGATCACGAACTGGGCCGGGTTGTCGTCCCAGGGAATGATGTCCACCCGCTCGCCGGCCAGCTCGTTCGAGACCGCCTGCACGCGCGACCCGCGCATGCCGACGCAGGCGCCGATCGGATCGATTCGCTGGTCGAGGCTCTTGACCGCGATCTTCGCCCGGTGACCGGGATCGCGCGCCGCGCCAAGAATCCTGATCAGCCCCTGACCCACCTCGGGCACTTCGAGCTTGAAGAGCTCGATGATGAACTCGGGGGCGGTGCGCGACAGGAAAATCTGCGGCCCGCGCGGCTCGGAGCGCACCTCGCGCAGGTAGCCCTTGATGCGGTCCTGGGTGCGTACTGCCTCGCGCGGAATCATCTCCTCCCGCGAAATGAAGCCCTCGGCATTGCCGCCGAGGTCGACGAACACGCCGTTGCGATCGACCCGCTTGACGATGCCTCCGATCAGCGTGCCGACCCGCTCGCGAAACTCCTCGACCACCTGGGCGCGCTCGGCCTCGCGCACCTTCTGCACCACCACCTGCTTGGCGGTCTGCGCGACGATGCGGCCGGTGGGCGAGACATCCAGCGGCTCCTCGACATAACCGCCGATCTCCGCGTTCGGATCAAGGTCGACCGCGTCGTCCAGCCGCAGCTCGCGACTGGGCGTCTCCAGCTCGCTGGAATCGTCGGCAAACACCTTCCAGCGCCGGAAGGCCTTCAGCGCGCCGGACTTGCGGTCCATCGATACCCGCACCTCGATGTCTTCACCGAACTGCTTGCGGGTGGCGGTGGCCAGCGCCGTCTCGAGAGCCTCGAAGATGATCTCCTTGTCGAGATCCTTCTCAGCCGAGACCTGTTCGATTACTTGCAGGATTTCCTTGTTCATCTGAATTGACCCGGTACCTTGGACTACAACTCCGGCACCAGCCGGGCAGATTCGATATCGGACAGCGGCAGCTCAACGCGCTCTCCGTCCACTTCCATTTCCAGCACGCCGTCGGCGACGCCCTGGATCGTTCCCTTGTAGCGCCGCCGCCCCGGGCGGCCCGCCACCATCACGATCTTGACCCGCCTGCCGAGCTGTCGCTGGAAGTGCTCTTGCTTACGCAGCGGTCGATCCAGCCCCGGCGAGGACACCTCGAGCACGTAGTGACCCGGGATGGGGTCCTCGACATCCAGCACGCCACTGATCCGGTGACTCACTCTCTCGCAGTCGTCCAGCCCGATGCCGTCGGGTTCGTCGATGTAAACTCGCAGCGTTCCCGAGCCGCCGTGTCCCGGTGCATCCAGCTCCACCAGCTCGTAGCCCAGCGCAGCCACCTCAGGCGTCAGCAACTCCAGCAATTTCTCTTTCAGCGTCAAGGCCTTGCCAAATAAAAAATGGGCCCTGCGGCCCACCTGTCAGCCTCCTTCCGAGGCTCCTCCCGACGCCTGCGCGCGGACCGGATAAAGAAAAAGCCCCAGCGGGGCCTTTTCGGGCGAAAAGCTTGGTAGCGGGGGCAGGATTCGAACCTGCGACCTTCGGGTTATGAGCCCGACGAGCTGCCAGACTGCTCCACCCCGCATCCGCAGGCCGGGTATTTTACGTAGCCCCTGCCCGCAGCGCAACAGATACCTGCCGGCGGGTCGGGTGTCTGGTGTAGCCGAGGGCCTTACAGTGGACGCCGACGTCCGGACGGTAAATGCCGAGTCCAATCTTTGGACCCTGCACATCTGGATCTGGTACCCCAAGCCCGACGGGCTTGTCGTGGCATTCGTTCCACGTGTGTGCGCTGAAGCGAAGGAACTCGTTGGAAATTAAAGGCCTGAGGCTGTGGCCGAACAATGGTCGCTGGCCGAAAATGGCTTGCGGCCGCAGGCGCCCGGGCGTATCCTCGGAATCGAGCCCTGTTGCAGAGGAGTTTCAGTCATGCGCAAGTTTATCCTGGCAGCAGCGGCGCTGGGCCTGGCGAGTCTGGCGTACGCCGACGCGGAAACGGATGTCGCGGACGTCGCCACGCAGGATGCGGAAGTCACGGCCGAAGCCAAGGTCGAACAGCCGCACTGCCTCAAGTACACGGGAAGCCGGATACGCAAGCCGGATGGGTGCGTCGCGGTGCCCGGCCGAGTCTACACTCGGGACCAACTGGTGCGGACCGGCGAGACCAACGCCGGCGAGGCGCTGAGCCGCCTGGATCCGTCACTGCAAGTCGGCGGCCGTTGATGCCATTTTCTTTTCGGGCCTGAGAGTCCCTCCTGCATCCTGCATGGGTAGGAGGGGCCTGGGCCCCGATCTCGGTCGCGGCCTGAAAGGGTCGCGGCTGGAAGCCGCTCCTACGAAACGCCTGGCGCAGCCAGGACGCCTATCCCAGCGCTTGCCCGCATAGCGCTATCAGTCCCTGCGGGAACAATCCCAATGCGAGCACCAGCAGCCCGTTGGCGCTCAATGCCATGCGCATGTCGGCGGCGGGCAGCAGCGGCGCGGTGTCCTCGGGCTTGTCGAAGTACATGAGCTTGATGATGCGCAGGTAATAGAACGCGCCGATGACGGTAAAGCCGACGGCCACCACGGCAAGCCACACCAATCCAACGTCGATCACTGCGCTGAGCACCAGCAGCTTCGCATAGAAGCCGACGGTCGGCGGCACTCCAGCCATCGAGAAAATCAGGATCAACATCATCAGAGCGAACCACGGGCTCCGCTCGTTGAGCCCCTTGAAGTCCTCGATATTCTCGGCGTCGAAGCCGCGGCGGCTCAGCAGGATGATCATGCCGAAGCCGCCGAGTGCCGTGATCGCGTAGGTGATGGCGTAGAACATCGCCGCGGCCACGCCCTGCCCCGTCCCGGCCAGCACGCCCAGCAGCAGAAAGCCGACGTGAGAGATCGTCGAGTAGGCCAGCATCCGCTTGATGTTGGTCTGGGCGATGGCAACGACGTTGCCGATCGCCAGCGAGAGCACGGCGACAGTCACCAGCATCATCTGCCAGTCGGCATGCAGCGCGCCGAGCCCTTCCACCAGCAGCCGTACGACGATGGCAAAGGCCGCGATCTTCGGGGCTGATCCGACAACCAGCACAGTCGCGGTCGGGGCTCCGTGATAGACGTCCGGCAGCCAGGCGTGAAACGGCACGGCACCGAGCTTGAAGGCCATCCCGACCACTACGAAAGTGAGCGCAAATACGAGGGTCATGCTGTATGCCCGCGCCTCGATTCCCGCCAGATATTCGGCAATCGCGATAATCTCGAGGCTCCCGGAAACGCCATACAGCAACGACATGCCGTAGAGCAGAATGCAGGAGGCAATGGCGCCGAGCACGAAGTATTTCATCGCCGCCTCGGAAGCACGGCTCGAATCGCGCTCGTAGGCGGCGAGTGCGAAGAGCGACAGGGACAGCAGCTCGAGGCCGAGATAGAGAGTCAGCAGGCTATGGGCCGAGACCATGATCATCATTCCCAGCACACCGAACAGCACCAGCACGTAGAACTCGCCCTTGTGGATATCGCGATCCCTGAGCCAGGGACGCGCATACAGCAGCGCACCTGCGGTGATGATGTAGATGAAGACCTTCAGGACGTCGCCAAGAAGATCCGCGACAAAGCTGCCGCCAAAGGTCTGGCGCGCCTCCGGTGAATGGGTCGTGACGGTCAGCAGGATTGCGCCCAAGAGCGTCGCCTGGGAAAGGTAGTAAGTCAGCTCACGATGCTTGCCGCCGAGGAACACGTCGACGACGAGAATCATGCAGATCATGCCCAGCACGAACATCTCGGCAACCGCGGGCAGGAAATCCGGCATCAGGAAGTTCATGGCGTCGGGCTCAAGTCGACATTCCGAACTACCGAGATCTCGGACACGAGGTGGGCCACGCTGACTTTTATCCTGTCGAGAAACGGCCCTGGATTGAGCCCGATCCAGAAGACCAGCAGCAGCAGCGGCAGGAGCGTGGCAAGCTCGCGTCCATTGAGATCCGAAAATACGGTCCCCGGCGTCCGGGTGTGTTCCGCCCAGATCACCCTTTGCAGCATCCACAGCATGTAGGCCACCGAGAGCACCACACCGCCGATAGCGACCGCCCCTAACCAGAGGTTCTGCCTGAAGGCCCCGACCAGCACCAGCAATTCCCCGACGAAGGTGTTCGTCCCCGGAAAGCCGAACGAGGAGAACGAAAACAGCACCAGCAGCGTGACATAGGCCGGCATCATCGCCCGCAGACCGCTGCAATCCGTAATCTCCCGGCTGTGAGTGCGCTCGTAGATCAGGCCCACGCAAAGGAACAACGCCCCCGTGGTGATGCCGTGGTTGAGCATTTGCAGCATTGCGCCCTCGATGCCGGCGGTGTTGAAGACGAAGATGCCCATCGTCACGAAGCCCATGTGGCCGACGCTGGAATAGGCCACCAGCTTCTTGAGGTCGCTCTGGACGAGCGCCATGTAGGACCCCCACAGGATGGCGACCAGCGACAGGCCCAGGATGACCGGCGCAAAGCTGAGACTGGCATCCGGGACCATCGGCAGGCTGAAGCGAAGGAATCCGTAGGCCCCCATTTTCAGCAGCACGCTCGCGAGGATCACGCTCCCCGCGGTAGGCGCCTCGACATGCGCGTCGGGCAGCCAGGTGTGGAACGGGAACATCGGCACCTTGACCGCAAAGGCCAGGAAGAATGCCCAGAAGATCCAGGCCTGGGCCGTCGTGCCGTAGCTCCCCGCCGACAACGCCTGGATATCGAAGGTATTCCCGCCCATGAAATACAGCGCCAGGATCGCAACGAGCAGCGGCAGGCTCCCCAGCAAGGTGTAGAGGAAGAACTTGAACGCCGCGTAGACCCGCCGCGGGCCGCCCCACACGCCGATGATCAGGTACATCGGGATGAGCATGGCTTCCCAGAAGACGTAGAAGAGAATGAAGTCGAGCGCGCAGAACACGCCGATCATCGCCGTTTCCATGGCGAGAACCGCCGTCATGAACTCCTTGACCCGGGTATCGACGGAACGCCACGAGCAGAGCACGCAAAGCGGAGTGATCAGGGTAGTGAGCATCACCATGAGCACGCTGATGCCGTCCACGCCGACCGCATACTCGACGTTGAAGGCGGGAATCCAGGGCATCCGCTCGACAAACTGCATTTCGTGTGTCGATGTGTCGAACTGGACCCACAGGACTAGCGAGGCGACAAACACCAGCAAAGAGAAGACCAGGGCGATCCAGCGAGTCAGCTCGTCCTTTCTCGGCGCCAGGCCGACTGCCAGCGCGCCGCCGAGGGGCAGAAAGATGACCAGGCTCAGCAGCTTTGATTCGAGCATTCCGCCGCGACCTCAAAACAGCCAGTAGAGGCTCAGGATCAGGAGCGACCCCGCCATGAACAATGCGTAATGCTGGAGCTGTCCCGTCTGCACCTTTCTCAATGCACCGGCCCACCGCGCCACCGAGGCCGCCACGCCGTTGACGGCGCCGTCGATGACGTTCTTGTCCAGCCACAGCCCCCTCTCGGCGACAATCAGGTTGCCGCGGAATATGTGGCGGTAGGCCTGGATCATGCCGGACTCGATGGGAACCACGACGCCATGCACGAAACGCACGAACTGGCGCGCGCTCTTGCGGTAGAACCAGTCCGTGTCCAGGCTGATCTTTTTTTCTCCACCGACCATGCCGAGCAGCATGAAGAACCCGAGGCCTGTAAAGAGCAGAATCTGCAAGGCCCAGACGACATGGGTCGCCGTGTACGGCTGGTAGTCGACAGGTGCCGGAAGCATCTCATAGAGCCAGGCCGGATAGACGCCGATGAAAATGCACAGGAACGCGGCGATCCCCATCGCGATCAGCATGTTGCGCGGCGGATCGGTGGTGCGCACGCCTGAATCCTCCCCGAGGAAGGTGAAATAGGGGAGCTTCAGGCCCGTGTGGAGGAAGGTGCCGGCCGAGGCCAGGGTGAGCAGCAGCCAGATCCATGCCAGGTGCTCCTCGGCAGCCGCGGACACCACCATGGACTTGCTGACGAAGCCGCTGAACAGTGGAAAGGCCGAGATCGAGAAGCCGCCGATCATGTAAAGCACGAAGGTCCAGGGCATCCAGCGGTAGAGTCCGCCCAGTTCGGTCAGCTTGCTCCGCCCCGTCATGTGGATGACGGCGCCGGCGCCCATGAACAGCAGGCCCTTGTAGAGGATGTGCGTGAAGGCGTGCGAAACTGCGCCGTTGAGCGCCATCGCCGTGCCGATCCCGACGCCGGCCACCATGTAGCCTACCTGGCTGACGATGTGATAGGCGAGCAGGCGGCGGATGTCGTTGGCGAGAACCGCATACACCACGCCATAGAGCGCCATGATGGCGCCAAGCCAGATCAGTATCTCGGTGCCGGGATAGCCGCGGATCAGCGTGTATACGGCCGTCTTCGTGGTAAATGCGCTGAGGAACACCGCCCCGGTGACCGTGGCCTCGGGGTAGGCGTCCGTCAGCCATGCGTGCAGCGGCGGCACGGCCGCATTCAGCATGAAGCCGAGCAGGATCAGGTAGAACGCCGCTCCAGGCTGGTGCATGGCTTCGAAGCGGATTGAGCCGGTGGTCGCGTAAAAGATCATGATCCCGGCCAGCAGCAAAACGCCGCCCGCGGCATGCACCAGCAGATAGCGAAAACCCGCGGCGATCGAGGCCTCTACGCGGCGGGACCAGATCAGCCAGACCGAGGCGACGGCCATCAGCTCCCAGAAGACGAACAGCGTGACCAGGTCGCCGGCGAAGGTCACGCCGAGGGAGGACCCGGCGTAAACGAAGCCGGCAATGTGCTGCCCGTTGTCCTTGACGTGCAGCGCATAGATCGCCCCGATCAGCGCCACGATGGCGAACACCCAGGCAAAGGCGAGGCTGAGCTTGTCGACGCGGCCGAATATCAGCTCCAGGCCAAGAAAGTCGATGACGCCGTAGGTTCCTGGCGACATCATGATGACGGTCGACAGGGCGAGGGCCGGGAGCAGGATGACATAGGCCTGCTGCATCCTTCCCTTGAAAAATGGGATGAACGGCGCCCCCAGGATGAGGAAGATCGAAGGGTGCAGCCAGTCAATCATCGTAGTAGTCCTCCGATCGCGCCACCCAGTAGTGGCCGAAGGCCTTTGACACGACGATGATCAGCACGCAGCCGATGAAACCGTAGCCGGCGCTGAAGCCCGGGATCGAATCCCAGAAGAAATGGGGGTGGTGGCGCAGCAGGAAGAAATCGACCACCACCGTCAATGCCAGGACTGCATAGGCAACCCGCTTCAAGGTCCTGGTGTTGGCGACGAGCTTCTCCAGGAACTTTCCAAGATCCATCACATGAACCCCGCTCGAATCAAGGCAAGGAAATAGCCAGGGAACAGGCCCAGCAGGATCGTGCCGGCCGCCGTCACCAGCAATGGAACCAGGATGGTCAAAGGCGCTTCGCCGAAATCCTCATGCCCGCCATGATCCTCGGGCGCATCCTCGAACACGGCCTTGTAGACGATGGGAGCGAAGTACGCCATGTTGAGGAGCGTGCTGATCATCAGCACGCCCAGTACTGTCCAGTTCTCGGTCTGGATGCTGCCGACGGCCAAGTACCACTTGCTGATGAACCCGGCAAACAGGGGGACGCCGATCATGCTCAACGATCCGATGGCAAAGGCTGCGATCGTCCACGGCATCTTCCGCGCAATCCCGGACAACTGGCTGATGTGGGTCTTGTGGGACACGGCATAAATCGAACCGGCACAGAAAAACAGCGTGATCTTCGAAAAGGCATGATTGATGATGTGAATGATGCCGCCGGTCATGCCGCTGACGGAAAGCAATGCCACGCCAAGCACGATGTACGAGAGCTGACTCACGGTCGAGTAGGCGAGCCGCATCTTGAGATTGTCCTGGGACAGCGCATAAGCGGAGGCCGCAAGAATGGTGATCGAGGCAACAATGGCCGTGTAGGTGCCAAGATCGAGGTCCCACATCAACTCGACGCCGAACACGTCGGTGACCACGCGGACAATGCTGAAGGCCCCGACCTTGACCACCGCGACGGCATGCAGCAAGGCGCTGACCGGCGTGGGCGCGACCATGGCGGCAGGCAGCCAGCTGTGCACTGGCATGACCGCCGCCTTGGCAAAGCCGAACAAAAAGCAGAAATAGACCACCGTCAGAAGCGTCTTCGACTCCCCGCCGGAGAACATCCCGGCCCGGTCGAACTCCAGCGTCCCGGTGAGGTGATAGGTCAGGACGATCGCGGCCAGCAGGATGGTTTTCGAAGCGCCGGCCAGGTACAGCAGGTACTTGCGCCCCGCATCCCAGGACTCCCGGGTCTCCTTGTGAATGACCAGCGGGAAGGTGCAGAGGCTGAGAACTTCGTAACACAGGAACAGCGTGAACAGGTTCGCCGAGAATGCCACGCCGAGGGCCGCGGATATCGAGATGGCGAAGCAGGCATAGAACCTCGTCTGGTTCTCTTCCTGCAGGGTCCGCATGTATCCGATGCAGTAAACCGCCGCGACGACCCACAGGAACGATGAGGTCGTGGCGAACAGCAGGCCGATGCCGTCGACCCGGAAGGCAAGGTCAACCCCGGGCAGTATTCTGAACAGCGTGTACTCGATGAGGTTCCCGGCAAGGATGGCGGGAGCCATGGACGCCACGACCAGGAAGGTAATGACCGCCGCAGCTATCGACCACGCCTCACGCCGGTTCGGATTCCCTCGCGACATCAGGATCAACGCCGCTACGCCGCCCGAGACCAGCACGGCCAACAGCGGTTTCACCGAAATCAACGTCTCCATGGGGCCATCCGGCTGGTCTCCACGAGGGCAAATGCATCGATGCTGCGATTCGTCGGGCGCTGCAGCTCTGTCAGCTCATCCTTTCATCTCGTTCAGTTCCGGTACTTCGATCGTCCGCCGGTTACGGAACACCAGAATCACGATGGCCAGGCCGATGGATGCCTCTGCGGCAGCCACCGTCAGGATGAAGAAGACAAAGATCTGGCCGGCGGTATCCTGCAGAAAGTGCGAGAAGGCGATGAAATTCATGTTCACCGCCAGCAGCATCAATTCAATCGACAGCAGCAGGTTGATGGCATTCCTGCGCCTGAACAGGGCTCCGGCCAGCCCGAGACAGAACACGATCGCGCCGAGAATCAGGAAATCCGATAGCGCGATCAACGGGTAACCTCATCTGCAGAGGCATCACCACCGGCATCCGTGCCGGCCTTTCGCCGCGACGCCATTCCGACCAGGCGCACACGATCCTCGCGCCGCACAGTGGTCCACCGCGCCGGGCGACCTCGGCCGCCTTCCCGGTGCCTCAATGTCAGGGAAATCGCCGCAACAATGGCAAGCAGCAGGATCGCGCCGGCTATCTCGAACGGATAGACATAGACCGTGTAGAGCAGCTCGCCAAGTTGCTCGGTATTCGAGAAATCCGCGGCCATGCGCTGCGGTGGCGGAAAGACGTCCAGGCCGAAATGACGCGATCCGAGCACCACCGCCATCTGCAGGGCGATCAGTACGGCCACCAGCGCACCAAGCGGCAGATGGCGGGACACCTCCTCACGGGCGCGCGCGCCATCGAGATCGACCATCATGACGACGAACAGGAACAGCACCATCAGCGCGCCCACGTAGACCAGCACGAGGATGATTGCCAGGAACTCGGCCTCGAGCAGCAGCCACAGGCCGGCACTGCTGAAAAAGGCCAGTACCAGGAAAAGCACGGCATGCACGGAATTGCGTGCGGCGATCACGCCGACCGCCGCGCCGACGAGGATGGCCGCGAAAAAATAGAAAATGACTGCCTCGATCACCACGTGCTCCTAGCGATAGCTCGCATCGGCGGCCTTGTCGGCGGCAATCATGGCTTCGTACTTGTCGCCGATTGCCAGCAGTTTCTCCTTGGTCATGATGTTCTCGCCCCTGTTCTCCATGTGGTACTCGTGGATCCGTGTTTCCACGATCGAGTCGACCGGGCAGGATTCCTCGCAGAGGCCACAGTAGATGCACTTGAAAAGATCGATGTCGTAGCGCGTAGTGCGCCGCAGTCCGTTCTTGCCGACATCGCTCTCGATGGTGATGGCCAGCGCTGGGCAAACCGCCTCGCAGAGCTTGCAGGCGATGCAGCGCTCCTCGCCATTCGGATAACGCCGCAATGCATGCAGGCCGCGAAAGCGCGGCGACTGCGGGGTCTTTTCTTCCGGGTAAAACACCGTGACCTTGGGCCGGAACAGGTTGCGCAGCGTCAGCCCGAGCCCGATGCGAAGCTCGGTCAGGAACAGGGTACTGGCGAGGTTGCGCAGCATTTGCATCAGCTGAACCAGGGTCCGACGCCAAACCAGACCATCAGCCCCTCGACGGACAGCCAGACGAGGGTGATGGGAATGAAGACCTTCCAGCCGAGGCGCATGATCTGGTCATAGCGATACCGCGGGAAAGTCGCACGAAACCACAGGAAACAGAACAGGAACAGCGAGGTCTTCATGGCGAACCAGAAGAAGCTCGGCGCCGCCAGGAAAGTGCCGTCCAGCCCGGGAATTCCCTGGAAAGGCGAAAGCCATCCACCAAGGAAGAATATCGTAGCCAGCCCCGAGATCAGCACCATATTGGCGTATTCGGCGAGGAAGAACACCGCAAAGGCCATGCCGGAGTACTCGACGTGAAAGCCGGCGACGATCTCGGACTCGCCCTCGGCAACGTCGAAAGGCGCGCGGTTGGTCTCCGCCACGCCTGAGACGAAATAGACCACCAGCAGCGGCAGCAGCGGCAACCAGAACCAATGCAGCAGGCTGCCCTGCTGGGCGCGCACGATCTCGCCGAGATTGAGGCTGCCACTGGCCATCAGCACGCCCACCAGCGCGAATCCCATGGCGATCTCGTAGGCGACGAACTGCGCGGCCGAGCGCATCGCGCCGAGCAGCGCATACTTCGAGTTGGATGCCCAGCCTGCCAGGATGATGCCGTATACGCCCATTGAAGTCAGGGCCAGCACATACAGCAGGCCGGCGTTGATGTCGGCCAGGACGAACACCGGGCTCACCGGGATCACGGCCCAGGTGGCGAAGGCCGGAACGATCGCCAGCAGCGGGGCGAGGATGAACAGGAAGCGGCTCGACTTCGCCGGGATCACGATCTCCTTGACCAGCAGTTTCAGCACGTCGGCGATTGGCTGCAGCAGCCCCCGGGGCCCGACCCGGTTGGGGCCAATCCGGTTCTGGATCCAGCCGATGACCTTGCGCTCGGCCAGCGTGAGGTAGGCAACCGTCAGGATCAGCGGCACGACCACCACCAGCACTTGCAGCGTGACGAGAATCGTCCGCTGCAGGCTCTCCGGCAGGCCGAACCACATCTCGATCATGGCCAGTGCCTCGCGCCCTCGAGACCCTCGCGGGTTTCCTGCAAGGGCCGCGAGCGGCGCAGCAGCATGTCCGTCGCATACATTCCAGGCTCGACGATCCCGCCTTCGTGGCGCAGCGATACGTCGCGCAGCGGCAACTCCGCGACCGACGGCTCGACATCCGCAAGCTGCGCCTCGACTTCCTTGCGGACCTCCTCCGAAGAGAGGTACCCAAAGCCCTCGAGTCCGAGCTGGTTGCCAAGCACTCGCAGCACTTTCCAGGCCGGTCGCGCCTCGCCCACCGGCCGGGCTGCGCCCGCGAAACCCTGCCAGCGGCCCTCACAGTTGACGAAGGTCCCGGAGGTCTCGTACACAGTGCCCACCGGCAACAGCAGCCTGGCGTAGTGTTTCATCGCGGGCGTCACATAGGGCGTCAGGCAGGCAACAAATTCCGCGCCGGCGAGGGCCTCGAGAGCAGCGTGGCCTGCCGCACTGTCGGCTTCGGGCTCGCAGCCGAGCAGCAACAGGGCATCAAGGCCGCCGGAGAGCATGGCCGAAGCGTGCAGGCCCGGTTGTGATGCCGCCCGCCCGCCGGGCTCGCGGTGCGGCAAGGCCCCGGCCAAGCTGGCGCCGGCAGAGTTCGCGCCCTCGCTGAGCTCACCCAGCATCGCACCGGTGCGACGGCACAGGGTGGTCGCGAGCACACGCAGGTCGCCAAAGCCTGGATGACGTTGCGCCAGCAGCCCGAGCCAGACCGCGCGCGTGCCCTTGCCGGCAAGCGCATCGGCCATGCGGCGCTGTTGCTCGTCGGGCTGCAGTGCGCGCAGCCTGTCCGCCAGGGCCGGCGGAAGTCCGTCGAAGTCCCCGTCGCAGGCCGCGGCCAGCACCCCGGCCAGCGCACCGGCCTGGTCATTCGCCGCCGCCACGATCTCGGCGGCCACCGGAAACCGCCACTCGAATGCCGCCGGGTTGACAAAACCGACCTGGGCGCCGCGCAGCGCCGCCGTGCGCACGCGGTGTGCCAGAATCGGGACCTCGCGCCGCAGCGCCGAACCGACCGCCAGCAGCGCCGAAAGTTCGTCGATCGCAGCGACCGGCATGCCGATGCCCGGCGCGACTGGATCATGGTCCTGGTCCGAAAAATCCCTGCGCCGCAGGCGGTGATCGATGTTCCCGCTGCCCAGATCGCGCGCGAGCCTGGCGAACAGGTAGTGCTCCTCGAGCGTCGCCCCGGGTGCGGCGAGGAAACCGGCCCGGTCCGGGTGGACGGCCTTCAGCATCGCGGCGGCATGCGCCAGCGCTTCCTCCCATGCCGCTTCGCGCCACTGGCCATCCGTGCCACGGATCATGGGATGCTCGAGCCGGTCCTCGGCGTAGAGCCCGTGGCAGCCGAAGCGATCACGGTCGGCGGCCCAGGTCTCGTTGATTTCCTCGCAGCTGCGCGGCACGTTGCGCATCACCTTGCCACGCAGGGTGTGAGTGTAGAGCTGCGCGCCGCTGCAGTCGTGCGGCGACACCATCTCGTGCTGGGTCACTTCCCAGGCGCGCGCGCGATAGCGGAAGGGCTTGTTGTTCAGCGCGCCGACCGGGCAGACATCGATGATGTTGCCCGACAGCTCGTGGTCGATGCTGCGCTCGATGTAGGTGCCGATCTGGTTCTGCTCGGCGCGTCCCAGGGTGCCGAGCTCCTGGATCCCGGCGATCTCCTGGCCGAAGCGCACGCAGCGCGTGCAGTGGATGCAACGGGTCATGTCGGACGAGACCAGCGGGCCGAGGTTCTTGTCCTTGACGATGCGTTTGCGCTCGGTGAAGCGCGAGACATCCGAGCCGAAGCCCATGGCAAGGTCCTGCAGCTCGCATTCCCCGCCTTGGTCGCAAATCGGGCAATCAAGCGGGTGGTTGATCAGCAGGAATTCCATGGTCGCCTTCTGCGCCGCGATCGCATAGGGAGAGCGCGTGAGCACCTTCATGCCTTCCGTGACCGGCGTGGCGCAGGCGGGCAGCGGCTTGGGCGCACGCTCGACTTCCACCAGGCACATGCGGCAGTTCGCAGCGATGCTGAGCTTGCGGTGATAGCAGAAACGGGGCACGTATACATCGTGGGCATCCGTGACCTCGATGATCATCTGCCCGCTGCGCGCCCGCATCAGTACGCCGTTGACCTCGATGTTGACGAACTCCTCGCCCATCACGCCGCCTGCTCGCCGCCTGCGCCGTCGACCAGGCTGCGGCCGCGGTGCTCGATCATGTACTGGAACTCCGGCCGGAAGTGCCGGATGAAGCTTTGCACGGGCCAGGCCGCGGCATCGCCGAAGGCGCAGATCGTATGGCCCTCGATGCGCCGCGAGACGCTGTCCAGCAGGTCCAGGTCTTCACTCCTGCCCTGCCCCGCGAGGATGCGCAACAGCACGCGGTTCATCCAGCCGGTGCCTTCGCGACACGGCGTGCACTGGCCGCAGGACTCGGCGTAATAAAAACGGCTGACGCGCTCCAGCATCCGCACCATGCAGGTGGTCTGGTCCATCACCATGACTGCACCCGATCCCAGCATGGAACCGGCCTTCCGGACGGAGTCGAAGTCCATGTTGGTCTCGAGTATTGCCGCCGCCGGCAGCACCGGCGCAGATGAGCCCCCCGGGATCACGGCCTTCAGCTCACGTCCCTTCCAGACGCCGCCGGCCAGGGCGAGCAGCTCGCGAAACGGGATGCCGAGGCCGACCTCGAAGTTGCCAGGGCGCGCGACGTGGCCCGAAACCGAGAAAATCGCGGTACCGCCCGAGCCTTCGACGCCCAGGTCGGCGAACCACTGGGCGCCACGGCGCATGATCGCCGGCACGGAGGCGAACGTCTGGGTGTTGTTGATGGTGGTCGGCTGGCCGTACAGGCCCTTGTTGGCCGGAAACGGCGGCTTGAATCTGGGTTTGCCCTGCTTGCCCTCGAGCGATTCCAGCAGGGCCGTCTCCTCGCCGCAGATGTAGGCGCCCGCGCCGACAAAGGTGTGCAGGTCGAAATCCACGCCCGAAGCGAGAACATCGCGGCCCAGCAGCCCGGCCCGGTAGGCTTCCGCCAGCGCGGCCTCGAAGCGCGGCACGGGCTCGGCGAGGAATTCCCCGCGGATGTAGTTGTAGCCGACGGTGGCGCGCATCGCGTAAGCCGCGATCGCCATGCCCTCGATCACTGCATGCGGGTTGTAGCGCAGGATATCCCGGTCACTGCAGGTGCCAGGCTCGCTCTCGTCCGAGTTGCAGATGACGTACTTCTGGATTGCCGGCTCTTTCGGCATGAAGCTCCACTTGAGGCCGGTCGGAAAGCCGGCCCCGCCGCGTCCGCGCAGGCCGGAAGCCTTGATCTCCTCGACGATGTTCTCGGGCGAGGGGCGCTCGGCGAGAATCTTCCGCCACGCCTGGTAGCCGCCCAGCGACTCGTAGACAGGCAGCGTCCACGACTCGTCGCGGCCGAGCGGCTCGAAGCACACCTGGTTGATCGAGCGCGCCATCAATCGAGGCCCTGCAGGATTTCGGCGAGTGTCTCCGCAGTCAGGTTCTCGTGGTACACGTGATCCACCATCATCATCGGCGCGCCGCAGCAGGCCGCGAGGCACTCCTCTTCGCGCTTGAGGAGGATCCTCCCGTCGGGCGTGCTTTCCCCGACCCGGATGCCGAGCTGCCGCTCGGCATGGCGCAGCAGCTCCTCGCCGCCGCGCAGCCAGCAGGACACGTTGGTGCAGATCGAGACGTGGTGCCTGCCACAGGGCTTCGTCTCGAACATGGAATAGAAAGTTGCAACTTCATAGACCTGCACCGCGGGCAGGCCGAGGTACTCGGCGACGGCATCCATCAGGGCCGGCGTCAGGTGCCCGTCATTGTCGTGTTGCGCGGCGCGCAATGCGGCAATCACTGCGGACCGTTGACGGCCCTCCGGAAAGCGCGCCACCCAGCGATCGACCTCTTCGCGTACGTGGGCAGAGAGCACTGCACCAGGCCCGGCAACCGGCGGTTTCACCGATCTACCTCCCCGAACACCACATCGATCGTGCCGATGACGGCGACGACATCTGCAAGCATGTGGCCTCGCACCATCTCGTCCAGGGCCGACAGGTGCACGAAGCCCGGCGGGCGCAGCTTGACACGGTACGGCTTGTTGGCGCCGTCGGAGATCATGTAGCAGCCGAACTCGCCCTTGGGCCCCTCGATGGCGGCGTAGATCTCGCCCTCGGGCACGCAGTAGCCCTCGGTATAGAGCTTGAAGTGGTGAATCAGCGATTCCATGTCATCCTTCATGTCGACACGCCGCGGCGGGACGATCTTGTGGTCGCTGATCGACACCGGACCCGGGTTCTCGCGCAGCCACTTCACGCACTGGCGAATGATCCGGTTGGACTGGCGCAGTTCCTCCACGCGCACCAGGTAGCGATCGTAGCAATCGCCGTTGACCCCCACCGGGATGTCGAAATCGATCTCGTCGTAGACCTCATAGGGCTGCATCTTGCGGAGGTCCCAGGCAACGCCGGAGCCCCGCAGCATCGGCCCGGTGAAGCCGAGTGCCACGGCCCGCTCCGGCGCGACGACGCCGATGTTCACGGTGCGCTGCTTCCAGATGCGGTTATCGGTCAACAGCGTCTCGTACTCGTCCACACAGGCCGGGAAGCGATCCGTGAAATCCTCGATGAAGTCCAGCAGCGAGCCGGAACGCGCCTCATTCATCCGATCCAGGGTTTTCTTGCTGCGAAAACGCGAGGCCTGGTATTTCGGCATCTCCAGCGGCAGGTCGCGGTGTACGCCGCCGGGGCGATAGTAAGTCGCGTGCATACGAGTGCCCGAAACCGCCTCGTAAACGTCCATCAGGTCCTCGCGTTCACGGAAGCAGTACAGAAACACCGTCATCGCACCGATGTCGAGGCCGTGCGCGCCAAGCCACATCAGGTGATTGAGAACCCTGGAAATCTCGTCGAACATCACCCTGATGTACTGGCCGCGGCGCGGCGGCTCCACGCCGAGCAGCCTTTCGATCGCCAGTACGTAGGCGTGCTCGTTGCACATCAATGAGACGTAGTCGAGGCGGTCCATGTAGCCAATCGACTGGTTGTAGGGCTTGCTCTCCGCGAGCTTCTCGGTCGCGCGGTGCAGCAGGCCGATATGCGGGTCGGCCTTGCGGATGCTCTCGCCGTCCATCTCCAGCACCAGCCGCAGCACGCCGTGGGCGGCCGGATGCTGCGGCCCGAAATTCATCGTGAAGCTGTGGATCTCGGCCATCGTCGCTCAGTCCTTCAAGGCCGGATCGTAGCGATGGTCCTCGCGGATCACCCGTGGCACCAGGGTGCGCGGCTCGATGTCCACCGGTTCGTAGACGACGCGCTTCTGTTCCGGGTCGTAGCGCACCTCCACCTGGCCCGTCAGCGGGAAGTCCTTGCGGAACGGATGGCCGATGAAACCGTAATCCGTCAGCAGGCGCCGCAAGTCGGGGTGGCCGTCGAACAGGATTCCGAACAAGTCAAAGGCTTCCCGCTCGAACCAGTCGGCTGCCGGCCAGATCCCCGTGACGCTGGGCAGCTTCGGCGGATCGCCCGGCTCGGCATAACACCTGACGCGCAGGCGCTGGTTCAGGCTGAGCGACAGCAGATGGTAGGCGACCGCGAAGCGCTTCGGCATGTCGGGGGATACCGGTGGCGAGCCTCGGACCACCCCGCGGCTGAAGCCGGACGTCGTCGCCCTGGCGGTTTCCCACTCCTCCATTCCGTAGCTCAGGTAATCGACGCCGGCGAGCTCCACCAGCATCGCGAACTCCAGGCCCTTCTCGTCCCTGAGCGCAGTCCCGATCTCGATGAGCTCGACGGGCTGCACCACCAGAGTCAGTTCCCCGGCGGCGCCATGCAACAACTCGGCCGCAGCGCCGAAGCGCTCCTTTATGCGCGTCACCAGTCGCTCGGTTCTCATGCTCACCGCGCGATCGTATTGGTGCGCCGAATTTTCTTCTGCAGCTGCAAAACCCCGTAGAGCAGCGCCTCGGCGGTCGGCGGACAACCGGGCACGTAAACATCGACTGGCACGATCCGGTCGCAGCCGCGGACCACGGAATAGGAATAATGGTAATAGCCGCCGCCGTTGGCGCAGCTGCCCATGGAAATGACCCAGCGCGGCTCTGCCATCTGGTCGTAGACCTTGCGCAGCGCCGGCGCCATCTTGTTCACCAGCGTGCCGGCGACGATCATGACGTCCGACTGCCGCGGGCTTGGCCGGAAAATCACGCCGAAGCGGTCCAGGTCGTAGCGCGCCGCGCCGGCATGCATCATCTCCACCGCGCAGCATGCCAGGCCGAAGGTCATCGGCCACATCGAGCCGGTACGGGCCCAGTTGACCACCGCGTCCACGGAGGTGGTCACGATGCCGGGGCGCTGGCTCTTGCCGAGCGTCTCGGGAACGGCCGCTGTCAATCCCACTCCAGCGCTCCCTTCTTCCACTCGTAAATGAAGCCCACCACGAGCACCAGCAGGAACACCGCCATGGCAATCAGGCCGAAGGCACCGATCGCATCCAGCGAGACCGCCCAGGGAAACAGGAACGCGATCTCGAGATCAAAAATGATGAACAGGATGGCAACGAGGTAATAACGCACGTCGAACTTCATGCGCGAGTCGTCGAAAGCCTCGAACCCGCACTCGTACGGCGAGGTCTTGGCAGCGTCCGGCTTGTGCGGACCCAGGATGAAGCCCAGCGACAGCAGGGCGACGCCCAGCACGGACGCGATGACGAGGAACACGACGATTGGCAGGTAATTCCCGAGCATTCCCGTTCCTGTTCGGCTCGTGGCAGCTGCCGCGCGCGGCAGTCCGCGGTACTGTGCCTATACTACCAGCAACAGGCTTCAATGCAGCGCCGAAACGCCGGGCCGGCGAAGCCAATGCCCGGAACCTGCCAGGTCTGGGCATGCCCGCCGAACGGGATGAGTAGGTGGTGCGGATGGTCGGACTCGAACCGACACGGCTTGCGCCACTGCCCCCTCAAGACAGCGTGTCTACCAGTTCCACCACATCCGCACGAAATCTTCCAACCATGCCGGAGCGCCCTATTCCGTGGGCGGCTCCTCCTCGACTTCGTCACCGGGTTCAACGACTCTCGGCAGTGCCGGCAGGTCGTCGGCGTCCTGCGGAACCGGGACGACGCTCGGCGCCTGCTCCGCGGGGACGGTCACCGGGGCCCGCTCGAGCAAGCTTCCCGGCTCGGTCCGCTGGCCGGCCAGATACGCAAGCCCGAGGCTCGTCACAAAGAACAGCGTCGCGAGCACCGCCGTGGTCCTGCTGAGGAAGGAAGTCGAGCCGCGCGACCCGAATACCGTGCCGGACGCACCTGCACCGAAAGCGGCGCCGGCGTCGGCCCCCTTGCCCCTCTGCAGGAGCACCAGGGCGATGATGGCCACGGCGAGGAATACGTGGCTGACGGTAGCTATGGTGTGCAACATCTGGCTATGGTTTCCGCTGCTCAACCGGCGGCACGACAGATGCTCGCAAAGTCGTCGCCGTCCAGGGAAGCGCCGCCCACGAGCCCGCCGTCGACATCCGGCTTGGCAAAAATTTCTGCCGCATTGGCGGCTTTCACGCTGCCGCCGTACAGCACCTTGACGAAGTCGGCAATCGTACCATTTTCCGCACGTAACAGGCCACGGATGAATGCGTGCGCCGCCTGTGCCTGATCCGGCGTGGCGGTCCGCCCGGTACCGATCGCCCAGATCGGTTCGTAGGCGATCACCGCCCGTCCGAATGCCTTGATCCCCGCCGCCGCCAGCACCGCCCGAAGCTGGCGCTCCACCACCACCTCGGTCTGCTCGCTTTCGCGCTCTTCCAGGCTCTCCCCCACGCACAGGATCGGCTGCAGGCCGTGCCGCTGCGCCGCCAGAAACTTGGCCGCGACCGTCTCATCGCTCTCGCCGTGAAGGCTGCGCCGCTCGGAGTGGCCGACGATCGCGTAGCGGCAACCCAGTTCACTGAGCATTGCGCCGGAGACCTCGCCCGTGTAGGCGCCCTCGTCCCGGGCCGACACGTCCTGGGCGCCGACGGCGACAGGCGAGCCTTCGGCCGCTGCAAGTGCCTCGGCGAGATACGGAAAAGGCGGGCACACCGCCAGCTCGCAGGGCGCGCCCTCGCGGAACTCCGCACCGAGCACTTCCACCAGGCGCCGGGTGAACGCCCGTGAGCCGTGCATCTTCCAGTTGCCAGCGACCAGCTTTGTTCTCATTTCAGCTCCCGTGCCCGACCCGTCGGCCAGTCAGCGCCGGCCGCCAGGCCCGCTTTGCCTGCAGCCCTGCGAGAGGCGCGGCACTCTAGCCGCTGGCCCCCCGGAAATCAATGTGCTGCAGCTGCCCGCACGGACTCTGCCAGCCGTCCGGCAAGCCGTTCCGCCTCGCCTGCGCTGGCGGCCTCCACCATGACGCGAACCACCGGCTCGGTGCCCGAGGCACGCAGCACGATCCGGCCGCGCCCGCCGAGTTCCGCCTCGGCCTCGCGCATCGCAGCCTGCACGCCCGGTTCGCCGTCCGGATCCATCCGCTGTACGACCCGTACATTGACCATCGCCTGGGGCAGCCGGGCCATGCCCCCGGCCAGCGCCGACAGCGACTGGCCGCTTCGCTTCATCACCGCCAGCACCTGCAGGGCAGTCACCAGTCCGTCACCGGTCGGGGCACGCGCCAGGTTGATGATGTGGCCCGAGGTCTCGCCGCCGAGCTGGCCGCCGTGCTCCTTGAGCATCGCCATCACGTAGCGGTCGCCGACCGCGGCCCGCAAGAACGGCACGCCCAAGCGATCCAGCGCCTGCTCCAGCCCGAAATTGCTCATCACCGTGCCGACCACCGGGCCTTGCAACTCGCCGCGCGCCTGGGCGTCGGCGGCGAGCACGTACATCACCTGGTCGCCGTCGACGATCTCGCCGTGCTCGTCGACCAGCACGCAACGGTCGCCGTCGCCGTCGAGCGCAATCCCGAGCTGGGCGCCGACTCCCTTGACCGTGGTCGCCAGCAACGCAGGCTGGGTCGAGCCGCAACCCTGGTTGATGTTGCGGCCGTTGGGCGAGCAACCGATCGGGATGATCTCTGCGCCCAGGTCGGCCAGGACCCGCGGCGCAACCTTGTAGGCGGCGCCGTGCGCGCAGTCCACCACCAGCTTCAGCCCGGCCAGGTCCGTGTCCGGCTGCAATAGCGAACGACAGAACGCCTGGTAGTCCGCCCGCGCATCGTCCACGCGCCGCGCCCGTCCCAGGGCCGCCGACTCCAGCGTCAGCGGCGCCTCATCCAGCAGTGCTTCGATGGCCGCCTCTTGCTCGTCGCTGAGCTTCTCGCCGCCGGCGGCGAAAATCTTGATGCCGTTGTCGGAGTACGGGTTATGCGAGGCACTGATCACCACGCCGAAATCCGCGCCCAGCCGGCGACAGAGGTAGGCGACTGCCGGGGTCGGCAGTGGTCCGACCAGCAGCACGTTGGCGCCGGCGGCGGTGAACCCCGCCTCCAGTGCCGCCTCGAACATGTATCCGGACAGGCGGGTGTCCTTGCCGATCAGCACCGTGCCGCCGTCGGGTGCCAGCACCCGCGCGGCGGCGCTCGCCAGCCGCAGGGCGAAATCGACAGTCATCGGCGGCTGGCCGACTGTGCCGCGCACACCGTCGGTGCCGAAGTATCGTTTGCTCATCGAGGTGCTCCGTTCGTGCCTGCCGCCGCAACTGCAGCCGCCATCCTGATTGCATCGAGCGTGGCCGCGACATCGTGGCTGCGCACGATCCGTGCGCCGTCGCGCACCGCCAGCGCCGCCAGCGCCAGCCCCCCGGCGAGCCGCTCCCCGACCGGCCGGCCGGTAACGGCGCCGATCATGGACTTTCTCGAGACCCCGACGACCAACGGCACGCCGAGGCCGGCAAAGCGCTGCAGTTGCTTCATCAGCGCCAGATTGTGCGCGAGCGCCTTGCCGAATCCAAAGCCCGGATCGACCGCCAGCCGTTCGCGGGCGATGCCCGCGCCGATGCAGGCCTCGATGCGCCCGGCGAGAAACGCATAGACCTCCTCCACGACGTCCCGGTAATCGGGCGCCTGCTGCATGGTGCGGGGCTCGCCGCGCATGTGCATCAGACACACTCCGCAGCCGCTCGCCGCGGCGGCCTCCAGCGCACCCGGTGCTGTCAGCGCGCGCACATCGTTGATCAGTTCCGCCCCGGCCGCGGCAGCCGCGCTCATGACCTCCGGCTTGGCTGTGTCCACCGAGACGGGGGGCGTGCCTGCCGCCACCAGCGCCTCGATGACCGGGACGACCCGCGCCAGCTCCTCGTCGACATCGACCGGCGCAGCGCCGGGACGGGTCGACTCGCCGCCCACGTCGAGCAGCGCCGCGCCTTCACCAGCCAGTGCGATCGCGTGCGATACCGCTGTGCCAGGTTCCAGGAAACATCCACCGTCGGAGAAGGAATCCGGCGTGACGTTGACCACGCCCATCACCACGGGCGCGGAAAGGTCCAGACGACGCGTCCTGAGCTGCAGGTGCATGGGCCCAGGCAGTCTAGCTCACGCGCAATGCACTGGCTCGCGCCGCAACACGGGCCCGCAGAGACGCCCAGACGCGCGGCCTCAGTGCTGGCTCGCCGGACCGGCGATCGGCCGCTTGGACTCGCCGCCTTCCGCCGGTCGCTCAACGGGTACCGCTGGCCCGGTGTCGGTCCAGTCAGCCGGCGGTCGCGGCTCGCGGCCGGCCATGATGTCCTTGATCTGCTGCTCGTCGATGGTCTCGTACTTGATCAGCGCCTCGGCCATGGCGTGCAGCTTGTCCACGTGATCCTTGAGGATCTTCTCCGCACGGCGATAGTTGTTGTCGACGATCGAACGGATCTCCTCGTCGATCGCGTGCGCCGTCACGTCGGACATCTGCTTGTGCTGCGTGACTGATCGACCGAGGAAGATCTCTCCGTCCTCGTCGCTGTAGGTCAGGGGGCCGAGCCGCTCGGACAATCCCCACTTGGTGACCATGTTGCGGGCGATGGCGGTGGCGCGCTCGATGTCGTTCGACGCGCCCGTGGTCACCGCTTCCGCGCCGAAAATCAGCTCCTCGGCAATGCGGCCGCCGAACAGCGAGGCGATCTGGCTCTCCAGGCGCCGCTTGCTGTGGCTGTAGCGATCCTCCTCCGGAAGGAACATCGTTACGCCCAGCGCGCGGCCGCGCGGAATGATGCTGACCTTGTATACCGGGTCATGGTCGGGGACGCTCAGCCCGACGATGGCGTGACCGGCTTCGTGGTAGGCGGTGAGTTTCTTCTCCGAGTCGCTCATCACCATCGAACGGCGCTCGGCGCCCATCATGATCTTGTCCTTGGCCTTCTCGAACTCCTCCATGGTCACGGTGCGGCGGTTGGCTCGGGCGGCAAACAGCGCTGCCTCGTTGACCAGATTGGCGAGATCGGCGCCGGAGAAGCCCGGCGTGCCGCGCGCGATCAGCGTCGGCTTGACGTCGTCGGCCAGCGGTACCTTGCGCATGTGGACCTTGAGGATCTGCTCGCGGCCGCGCACATCGGGCAGCGGCACAACCACCTGGCGGTCGAATCGGCCCGGTCG
>CAZOSZ010000001.1:0-42829 GCA_964582505.1 uncultured Ectothiorhodospiraceae bacterium | reverse complement strand
CGGCCTGCGACAGCGCGTCCCGGGCAACGGCGTACCGTGCCTCGGCCGCGGCGAGTGAGGTCGCCAGCCGGACTTCCGCCTCCCGGGCGAGCCGCTCGGCTTTCGTGGCCCGATCCACCGCGGCCATGGCACGCTGGTGCTCCACCTGGACGCGTTCGGACTCCTGCTGCGCGCTGTGCAGCGCGTCGAGCGAGTCATCGGCATCCTTGCCCAGCTGCCTGCGCAACGCCTCGATGCCCGCCTGTGTCGCGACGGCATCGCGTTCGACCTGCTGCTGCGCGCGCCCGGCCGCCGCCAGCACCGTCTCGCATTGTTCGACGTGCTGCTCGGCGGCCAGCAGCTCGCCATCCGCGGGCACTTCGGCAGAGTCCGCCGCCGGCTGCGGGTGATCGGTCGAGCCGCATACCGGGCAGGGCTCGCCCGGCTTCAGTTCGCGCGCCAGCAGCGCCGCGCTGCCGAGTTCACGGACCCGGCGCAGCCCGGCGGCGTGCGCGCGGGCCTCCACCAGCGATTGCATCGCCCGATCCGCCCCGGCCATCGCGCGGCGCTGCTCTGCCCACATCGTGTCCCGCCGGGCCACCAGACCGGCCATCTCCTCCAGCAGCGGGCGGATCCCGTGCAGCGCCTCGACCCGAGCCTTGAGCGCCTCGCGCTCCATTTCGCGCGACTGCTCGCGCCTCAGGGCCTCGACGGCTTCCACCAGCGCTGCAGCCGCCGCGTGTTCTCCGGCGCGCAGCCGCTCGAGTTCCGCAGTCGCCGCCTGTGCGGTGCGCCGCGTCGCATCCAGCGCCTGGGCGAGGTCCCCGAGCCCCGACGCGCGCCGCCCGGCTTCCGCCCGCGCGCGCTGGGTCGCGATCTCCGGCTGCCTGTCGAGCAGCGCCTGCAAGCCCGCCTGTGCGGCTGCACGGCGTTCGAACAGCGCGTGCTCGGTCCGGGCACGCTGCAGCGCCTGACTCGCCACGGCGCTTCGCTCGCCCAGTTCGGCAGCGCGCTGCTCGGCCACCCGCAATTCCTTGCCAAGTTGCTCGAGTCGCGCTGCCACGGCCGCTTCGTCGACGCATTCGGCCTGGCCGAGCAGCGCGGCTCGCCGCGTGCGCAGTTGCGCAGCCTCGGATTGCAGTTCGCGGCTGCGCTGCTTCAGCGCCTCCTCGATGCGACCATACCAGGCAGTATCGAAGAGCTGCCTGAGGATTTCCTCACGGTCCCTGGAATTCGCCAGCAGGAACTCCCGGAATCGCCCCTGTGGCAGCACGATGACCTGACGGAACTGCTCGCTGCGAAATCCGAGAATGTTCGCAACCTCCTCCGTGACCTGGTTGACACGCGTCGCCAGCACCCGGCCTTGGTCGCTGCCATTCTCGTCTCTGACCCCGGTTTGGTCCCACAGGGTGGCGGACGGTGGCGAGACCGTCGTGCCTTCGCCGCGCAGCTTGGCACGATGCTGTTCCGGCTGGCGCGTGACCCGGTAGACGCGTTCGCCGACCGAGAAGTCGAGCGTCACCGAGGTGATCCGCTCGGGGCCGACGAAATCGCTGCGGAAACCCCTCGCGTCGCGCTCCGCCCCGGTGGAATCCCCGTACAAAGCGAAACAGATCGCATCCAGCAAGGTGGTCTTGCCGGCGCCGGTCGGGCCATGCACCAGGAACAGGCGCTGCTCGCCGAGCGCGCGGAAATCCAGCACCTGGCGCTCGGCGAAGGCGCCAAAGGCCTCGAGTTCGAGCCGCAGCGGCCTCATTCCGCCGCCTCGCGACGCTCGCGCGCCATCGCCTCGAGCAGCTCCCGCAGGGCGTCCTGCTGCTCGGCCGACAGCGCTTCACCGGTGACTTGCTCGAAGAAGGCCGCGAACAGTTCGCGGTCCGCCATGCCGGCGCGCGGCGCCCGCAATGACGCGGCGGCGGCCCGCTCCAGCGCCGGGCGTTCCAGATGCAGCACGTTGGGATACAGCTCGCGCAGCCGGCCCATCGGGTCGAGCAACGCGCCAGCGTCGGTCAGCCGCACCAGCAGGAAGTCTTCCGGGTTTTCGCCCGGCGGTGGGCCTTCGAGCAGCTCAGCCAGCAATCCCTCGATCAATCGCAGGTCGCGGCGCGGCCGGAGCGGCACGCGCTGAATGTCCAGCGAGGCGTCCGGGCCCAGCTCCACCAGCTGGACGGACTTGGCGTGCGGGATCTCCGAGAAAGAATACTTCAGCAGCGAGCCCGAGTAGTGGATCCGCTCGCCGACGGCCTGCGGCCGGTGCAGGTGACCGAGCGCCGTATAGCTGAAGCCCGCGAAGCACTCCGCCGAGACCGCGGCGGAGCCGCCGACGCTCAGCGGCCGCTCGGATTCGCTCTCGGCGCCGCCGGCGACGAAGCAGTGTGCGATACAGACGCTGCGCTCGCCGGCAGGAATGGCCGCGCGGGCGGCCTCACCGAGCCAGGCCATTGCCTGCTGATGGCTGTGCAGCTCGGCCTGGCCGCTCGCCTCGCGCAACAGCGCCGGTTCGGCATAGGGCAGTGAAACAAAGTGCACGGGCCCGTGCCGGTCGCTCAGCGTCACGGCACGTGGCGGCCCATCGTACCGGCCGAACACATGCAGCCCGGCCCGCGACAGCAGCCCCGAGGCGAAAGCCAGCCGCCGGCCACTGTCGTGGTTGCCGGCAATCATCAGCACGGGGATGCCGAGGTGCAGCACGGTCTCGGCGAGAAACTCGTCGAGCAGCACTACCGCTTCGGGGCTGGGCACCGCACGGTCGAACACATCGCCGGCAATGATCAGGGCCTCCGCTTCCGCTTCGGTGGCGAGCGCCACCAGCTGCTCGAGTACGTGCCGCTGGTCCTCGATCAGCGAGACATTGTGGAACTGGCGGCCGAGGTGCCAGTCAGCGGTATGGATGAAACGCATCAGGACAGCTTAAAGCCCTTTTCGCGGAACAGCCGCGTGCAGGCGCCCACCACCGCCTTATCGTACAGCGAACCGGCCTTGTCCTCGATCTCCTCGAGCGCGGCTTCGATGCCCTTGGACGGGCGGTAGGGCCGGTGCGAGGCCATCGACTCGACCACGTCGGCCACCGCCATGATGCGCGCCTCGAGAATGATCTGCTCGCCCTTCAGGCCGCGGGGGTAGCCGCTGCCGTCGAGGCGCTCGTGGTGCTGCCGCACGACGTCGGCCACCGGCCAGTCGAACTCGATGTCCTTGAGAATCTCCCAACCGACCTCCGCGTGGGTCCTGACCATGCTCATTTCCAGCTCCGAGAGCCTGCCGGGCTTTGACAGGATTTCGGCCGGGATGTTGATCTTGCCGATGTCGTGCACGCGGCCGGTGATCTGCAGCCCCTGGCAGACCGTATCTTCCAGCCCCATTTCCCGGCCAATGGCCTCGGCCAGCGCGCCGACCCGCAGCTCGTGGCCGGCCGTGTAAGGATCCCGCAGGTCGACCATATGGGCAATCGCCTCGACAGTGCCGTGCATCGAGCGCTCGAGGCGCGCGATGTATTCGCGGATGCGCGCGTCGGCCGCGACCTGCTCCGTGACGTCGATGTTAATGCCAAAGGCGCGCACCGGCCTGCCGGCCTCGTCGTGGTGCAGCAGCCTGCGATCCTCGATCCAGTGGACGCTGCCATCCGGCCAGATGAAGCGGTATTTCGAAAAGTACTCCCCGCCCTGCGCCAGGTGGCGCTGGACCCGCTCCAGGAAGGGCTGGCGATCCTCCGGATGCATCAGCTCGACGTACGTGGACAGCGACATCGAGCACGGCTCGGGGGTGAAGCCGAACAGCGCCGGCGTGCCATGGTGCATGTGCAAGGTCGCGCTCGGTATGTCGCAGTCCCAGGTGCCGATCCGCGCGCTCGCCTGGGCGAGCTCCATGCGTTGCGAATGCAGTCGTGCGTCCGCCTCGGCGCGCTTGTGATCCGTAATGTCCGCCGCCATGCTGATTGCAGTACGGCGGCCGTCGGCGAGCGCCGGCAGGGCAATAGAGCTGAACTCCCAGTAACGCTCGCTGCCATCGCGGCAGCGCACCCGGAACACGCCCTCGTGAATGCGCCGCGCCGAGGCATAGGTGCGGTCAATGACCGACGTGACCTCGGCGCTGCGCTCCCCGTAGGCCAGTGCCGTCCATTGGGCAAGTGTCGGGATGTCGTCAATGCCGTAGCCGCTGGTCTCGGTCCAGGCGCGGCTCAGCGCCAGCACCTCGCCGTCCTCGGCATGGATCATGATGGGAATGGGCGCCTCCTCGACGGCGAGGCGGAAACGCTCTTCGCTGTCGCTCAGCGCGCTCGCCGCCAGTACGCGCCCGGTGACGTCCTGCACGGTTGCGACGAAATAGTCCACGGCGCCGCTCGGCAGGCGCCGGCAGCGGACATCGATCTCCGCGTGCAGTACCCTGCCGTCTTTGCGGACGAAGCGCTTCTCGCTGCGGTAGCCGTCGGTCTCGCCGCGTACGACTTTCTCGAACTGGGTCTCGTCCTGCCGGACGTCGTCCGGATGCGTGACATCCACCCAGGTCAGTTGCTCGAGTTCCTCACGCGGGTAGCCGAGGATCTCGCAGAGCCGGTCGTTGAACCGCACCCATTGCTGGCTGGCCGGTGAAGTGATCGCCATGCCGATGAACGGCATGTCGAAGAAAACGTCCACCCAGGAACGGTCGCGGCGCCCCGAGCGCGTGTCTTCCAGGTCCGCACTGCTGCGTGCGACAAACTGGCGCAAGCTTCGCGAGCCCACTCGCAGTTGCAGGACATCCACCTCGACAGACAACATGCGGCCGTCGGCAAGGCGAAAGGTGCTCGCGTAGGACGGGGTACGCGGCTTGCCGGCGCGCGCGGTTCGGATCTCGATGTCGTCGATAGTGCGCTCGCACAGCGCCCTGCGGTGCCAGCCGAGAACGTCGACTGCAGCGTCGTTGGCCTCGAGGATCCGGCCCTGCTCGTCGACCAGCAGCACGATGTCGCTGACACTGGAGGACAGCGCGCGGAAGTGCTCAAGCAGGGCGGCAGCCGTCGCGACCTGCCGCGCGGTGCTGCGGAAGGCGCGCCGCTGCTCGCGGCGCAGGTAGGCGCCCAGCAGCGCCGCGGTGACGGCCACGAAGCCCAGTCCCTTGAGCATCCCGACCGTGGCAGTCAGGGATTCCGCGTCCAAGAGCCAGGACACCGCCAGGTCCGAGAACAGGATCCAGAGGCTCGCCACGATGATGTAGGCCACCAGGACCCTGCGGATCCTGATCCGAGCGGGATCGTCCTGCCTGACTTTGCTTCCTGCTTCCGCCATTTCCCGGCCCCGGCTGAGTGGTATGGGCGATCAGCGCCGACGCATGGACCGAGTCTAGCAAATGATTCCTGGCATCAGAATCTTGAGCTCGACGCCGGGCGCACCGGCCGTGTTTCAGGCCCCGACACGAAAAAAGGCGGCGGAGAATCGCTCCCCGCCGCCCGGTCGGTGATATCCGAATATTACTGGATATCGATCAGAACTTGAAACGCACGCTGCCGGTGTAGCTGCTTGCGTCGCTGCCCACGCCGTAGGCCAGGCCCACTGCGACGACCTCGTTGATGTGCCAGAGGCCGCCGACCGACAGCACAGTGTCGTCGTCGTCGAACACGTCGACATAGGTCACGGCGGCACCGAGCTCGAACTGCGGCGCGAACAGGTGGCGCACGCCGACGCTCAGCGAATAGCCGTTGTCCGACTCGGAGCCCAGGCCGGCGTGCGCGCCGGTGCCCTTCAGCCGGGCGCGCTCGAATGCAGCGCCGAAGTTGAAATCAGTCTGCGGGCTGATGCCGAGGCGATAGCCCAGGCCCAGGGTGTAGCCGGATATGTCAATGCGGCCGCCGAAGAAACGGTCGGTCTGACCGTCCATGTAGCCACCGTAGACGAAGATCTCGTTGGAGACCAGGAACGAACCGGCGATTCCGTAGGACTTCACATCCACGCTGATGTCGTCGATATCGGTGACCGTGTAGCCAATGTCGAGGTAGTTGTAATTGAGGTCGGTGGCCTGGGCGGCGCCCGCGAACGCGAACATCGAGGCGGCCAGAACGGCGAACTTCTTGTGCATACAGTTTCTCACTCCGTGTGGGGGGATACAGTCGCGCCTCATCCCGGCGCACGACACTAGACACGCAAATGCGCCGGACGGTTCCCAGGGGATTCTCCCCTGAGGTGCCGCCCGGCGCGAAGCGGATTATATGCGCCTTGCAGGTGAAATGACAGGCATTTATGGTTGTTGCCACAGCCACAAGCCATTCACTTAACGCGAGGCATCAGACCCATGAAGATAAAGCTGGCAACCCTGCTGATGGCGCTGGCGCTGGTCATCGCACCCGCGGCCTCCGCTGAACTGCCTTACCACGGGAAAGGGCACCTTTTCGTCAATGCCGATGAGCTGGTATGGACGGACATCGGCTCGATGGCGCCAGGGGCGAAGATCTCGGTGATCGAGGGAAACCTGGCGGAGGCAGCGCCGTTTACATTCCGGCTGAAACTTCCGGCCAACTACCGCATAGCCCCTCACGTGCACCCTGCCTACGAGCGCGTCACGGTGCTCGAGGGCACGCTTTATTTCGCGCACGGCAAGGAGTTCAGTCGCGACGCCGCCAGGGCCATGGCGGCAGGCAGTTTCGCCGTGATGGCGCCGGGGGAGCCGATGTTCGCCTATACCGAGGAGCCGACCGTCATCCAGCTGCATGGTACCGGGCCCTGGGGCATCGAGTACCTCGACCCCGCCGACGACCCGAGAAACTAGCGGAGCTGGCGGGCCGCGCGAGGCCCGGCCCGCTCAGACCTCGGTCTGACGCCAGCGGCCGGTTCGCAGGATGCGCGCCGCAACCGACCTGGCGCGTGCCAGTACCGCGGCGTCGGGCGGGTCGAGCCGCATCTCGAAGGCTTCCTCGCCCTGCGGCAGTCCATCGACATCGTCGATGTCGATGCCTTGCACGTCGAGCCGCTTGCGCAACATGCGCAACATCCCCATTTTCAGGCGGAAGTAGGCGGCGTCATCGTGGATGCCGAGGTTGCGACGATAGAGCCCTACGGTCAGCTGCGACTGCGTCTTGCCGTTCCCCCGGGCGTCGCCGCCGGGCGTGCCGGCGTGGCCGCGCGCCAGGCGGGCGATCCCCAGCGCCGCAGGCGGAATCGGCGAAAGCTCGTCGCGGGACGCGGCCTTGTCGTGCTTGCTGGAGGATGCCTGCCGGTCGCTGGATGTATGTCCAGTACTGGCAGCCTGCCGCCCCCGAGACGCCTCGAGCGTCATGGAAATCTCCGTATCGGATCGACCTGGCATGCCGAAACTTTACGCAGGCCCGTGCGCCGCAGGCGTGAGGCGGGTCACATTCGCGGCAGTCGACCCAGTCCAGTTGCGGGAAATGCGGTCCGCGGGTCAGCCCATGGGCCCGCAGTCGGTGTCAGGCGTTTCGACCCTCGCCTGGGCCCGCCCGCGCGACCACATCGCGTGCTAGAGTTTCGCGGGCGAGCCGCGCGGGCGTCAGCATGCACGAAGCCATGAATCGGATTCCCTTTGAGCCGCCAGGACGATGACCGAGCCGATTTTCAGCAAGGACGCTTATCGACGCAGCTGCCCGGCCACGGTGGTGGTCGCGGGGCCGGAAGGCGTGGTGCTCGATTGCACAGTGTTCTATCCGCTCGGCGGCGGCCAGCCGGGCGACACCGGCGAGCTGCGGGCCGCCGACGGTCGCAGTTGGCGGGTGACGGATACCCGCAAGGGCGAGGCCGGGCGGATCCTGCACCGGCTGGCCGCAGACGTTGCGCCGCCGGAGCCCGGCACGCAGCTCGAGGCGATCATCGACTGGGAGCGCCGCTATGCCCACATGCGCATGCACACCTGCCTGCACCTGCTCGGCGCGGTGCTGCGCTACGGCGTGACCGGAGGGCAGATCAGCGCGGAGAAGAGCCGGTTGGATTTCGACACCAGGGAAGAGATCGACAAGCTGCAGGTGACCGCGGCCGTCAACGCGCTGATCGAGGCCAACCACCCGGTGCGCTCACGCTGGATCAGCAAAGAGGAACTCGAGCGCCAGCCCGAGCTCGTGCGCACCCTCTCGGTGCAGCCGCCACGCGATGCCGGGCGGATCCGCCTGCTGGAGATCCCGGGTGTGGACCTGCAGCCCTGCGGCGGCACGCACGTCGCGATGGCCGCCGAGATCGGCGCTGTGGTGGTAAGCCGGGTGGAGAACAAGGGGCGGCGCAACAAGCGGGTGGTCATTGCCTTGGCCGACCGCCCCGCGGGGGAGCTCGGGCGATGATGACTTGCGCCCGGGATTCAGCCAGCTTGCGCCTTCACCGCCGATGGGACCCCATGCGTTAAGATTGCAGCCCGCGTGCCGCGCCCGAACATGGCGCGGCGAACCTGACAGCTGAACTGCGAGGGGGGTGGCTGCTTGACGAGCCCGGACGAGGAACGACTGCAACAACAGGCAAAGTCCGGCGACGTGGACGCGCAGATGGCGCTGGCGGTCATGCTGGACAGCCGTGGCATGCACGAGCAGGCGCTCGGTGCACTGCGTGCGGCCGCGGAAGCGGGGCACGTGCCGGCGCAGTTCTTGCTGGGCGCGCGTCTGGTGGTGGGCCGCGCCGCGCCGTTCGATCCTGTCGAGGGTGCCAAGTGGGTCAATGCCGCCGCATTGCAGGGGATGCCCGAGGCGCTTTCGCTGATGTCGGTGCTGGCAACACTGTCCGGGCAATGGGAGGGTGCGGTCAACATGCTGAAGGACGCGGCATCCCGCGGCGATCAGCGTGCGCGCGAGCAGGTCATGCTGCTGGGCGACCCGGTACGGTTCGACGCGCGCCAGTGGGATGCGCCCCACCCGACGCAATGGCAGTTCGAGGCGCCGCGGGTGGGTGTGATCGAAAACTTCATTCCGCGCTCGTTCTGCGCGTGGATCATCGAGCGCGCCAGGCCCAAGCTCCAGGCCGTGAGGGTCAAGGACCCGGTGCACGGCGGCGGTTCACAGGCGGAGTATCGCAGCAATTCCGGCGCGGGCTTCAGTCTGATCGAGTCGGACCTGGTCCTGCAGATGGTCAATGCCCGCATTGCGGATGCGATCGGCGTAGCGCTGGCCAACCAGGAACCCTCCAACGTGCTGCACTACAAGCCGGGCGAGGAATACCGGCCGCATTTCGACTTCATCACACAGTCCGAGAAACACGCCCTGGAACTGCAGGTGGCCGGCCAGCGCACTACCACGGTGCTGATCTACCTGAATGACGATTACGAAGGTGGCGAGACCGAGTTCCCGGAGCTTGACTGGCGCTTCAAGGGCAAGACTGGCGACGCCCTGGTGTTCTGGAATACCACCCCCGAAGGCCTGCCGGACCCGCAAACGCAGCACGCCGGCCTGGCCCCCACCCGCGGCGAAAAATGGCTGTTCTCCAAGTGGGTGCGCGCCAGGCCCTATCCGTTGATTTAGACAGGTGCCAGGTCGGGACCGGCGTCCTCGATTTCGAGATGGAGCTCGCCTTGGGTCTGCCCGTTGACCGATGATGTGAAATAGGAAAATCGTGCTCCCATTGCTTATCTGGCGTTCCTGGCGCGCGCGATCCCGCCGCTGTGCCGCATCCTGACGACATGGCGAGCGGGCCCAATCACGAGCGCGGCCGCATGGATCGCTGGCGCGAAGCGCTCACCGGCTGGTATCTGCGCCTGGCCGCCAGTGGCATGGTACCGGCGCGCTGGTACCTGCGCACGTTGCCGCCACCCGAGCAGCGCGCCGCACGCCAGGGCCGCCTGCAGATCGAGATCGTCAGCCACTGCTGGAACTATGCGCATCTGCTGGCCTATCAACTGAGCTCGCTGGTGCAGTTCCCCCCGCGCCAGCTTGGCGTGACGATGACGGTGTTCCATTCACTCGAAGACCTGCGCTCGGTGGCGCTGCTCGAATATTTCGCCGCCCGGCAGGTGCCCGGCGTCACCTGGAACTGGCAGGCGCTGCCGCGCGAGCAGCTGTTCCGCCGTGCGATCGGACGCAACATGGCGGCCAAGGCCACGCGCGCGGACTGGATCTGGTTCACCGACTGCGACGTGATGTTTCGCGACGACTGCCTGGACGGCCTGGCGGCTGCTCTGCAGGATCGCCGCGACGTGCTGGTGCATCCGCGCGAGGAGCGGATCTCGCGGATGTACAGGGACGATGATCCGGTGCTGACCGCCGCCGCGGGGCAGCCGCGCCTGGTTGATATCGACCCCGGGCAGTTCAGCATCAAGGTTCTGCACAAGGCGACCGGCCCGATGCAGATCGCCCACGGCGACGTCGCGCGTGCCTGCGGTTACTGCGAGGGCATTCGCTTCTACCAGACGCCCTCGGCGCGCTGGCGCAAGACCTACGAGGATACGGCCTTCCGCTGGCTGCTGCGCAGCCAGGGCACGGCCGTCGATGCGCCGCCTCCGTATCGCATTCGTCACGTCTCCAAGGGACGCTATACCGGCAGCCGCCCGTTCAACCATCTGCGCAGCTGGATCCGGCGGACCAAGTCACGCTGGCTCGGGCGCTGACGCGGCCGCGCCCTCCGCATCGAGCATGATGCCCCGAGACTCCCGATGCAGTTCGTATTCATAGGCGGTTGCCCGCGCAGCGGCACCACACTGCTGGGCAGCATGCTCGGCAACCTCGACGGCTGCGTTGCCACGCCGGAGTCGCAGTTCAAGACCAGGCTGATTCGCGCGGCCGCGCGGCACAAGTCGCTGCCCGCGTACATGGCGACCCGCATGCGGAGCAACTTCAGGATCGGCAACTGGGGTATACCGCGCGAGCGTTTGTTGCAGCTGCAGGGCGACGATTGCGAGAGCTATTTCACCGCGCTGCTGCAGGCGTTCGGCGAGCGTCACGGCCAGACCGTAGACACCTGGATCGACCATACGCCGCACAACCTGCGCTACGCCGAGCAGATGATCGCCGCATTTCCCGGCGTGCGTTTCGTGCACATCGTGCGCGACGGACGCGCCAACGCGGCCTCGATCCTCCCGCTGGACTGGGGGCCCAACGACATCATCCGTGCCGCCCGCTGGTGGCGGCGCAAGACCAGCGAAGGCCTGATCGCCAGCCGGCGCTGGCCGCAGCGCGTGTACCGCGTACGGTACGAGGAGCTGGTGCGCGAGCCGGCGCCGACCTGCCAGGCGCTCTGCACCTGGTTGGGGTTGACCTACCGGCCGGACATGCACACCGGCACGCGCATGGAGGTGCCGGAGTACACGAGAAACCAGCATGCGCTGGTGGGGCGACCGCCGGATCCTTCGAGCATCGACCGCTGGCAAAGCAGCCTGAGCACGACCGAAATCCGCATATTCGAGTGGTATGCCCGTGACCTGCTGGAGGAGCTGGGCTATGCGCTGCGCGGCCCCAACCCGCCGCAGCCGCCAACGCCGTGGGAGCGGTTCCGTTACGGTTCGTACAGGGACTGGTTGTACATGTTCCTGTATAACAAATGGCGGCGCGTGCAGCGCAAGCGCCGCGCCCGGGCTGCGCCGGGAGGCGCCATCGAATCATGATCGTATCCCACCGGCATCGGTTCATTTTTCTGAAGACCAGCAAGACCGCAGGCACGTCCATCGAAATCGCCCTGGCCAGATTCTGCGGTCCGGACGATATCATCACACCGGTGTCCCCCGAGGACGAACCACTCAGGCGGGCGCTCGGCCATCCGGGGCCGCAGCATTACATGGCCGATGCCGAGGACGCGCCGGCGCCACTGCGCGGACTGTCGCTGCTGTCATCCGGCAAACGGCGCAAGTTCGGACGCAAGTTCTACAACCACATGCCGGCCAGCGAGGCCAGGTCGCTGCTGGGCGAGGACATCTGGCAGTCGTACTTCAAGTTCTGCGTGCAGAGAAATCCGTGGGACCGCGTCATCTCGGCTTACTACTGGCAATACCGGTACCCGCCCAGGCCCAGCCTGCGAAAGTTTCTGGAGTCCAAGTATGTGAGCAAGCTGCAGGATCGCGGATACCTGCTGTACACGATCAACGGCGAGCCGGTGGTAGACAGGATTTGCCGCTTCGAGAACCTGCAGGAGGAGCTGGAGTCGGTGCGCAGGCACATCGGCCTGCCGGAGCCGCTCGAGCTGCCACGGGCGAAATCGCGCTACCGCAAGGACAGACGTAACTACCGAGAAATCCTGGGCGAAGCGGAGAAAGCCCGCATCGCCGAGCTGTTCGCCGACGAGATTCGCCTGCTGGATTACCGCTACTAGAATTCGGGGCTGCCGGCGCGACGCAGCCGGGCATCAGCGCCCGGCGCCCAGGGGCAGGTCGATGCGCGCAATGCAGCCGCGCCCGCTCGCGTGGTTTTCGAGGGTGACCGTGCCGCCGTGGTTCTCGATGATCGCGCGGCTCAACACCAGTCCGATGCCGGTGCCGCCGGGCTTGGTGGTAAAAAACGGCACCCACAGGTTGTCCGTGCGTGCCAGTCCGGGACCGTTGTCTTCGATCTCGACCGCCAGTTCGCCGTCCTGAAGTTGCCAGCGAACATACACCCTGCCGAGTTCTCCAGCCGCCTCGACCGCGTTCTTGATCAGGTTGATCAGCACTTGCTCGAGCTGATCTGCATCGGCATGAAGCTGCACTTCCGGGCCCGGTTCGACCTGGACGAGCCTGCCGTGCAGCGACGCCACGCGGCGCAACAGCGCCGGGAAGTCGACTTCACGCCGCGTTGGCAGCGGCAGTCTCGCGAATCGCGCGTACGCGCCCATGAAACGGCCCAGCGACTCGGCCCGGTCGTGAATTACCGCCAGGCCCGCCCCGGCATCCTCGCGCCAGTCGTCTGCCAGCATTTCGCGGCCGATGAGCCGCTGCAGCGTGCCGGCCATCGACTTGATCGGCGCCAGGGAATTGTTGAGCTCGTGACCGATGACGCGCACCAGGCGCTGCCAGGCCTGGCGTTCTTCTTCACGCAAAGCGTGGCTCAGCTCAGAGATGACCAGCAACTCGTGCGGCCGGCCCCCCTCGCGAAAGCCACGGCGTCGAATCTCCCAGCGTCCCGCTCCGCCCGGGAAGACGTGGGAGACGATGCGGCCGGAAACTTCGTCGAGCATCGGCGCAAGCCCCAGCTCGCCGGCTTGGCGACCCAGCAACTGGCTCGCCCTGCGGGCCAGCAACACCTCGCCCGCGCGATTGACCAGCCGCAACCGGCGCTCGGCATCGAAAGCGAACACCGCGAGGTCCACCTCGGTGATCACCTTCTGCAGCAGCACCCCGGCCTCGAGCGCCTCGAGCCGCTGGCGATGCAGGGTACGGCTCAGGGAGTTCACTTCGACCATGACCTCGCCGACCGCATCCTCAGGATCGACATTGCGGCCGCGCAACGAATAGTCGCCCTCGCGCAGCGCTTCGAGGAGATTGGCCAGTGACTGCAGGGGAAATACCACGCGTCGACGAACCGCCAACGCGCCGCCCATGGCTGGCAGCGATATCAAGATGAACAGGGTCCATCGCAGGGACACGTCGGCTTCCCAGTGCCACAGCAACAGCGTGGCGGTCACCCAGGCGGGCCCGATTGCCAGCAACACCAGCAGTAGCACGCGATCCTGGTATCTCAGCCCTCGCCGTCGCTTCACAGGCCGAGTTTCTCCATGCGCCGGTACAGCGCCGAGCGACTTAAGCCCAGCTCTACCGCGGCGGCGATCACATTGCCGCCGTGGCGGGCCAGTGCCGTCTTGATCAGCTCGCGCTCGGCCTCGTCGAGGGTCACCGGCCCGCGATCGCCCGTCGCCGTTGCGCCATCGAGGCGCAGGTCTGCAGGGCCGAGAGTGCCACCGTGGCACATCAGCACAGCGCGCTCGATTACATGGTTGAGCTCGCGCACGTTGCCCGGCCATTGATAGCGACGCAGGGCCGCCAGCGCCGGGTCGGTGAGCGCCTCGACCTGCCGCGAGTATCGTCGCGCGTGGCGTTCCAGGAAACGTTGCGCCAGCGCCACGATGTCGTCACCACGTTCACGCAGCGGCGGCAGATGGATGTGGATGGTGTTCAGGCGATACAGCAGGTCGCTGCGCAAGCGTCCCGCCTCGACTTCGGCATCGACCTCGGCGTTGGTCGCCGACAATACCCGCACGTCGGTCTGCTGGGTGCGCGAGGAGCCGAGCCGCTCGAACTCGCCGTCCTCCAGCACGCGCAGCAGCCTCGCCTGCTGGGTGACCGGCAGGTTGGCGATCTCGTCGAGGAACAGCGTGCCCCCGTCCGCCAGCTCGAAGCGCCCGATGCGGTCGGTCCTGGCGTCGGTGAACGCGCCCTTGACGTGGCCGAACATCTCGCTCTCGAACACCGTTTCGGCCAGGCTGCCGATGTTGACCACCACGAGGCTGCGCGCGGCGCGCGGCGAGCGCTCGTGGATCAGGCGCGCGATCAGTCCCTTGCCGCTGCCGCTCTCGCCGGTGATCAGCACGTTGGCATCCGATGGAGCGATCCGCTCGACGGTCTCGAGCACTGGCTGCATGGCGGCCGATCCTGCGACCATCTCGCCAGCATCGCCGCGGAGCTGTCGGTTCTCGGTCTCGAGCGCACGGGCACGATGCAGGGCCTGTCCCAGCGCAACCTGCGTGCCGAGGACCGTCAGAAGCCGCGCGTTGTCCCACGGCTTCTCGATGAAATCCTGCGCGCCGCGGCGCATCGCCTCGACCGCCAGCTCAATGGTGCCCCAGGCCGTCATCACCACGATCGGCGTGTGCGGGTCGAAGGCGCGAATCCGTCCGATCGCGTCCAGGCCCTCCTCTCCGGAGGTGGTGTCGCGCGTGTAGTTGAGGTCCATCAACACCACGTCCGCCGACTGCCCGCGCAGCGTCTCGATGAGTGCGCTGGGGTGGCTGTAACTCTCCGCCTGGTAGCCCTCGCCCTTGAGCAACAGTCGCAGGGCTTCGAGCACATCTCGCTGGTCGTCGGCCACGAGTATCCGGGCAGCGCGCGTCTTCATTTGCCGAGTATAAGCGCAACCGTAGGAGCGGCTTCAGCCGCGACCCGTCGGGGCCAATGCCTCTCAGTCCAGCCAGCCGTCGCGCAGGCGGATGACCCGGTCACCGTAAGCGGCGTTTTCCTCGGAGTGCGTGACCTGGACGATTGTGGTGCCCGCCTCGTTCAGCTTTTTCAGCGTCTGCATGATCATGCGGCCGTGGTCCGAGTGCAGTGCTCCGGTCGGTTCGTCGGCAAGGATCAGCGACGGACTGGCCACCATGGCGCGCGCCACCGCGACGAGCTGCTGCTGGCCTCCGGACAATTGTGACGGATAGAGATCCTTCTTGCCGACGACCCCGAAGCGATCCAGCATGTCGGCGACGATTCCCTCCCGCTCCTTGCGCGGCACATCACGATAGGTCAGCGGGATCTCGAGGTTCTCATAGACCGTCAGTTCGTCCAGCAAGTGGTACTGCTGGAAGACGAAGCCGATGTGCTTCCGGCCAAGCTCGGCGCGCTTTTTCTGCGGCAGCTCGTGCACCGCCTGACCGTCGAGCCAGTACTCGCCGGTCCACTCGCCGTCGAACATGCCGAGGATGTTCAGAAGCGTCGTCTTGCCCGCTCCGGATGGCCCCATCACGCTGACGAATTCTCCCCTGCCAATGTTCAGCCTGATCTGCCGCAGGACCCAGGTGCGGCCCGCCTTGCCATTGTAGGATCTCTCGATATTATTTAACTTAATCATATAATTAAACCGCTTTTCTAAACCTGTTTCTTCAGACGTGCCTCGACGATCTGTCCGCCTCGGGCCCCTGGTGGCCCATTCGAGAGGTTCCGCAGGGTTGCTGGTGGGAGCGGCTTCAGCCGCGGCCCGGTTCGGGCCTGACGCCTCTCCTGCATCGATCCGCCTCATTGGTAACGCAGTGCCTCGACCGGCCGCAGCCGCGCGGCCGCCACGGCGGGCGGCAGCGCGGCCGCCAGCGCGGTCAGCGCGATCGTGCCGATCGCCCACAACAGAATTCGAGGCTCAATGGGGGCGACCTCAACCAGCATGGCCTGGATCAGGCGTCCGGCGAGGCTCGCCGAACCGAGCCCGATCAGCAGCCCCGCCCCCACGAGGCCTGCACAGCGCCAGATCACCAACGCCGAGAGTCGCCAGGGCGCGGCGCCGAGCGCCGCGCGTATGCCCAGCTCGCGCCGGCGCTGGCTGACGAATTGTGCCAGCAGTCCGTAGATCCCCGTGAGAGTCAGCAGCAGGGCGCTGATGCCGAACATCAACAGCAGCGCCCGCGTCAATTGATAAAGGCCGAATGCGGACTGCAACACCTCGCCCAGAGTACGTATGGCGAAAACCGGGACTGCCGGGTCCAATTCTGCCACCACAGTGCGAATGTCGTTCAGGCCCGGAGTGCCGCGTACCACGACCGCCGACCATCCGCGCGGATCGGTCGCCTGCACGTGCGGCAGGTACAACTCCGGCTCTGGCTCAGCACCGATAGAGTGCTGGAGCGAATCGCCGACGATACCCACGATACGACGCACAGCGCCGTCCGCATCCACGATGAGCTGATCCACTGCCTGGCCGCCGAAGTGTCGGTCGGCAAAGGCCTGATTGACGAGCGCCACCGGTTCCGAATCGGCGCGATCGTGCAGTCCGAGCATGCGCCCGGTGCGCAGCGGAGTACGCAAGGTTTCGAAATAGCCCGGGCCGACCTGATTGAACAGCACGTTAACCCGCTCACCGCGGACCTGGATGTCGGCGCGGGGTTGGAAGCCCTCCAGCGGCAACAGGTGTGCGGCGCCGGCGCGCTCGATGCCCGGCACCGTCTGCAGGCGCTCGACCAGGTGCGCGTAGAAGGCCGCGCGATCCGACGCTGCCGGGTAGTCCTGCGATGGCAGCGAGATCTGGAATGTCCGCACGGCACGCGGGTCGAAGCCTAGCTCGCGTGACTGCAGGCTCGCATGGCTATGCACGACTAATACCGTCATCGCCACCAGCAGGGTGGCGATGGCCACCTGGCAGAGCACCAGCATGCCTTGCAGGCGCGACCGGCGGGTTGCGCCTGAACCGTGCAGCTCAGTGACAACGTCCAAGCGACGTGCACGCAGTGCGGGCGCCCAGGCCACCAATCCCGACGCAATGAACGCCGTAAGTACAGCGGTCGCCAGTGTGGGCGCATCGAGCACGACGCGTGATTCCGGGGGCAGAAGCTCCATGCCTCCCGCGCGCTCCGGAACAAGATTCACTACTAAATCAAGCAGATACGCTGCGCCTGCGAGACCTATCGCGGCGCCGGCCGCAAACAGCACAAAGTTTTCGATCAGCCATTGCCGTGTCGCGACCGCCGGTGTGGCGCCAGTTGCAACCATGATCGCATTCTCGACGCGCCGACGCTCGAGACGCGCGAGCTGCAGGGCGCCCAGGTTGGTGACAATGAGCCCAAGCAGTACAAGCACGGCAAACGCGAGTGCCACCAGCGATGGTCCGATGCGCTCCAGGTTGGCGGTCAATGGCCGCAACAGATAACGCCAGTCAGCCTCAAGCGGCTGCAAGGTCGCGGCAATGATGTCCTCGGCCGCATGCAGGTCGACGCCGGGTCGCAGCCGTCCGATCAGATACAGGCTGTGACGGTCCGGCGGCAATGCCGCGGGGTCACGACTATAGTGCACGAACGCCTCGGCGCCGATGAAGCGGAAACGCTCCGGGACGACGCCGATCACGACGCGCGGACTGCCGTTGAGTATGACCTCCGAACCAAGCCTTCCGGGGTCTGCGCCCAGATGCCGGCGGTAGAACTCCTCGCCGACGACCACCAGGTCAGAGCGCCCGGCATCACCGACGTCGAAGCTGCGACCCAGGATCGGTTCGACGCCGAACACGCGGAAAAACTCATGAGTGACCGTCAAGCCCCTGACACGCACCGGGAAATCGCCGCCGGTGAGATTGAAACTACCGCCGCCAAATGCCGCCAGGTCAGAAAAGGCGGCCGTCGCGTCACTCACAGCCACCATCTCCGGACCGGAGAACTGCCAGCGTTCCGTATTGTCGCTGGCCCGCTGTGCGTACACGAAACTGATGCGGTCCGGTTCCGGGTAGGGAAATGCGTTGAGCAATCCGCCGCGCAGAAACGCCGTAATGATCGCCACCGCACCAATGCCCAGTGCCACGATCAGGATGGCCGGCGCCGCGTAGGCCGGACTATTGAGCAGCCGCCGCAAGATGATTTTCAGTTCAAACATGGTCGCCCCCGTTCGCCATCATTCGTAACGCAGCGCCTCCATCGGCTGCACTCGCGCCGCCCGCAAGGCCGGCACCAGGCTCGCCGCGATCACGATGATGCCGATCAGCAGTGGCACGCCGAGAAAACTCGGCGGATCCGTGCTGGATACGGCAAGCACTTCTCGCAGTATCTGGCCGAGCCCGAAGGCCAGTACGAGACCGATCGGCAGCGCGATGAATAGCTGCCGCATCCCCTGGCCGAGTACCAGCCCGACAATGCCGCTCTTATCGGCCCCGAGCGCACGGCGCACTCCGAACTCGCGGGTTCGCTGTGCCACGCCAAAGGCCAGCACCCCGTACACGCCCACCGAGGCAAGGATCGCTGCCGCCAGGCCGAACAGGCCGAAAATCACGCCCAGCAGCCGGTGTCCGGAACGGCGCTGGTCAACCCACATTTGTGCCGGCTCCAGCCAATAGATCGGCAGGTCGGCATCGACCGCACGCACTGCCTCACGGATCGGGTTGGCGAGTGCCGCGGGGTCCCCCGGCGTTCGCGCGGCGATGCTGGCGAAGCGAGCGTCGGCCTGCGCGAGCGGCAGGTAGAGCGCCGGCTCCAGCGGATCGTCGAGCGATTGGTGATAGACATCGCCGGTCACTCCAATGACTGTCACGTGCTGCTGTGTCGCACTCGCACCGCCAAGTTGCAGGTGCTTGCCGATGGCATCCTCGCCCGGCCAGGCGCGTTCCGCGAAAGTACTGTTGACCAGTACCACCGGCAGGGTCTCGGCGCGGTCGCTGGCATGGAAATTACGCCCGGCCAGCAAGGGAACGTCGAAGGTCTCGAAGAAACCTGGAGTGACCACGACGCTACGGGCCACCGGGTAACGATCGTCAGCCGGAGGCTCGCGACCCTCGGGCAGGTATGGGCTGACACCGGCGCTGTAGGCCGGCAGGCTGGTGGTCACGGCGACATGGCTGACACCTGGCAGCTCCGCCATGCGCGCCTCCAGCTGTGCCCAGAACTGGCGCCTGCTGGCTTCGTCGGGATACTGCGAATCGAACAGCCCGATGCGCCCCGACATCACGCCGCTGACGTCCGCGCCGATGGACATGAACTGGAGACTGACAACGGAGCGCACCGCCATCGCGCCGCCGATGAGCAGCGCACAGCTCAGCGCGATCTCGATGGTCACAAGGGTGCGCGTGAAACGGCCGGCCGAGACGCTCGAACCGCCCCCTCCACCCGCCTTCAGTCCCTCGGTCACATCGTGGCGCGCCGCCCGTAGAGCCGGAGCGAGCCCGGCCGCAACGCCCGCTGCACACGCGACCGCGAAGGCGAATCCCGCCACCCGCCAGTCGACTTCAAAACTCATCCAGTAAGGCAGCGGATCGCCGCTCTCGATCAGGTAGCGCTCGACCGCGGCGCCGCCGGCACGGGCAATGTTGATGCCGATGGCACCTCCCGCGACGCTCACCAGCAGACTCTCGATCAGCGTGCCGGATACCACTCGCCAGCGGCTTGCCCCCAGGGCAGTACGCACCGAAAGTTCCCGACGGCGTGCCGAGGTGCGCGCGAGCATGAGGTTGGCGACGTTGGCACAGGCAATCAGCAGCACCAGCAGGGTGGCCACTTGCATGGCCGAAAGCACCGCGGCAGTTTGATCTCCAACGAACTCTTCCCGATAGGGCTTCAGCCAGGGCGTCGCACCGGCGTTCCAGCCGGGGTTGTCTGCGAGCACTGCAGCGTACATCGTGGCGAACTCCGCACTCGCCTGCTGCAGCGTCACGCCCGGGCGCAAACGCCCGAATGCCTCGACCGTCACGGTGTCACCGCGTGCCAGGGACTCAAGGTCCTGCCGCATCGGCACCCAGATCTGGTGGCGGTGGGGCCACTGGAAATCTTGTGGCATCACCCCAACCACCGTGGCCGGCTCGCCGTTCACGCGGATCACCCGGCCAATGATGTCCGGGTCCTCGTTGTAGCGCTGTCGCCACAGCTCCCGGCCGATGACCACCACAAGCGGCGTGCCCGGGCGATCCTCGCCGTCCATGAATTGCCGGCCGAGAAGTGGCGGCACGCCGATCTGTTGCAGGGCATTCGCCGTCACGAACGCGCCGTCATGGCGGATCGGCAGCTCATGGTCGCTCACATTCAGCGTGCCGCTGTAATACGCGAACAGGCTGTGAAAGGACTGCTGCCGGCCGGCCAGGTCGCGCAGGTCGTGCATGCCGATCTCGAAACCCCGGGGCTGGTCCGGAGAAACCAGTTCAATGTGCACCAGCTCGTCGGCTTCCGGGTACGGCAGTGGGCTCAAGACGATCCCGTTGATGGCGATGAAGGCGAAGGTCGTCGCCCCCACGCCGAGCGCCATCACCGTCACCGCCACTGCGACGAAGCCGTGGCTGCGCGCCAGTGTGCGGAGCGCCAGCTTCAGGTCAAACCAGATTGTTCCCATCGCCGCTCCCTTGTTCATTTGTTGTGGCGCCGTCATGGCCCAGGAACGGGACACACCGGGTAGCCGTTATCAAACACCACGCGCCATTCACCCGAGGATTCACGGCGCCACACCGACTGGAAACGCGATACGATCCTGCCGTCTACATCCATCACCGGCCCGTGGGTCTGTGCCAGTGTTCCGTCATCAAGCACGATGACATGTTCGGGATCCCAGGCGAACGGGGCCGCAGGCCCGTCGAAGAATCGCTTCCAGCGCGCCGCAATCGTTGCCTTGCCACGGAGCGCGTCGCCTCCGCCGGTCAGAAAGATCGCATCGTCGGCGATGAAGGATTGAAACCCGCCATAATCGCGATCGGCCATGGTTTTGGCGAACGCCCGCTCGGTATCGGCCACCTGACGCACCAGTGCCGTGTTGTCTCCGGTGGCTGGCCCGAGCCTGGAATACAAGCCTTCGAAAATCGTCTGCCAGCTCGCGCCGTGGTCGCCGGACACCTCCCAGAGCTGTCGCACTCGGCCGTCGTCGAGGGCAGACCAGCTGATTCGGTCAATGACCGGTCCCCGCGGCGTGCTGCGCTGCCCCGGCGAGGTAAGCACCATCCGCCCTTCCTCGAACCCACCTTCCAGCCACAGCGTGACGCCGACGCCGACCCAGCGCTGGGTCCACCGCTTCGTATCGGCGTCGTAGCTGTTGATGCTCATGCCCTCGCCGCCCCTGACCCCGCGCCAGCTCTCCTGCAGCGCGCAGCCTCCGGCGACGCGCCGAATATCGTTGTGGCCGGCCAGCTGGCCGTCGGCACCATGGACTTCCCAGGCGCCGAGCCAGAAGTCGAACTGGCGATGCTCGTCGCCACGGCAGTGCTCGCTGATCTCCACGGCACGCACCGTGGCCGACGCGAGCGCGATCAACAGCAAAATGCTCCAGACGTTCAGGTTGCGCATGTCACTCCTCCCGCAGGGCCACCATCGGGTCGATGCGCGCGGCGCGGCGTGCCGGCAACCAGCTCGCCAGCAGCGCCGCCGCGCCAAGCAAGCCGATCACACCCAGGTAAGTGGCAGGATCGGCCGTATCGACCTCGTATAACAGGCCAGCCAAGGCGCGCATACTGAAGTACGCGGCGGCCAGGCCCAGCGCGGAGCCGAACGCCGCATTCACGAGGCCATCACGCAGCGAGAGCCAGGTAACGGCCCCGCGACTGGCGCCCAGCACCATGCGGATACCCAGCTCGCGGCGACGCGCTGCCACCGTGTATGAGACGACACCGTAGATGCCGATCGCCGCAAGCCCAAGCGCAAGCATTGCGAAGGCACCGAGCAACTGCAGCGTGAAACGTGGCTGGGCCACCGCGTTGCCGAGGATCTCGTCCATCGTCTGGATCCTTGACAATGGGACGCGGGCGTCGAGCGCCTGCACGACTTCTCGAATCGACGTGGTCAGCACCTCGAACTCCTGCCGAGCGCGGACCACCAGTGTCATGGTGCGTTGTGGCGAGCCGGCGGGCACGGCCCACTGGGCGTGCGGCCTGTAGAACGTGGGTCTGGCTTGGGCGGTCACTGCATTGTGCCTGACGTCGGCCACCACGCCGACGATGGTATGCCAGGGCAGCCCTTCCCTGAATGCGAAGCGAATGCGCGTGCCGAGGGCGTCGCCGTCCGGGATGTAGCGACGGACGAATGCCTCGTTGACGACCGCAACCAGAGCCGCGTCCCGGTCATCCCCATCCGTGAACATCCTGCCCTCGGCGAGGCGCACGCCCATGGCCTCGAAGTAACCGGGACTCGCGGCCTGCCACTCCGCCGGCGGGCAATGTCCGTGGGGTGCAGCGTACCGCTCGACCTCCACGCAGGTGTCGCCCATCTCGGTATCGATCGGCAACAGCCGAACCAGGCCCGCTTGTTCGACTCCGCTCAACCCGCGTACACGGCGCAACAGTTCCCCGTAGTACCCGCTCACCGCTGCATCGTCAGGGTAGAAAACCGCATTTGGCGCCAGCCGCATGGTGAGCACGTTGTTCGCATCGAATCCTGGGTCCAGCGCCACGATGTTCCAGAAGCTTCGAAGGCTGAGCCCCGCCCCGGTCACCAGCACGACCGCAAGCGCCACCTGCGCGGCGACGATGCCGCGGCGCGCGGCATGCCGGGAACGCCCCGCCGTGTGGCCATAACCCCCCTCCCTGAGGTTGCCATGCGGATTCACGCGCGCCGCATAGACCGCCGGCATCAGCCCGGCCAGTATCGAGGCAAGCATTGCCAGGAAGATGGCAAAGCCCATCACGGGGGCATCGACCGAGGCGTCGGCCAGGCGCGCCAGCCGCTCAGGTGCAGTCGTCGTGATGAGTTGCACGCACAGCCAGGCAATCCACACGCCGATCAGCGCGCCGGCGCCGCCGAGCATCAGGCTCTCGATCAGCAGCTGTCGCGCCAGCCGTGTGCGGCCCGCACCCAGAGCGGCGCGGACCCCAAACTCGTGCCGCCGATCCTCGCCTCGCGCCAGCGCGAGGCCGGCGACGTTCGCGCAGGCGATCAGCAGCACCAGTATCACCGCCCCGAGCAGCACCATCAGAGCCGGACGCAACGGGCCGGCGACCTCGTTCGATGCCGTCACGACGAATGCACGAAAACCCATGTCGGGTCCATAGACGCCCTGATCGGTGAGCCGGCGCACATGAGCTTCGAGTTCTGCATTGGCCGCCGCCTCGCTGACGCCCGGCAGCAGCCGGCCGACTGCAAAGTACGAATGGCTGCCGCCCGCATGAGGTATGGCGCCGGTATTCGGCTCCACGACCAGCGGCAGGAAGACCTGTGACGGTTCGCCCCCGGCGAAGTCCAGCGGAAGCCTGAATCCCCTCGGCAGCACGCCCACCACCAGTCTGGGCCTGCCGCTGATCGAGATCGCATTGCCGACGATGCCGGGATCACCCGCGTAGCGCGCCTGCCACAGTCCATGGCTGATGATCACCACATCGTCTCGCCCCTCGATGCCGTCCTCGTCATTGAAGTCGCGGCCGGCCACCGGTGTGATCCCGAGCACGCGCAGCAGATTGGTGGTGATCGTTGACGCCTTGACTCGCTCGGCCTCGCCTTCGGTGATGTTCAGCTCGAAGGACTGGAACAGTGCCAGGTCGTCGAAACTCTGCAAGTGCTCGCGATACTGGTGATACTCGGGCATGGATACCCAGGTCTTGGGATACGCGCTCCACTGGCTCCAGATCATCGCAACGCCGGCGGGGTCCCGGTATGGCAGGGGCTCGAGCATGACCGCCCTGATGACACTGAACAGCGCGACGTTCGCGCCGATTCCCAGTGCGAGGGTCAGCACCGCAACCGTCGTGAAGCCCGGGCTTCTGCCCAGTGAACGCAAGGCATAACGGACGTCTCCCATCGGAACTCACTCCTCCCGCAAGGCCGTCATCGGGTCGATGCGCCCGGCGCGGCGTGCCGGAAGCCAGCTCGCCAGCAGCGCCGCTCCGCCGAGCCCCACGATCACGATGCCGAACACCAGCGGATCGAGCGGGCTGACCTCATGGATCTGCGAAGCCATGTAACGACCCAGCACGACCGCCGCGCCGATGCCGGCCACCAGGCCAATGGCGGTCAACCGGCCGCCCTGGCCCAGGATCAGTCGCACGATATCGGTGCCGCGTGCGCCCAGCGCCATGCGCACGCCGATCTCCCCGAAGCGCTGCGTGACCGCCCAGGTCAGCACGCCGTAGATGCCGACGACCGCCAGCGTGAAGGCCACTGCCGCGAACACCAGCGTCAGCACCATCGGCGCACGCTGCGGGCCGAGCGACTCCATGACGCGCGTGTCCAGCGCCTTGAGGTCGAACAGCGGCAGCTCCGGGTCGACGCGCAGCACTGCGTCATTGGCTGCTCGGGCGAGTAGTTCGGGAGGCAGCGCGGTGCGCAACGCAAACACGCCCACCACGTCCGGGCGCTGCTGGTAGTGCCAGTAGATCGTTTCCTTGGTCGGATCCTCGGCCAGGTTGCCCTGCTTGATCGGAGCTACGATCCCGATCACGGTGTACCAGCGGTCGTCCGGCTCAAACGTACGGCGCAGGCGCTGGCCCAGCGCGTTCCCTTCCGGCCAGTAGCGCCGCGCCATGTTCTGGTCGATGATGACCACTCGATCTGGCTCGCGCGTTTCGAAGTTGCGACCCTGCACCACGGGGATGTCCAATGCCGGCAGGTAATCCTCGTTGATGCTGCGCACCTGCGCATGTGGCGGCGCGACGCCGTCCGGCGGTGTGTAGCCGTCGATCGCGATCGAGCCCTGCGAGTTGCTGCCCGAGAACGGCAGGATGCTGGTCAGGCCGACTTGTGTCACGCCCGGCAATGCGCGCAGCTCTTCGAGCGCCCGTTCATAATATTGCCCGCGCGCTTGGGCGTCGCCGTAGCGGTTCTGCGGCAGGCCGACGCGCGCAGTCAGGATGCCGTCGACTTCGAAACCGGGTCCCAACTGCTGCAGCTGGTAAAAGCTCCTGGTGAGCAGCCCGGCGCCGATCAGCAGGGCCACGCTCATCGCGATCTGCACCACCACCAGGGTACTGCGCAGCCCCTGCGCAGCACGCCCGCCGCCGCCCAGCCGTCCCGCTTCGTGAATCGCCTCGGCGAGCTTTTCGCGCCAAAGCACCGTAATTGGCAGCAATGCCGAAATCAGCGCAGCGAACAGCGCCGCTCCGGCAGTAAAGCCGAGCACCCGCGCATCCAACGCGAACTCGAAGCCCTGTTGAGCACGGTCCAGCCCCAGACTGCGCACCAGCTCCAGCCCGCCAATTGCCAGGGCGATGCCGGCCACCGCGCCCAGGCCCGACAGCACCAGGCTCTCGGTCAGTACCAGGCCCGCCAGGCGGCCGCGACGCGCGCCGAGCACCGCGCGCACCGACAGCTCCTTGCGCCGCGCAGCGATGCGTGCAAGCTGCAGATTGGCGATGTTCGCGCAGGCAATCAGCAGCACGGCCAGCACCGTCGCCTGCAGCAGCAGCAGCATGGGCTTGAGATTGCCGACCGCGAGTTCGCGCATGAACCGGGCCCGGCCGGTGAAGCCGGTGACCTCGATGAATGCCGCGGCGTTGCCCAGCCGTTCGACATTGCGCTCCACGATCAGGTCGAGCTCGCTGTTGAGGCCCTCGAGCGTGGCACCCGGCCGCAGCCGACCAATGCTGCCGGAGAACTCGTTGCCTCGCTCGTTGTCGGTCATCTGCTCCGGCGTGAAGGCAAACGGCACCCAGGCCTGTGCGCTGTTCGGGAAGCTGAAGCGTTCTGGCATCACGCCGATGACCGTGAATGGCTCGCCGTCGAGCCGGATGTCGCGACCGACGATGTCGGGCCGGCCACCAAAACGTGTGCTCCACAGCGCATGGCTGATGACCGCCACGCGATCCCTGCCGGGCGTCGCTTCGTCGTCGCTGAAGACGCGGCCCAGCATCGGTGGCACGCCCAGCGTAGCGAACAGCGAGGGCGAGACGCGCGGCACGAAGATCCGCTCAGGCTCGCCGTCCAGGCCGAGCGTGCGCTGGGTGCCGGTGAAGATCGCCAGCTCCTCCACAGAGGGCGCCTGCTCGCGCCGGTCGAGGTAGTCCGGGATCGAGGTACCGGCGAACTCGAGACCGGATTTGGGATAGGTGTTGTAGACCACCACCAGCCGGCCGTCGTCGGGATAAGGCAGCGGCCGCAGGAAAAAGCCGTTGAACACGCTGAATACCGTGGTGTTGGCGCCGATCGCCAGGGCCAGCACGAGCACGATGATCAGGGTGTACATCGGCCGGTGCGCCAATGCGCGGACCGCGAACCTGAAGTCTTCCATGTGTCCTCCCTCGGGGCCGGCACCGCCAGGATGCACACCCCGGATTCGAATCGCCTGTTACGGCGCGGTCTCCGGCGGCTCGCCGCGAGCAATGCGATGCGCGGCACGGGCGATCGGCTGTCTGAACCAGACGGAGAACCGGCCTGCGAGGAACTCGTCGCCGCCGGTAAAGCGCGGCTCCAGCTCACCGAGGTCCAGTCGATCCACCGCCTCTTCCTCATCGATCCCTTCCTCGACCATGGCCGCCGCCTGCGCGGCGACAGACTCCAGCGTCTCGATCAGCAGGTCCAGGTAGTCGGCGTCCCGCTGCAGCTCGCCGTGCCCGGGAATCAATATCCGGTAATCCAGGGTCTTCACCCGGCGAAGGGTCTCCGCCCATTCCGCGGGATGGCTGCCGAACCCGTAGGGAGTCGGCCGCACGACCAGGTCGCCGGCGGCGACGATGCGCTGCGCCGGCAGCCACATCAGCACGTCGCCGGCCGTGTTGCCCCTGCCGAGGTGCAAAAGCTCGATCACCACGCTGCCCGAGTGGATCACCATGCGCTGCTCGAAGCCGAGATTGATATCTGCCGGCACCAGGCGCTTGTACTCGGCGTCGATGAGCGGCGAGTCCGCGATAAAGCGCTGCAGCCATGCACGGTGCCCGGCCGGCATGGGACTGCCATCTGGACGCTGGTCGCGTTGCAATTGTTCCGTGATGCTCGGCAGCAGCCTGTCGACCGCATTGCGAACCTGGTCGACATCGCCCGGATTCCTGGCAACCAGCGCGTCCCTGGTGTACCGATGTGCGATGACCTGCACATTCGGGAACGCGTCGGCGTAAGCCTTGATGCCCCAGTTGTGGTCCTGGTGCCAGTGACTGACGATGACGTGCGTGACCGGCTGGTCCGTCACTGCGCGTATGCGTTCGATCGCACGCTCGGCCATCAGCGGCACGCCGCCGCCATCGAACACCACGACGCCCGACTCGCTGACCACAAAGGTGGTATTCCCCATCACCGGGATGCGCGGGCTGTCGGCGCGGATCCCCACGTGCACGCCGGGTGCGATCTGCTGCCAGACGTGCCGGAATGGATCGGCGCCGGCACTGACGGCGTAAAGCAGCAGCACGAAGGCAATGATCAGGCGAAGTCTTTGCATGCCTCGGCCTCTTTCCCTTCCAAGCCCCCGACGTCAGCCGCCGATCGCGCGCGGCAAAGCACCATGCCGAGTGTCCCGAAATGCACGCTGAACAGCGGCCGACATCCGGCTTTCGCGGCGCCAGCCGATTCAGCCTTCCGCGCGGCCCGGTAACGGAAACCGAGTTCCCGCTCCGGCCCGACTCCCGTGCGCGCGATCACAAAACCTTCCAGGCTGCCATCGTCGTTCAGCCGCCAGGTCAGGCCGTCGAAGTAGGCCGCGCGGCCCGGCGTGACTTCCAGCAACGGGAACTCCATCCACGCGTCCTGCGCCTCCCAGCCGCGCAAGTCCGGATGGAAGTGCTTGAAGCGCACCGCCGTACGGCCGTCGAACTCGCCGATGACAATGAATTCGTAGAACGTCACGCCACCGTCGCGCGCATGCTTGAAGATGCCGGCCATGGTGCCGGCCGACGGCTTCGCCATCATGAACTCCGCCGCCCCTCCGAGGCCCTCGCCGATCCAGTCGCCGGCAAGCCATTCGAGCGCCTCGACCTGGCCGCTGAGCGGCGTGCGGCCCTCGCCAGAGAGCACATTCGGCGTGCGCCAGGACCCGTCCGCCGCCATCGCGAACGCGACGCACGCCGACAACAGGGCACAGACCAATACTTTCGTGCTCATGATGGCCCCGGCTGGTACAGGCTCAACACGTGGCGGTCCGGGTCGAGGAAGTCCGCGCTCAAGCCACCCGGTGCCTCGCTGACCGGCACCACGATCTCGACGCCCTTGAGCGCCAGTGCCTCGACCGTCTTCTCAATGCCCTCTTTCACGCTGAAGACGAGAATCGGTGAACCACCCGGCGCAACGCCCGCCTCCTCGAAAAAAATGAACCACGCACTGCCGACCCGGCCCATGCCGTAGGCGCCGCCGTGTCCGTCGTCGTGACGCCCGATCTCGAGCCCCAGCACGTCGCTGTAGAACGCCAGCGTCCGGTCCAGCTTGCTGACCTTGAACACCGCGGCGATTTCGGTATCTGTCTGGTTAATCATGTCATGTTCCTCCTCGCCCCTCAGTTGCCGCCGCAGCGGTATCTGTGAGCGCCGGGCGAGATCAGGATCAGGTGACCGTCGGGATCATGGCTCCCGACTCCGGGCATGCGCTCGAGGGTTACCCGCAGCGCGCGGCGGATCAGCCCGAGCTCGAGCCCGGCGATGCCCGGCCGGTGAAGGGCCGTGGCCAGCGCCTCGCCGCGGAGCGCCTCCGGCAGCGATTTCAGCGACTTGCGTATCGAGGTCAGCCGCTGGCGGAAGGCGGTGTCCGAGAGCCGATGGATCCAGCAGATCTCGTCGGCGTTCAGCCCGTGCAGGATCAGGACCGCGACCGCGCGCGCGGCGGGCGGCATCGGCGCAAGCAAGGCATCGAACGCCATCGCCTGGTCCGCTGCCACATGCTCGCCCTCGATCGATGCGCCGAAGGCGCGCTCCCGCACGGTGCGCCGGGCGCCTGTCCGTGCACGCATGGCAGCCTGGTTTCGCAACACGCCGGCCACCCATCGCTGGTCCGCCGGATCGCTCAAGGGCATCCGGCCGGCCTTCAGCGCAGCCAGCAAGGCGTCCTGCAACAGATCCTCCGCTTCAGCGCGATCGCCGACCAGGCGGCGCGCGGATGAGTACAGGCGGCGATAGGTGTCCGTCGTTGCAGGCATGACGTGCTTCACCAGTCCAGCCGCATCATGACAAACGCGTACATGTCGATGCCGGTCCAGAGGTTGCCGATGCGCAGGTTCTCGTTCGCGGCGTGCTGGTTGTTGTCGTGGTTCACCATCGGCACGATGATCAGCGGCGTAGCGAGGATTTCGTCGAACAGGTAGATCGGCAGGCTGCCCCCGAGGTTGGGTATGCGCACCACGGCCTCGCCGCGCGCCGCTTCGACTGCCGCGACCACGGCGCGGGATACCGGCAGGTCAAGCGGCGTGCGCAGGCCGGGATAGCCGCTGCTCCAGTTGATGCGGACGAGCTTCGGATGGCGCCTGCGCATATCCGCCTCCGGCGTGTCGCGGACGATCGTATAGCCCTGCCGGCGTACGTGAGCTTCGAGGAGGGTTTTCACCTCGTCCGGACCGAGATCCGGCACCAGGCGGATGTCCAGCGACGCGTGCGCCTCGGTCGGGATCGCGTTGGCCGCCTCGTCCTGCACGCCGCCGGCGCGAATGCCGCGCACATTGATCGCCGGCAGCATGATCCGTTCGACCAGTCGCGCATTGTTCGCCTCGGCGCGCCCGATCGCGAGGTCCCGGCGCAGCGCCGCATCGGCATCGGGCACCGCTGCGAGCGCGGCTTGCCCGGCATCTCCGAGCGGACGGACCCGGTCGTAGAAACCGTCGACCAGGATTTGGCCCTCGCCGTCCCGCATCGACGCGATGAGCTCTGCCAGGCGCGCAGCCGGGTTCGGCGCCCAGTTGCCATAGTGGCCCGAATGCAGCGCGCGCAACGGGCCGTACAGGGTCATCTCGAGCCCGATCGCGCCGCGTACGCCGAACACCACCTGGCCGCGCCCGTCCTGGTGCACCGGGCCGTCGCAGAACAGCCATAGATCCGCAGCCAGCAGATCGCGGTGCTCGCGCAGAATATCGGCGAGGTGCGGCGAGCCGGCTTCCTCCTCACCTTCGAAGAAGAAGCGCAGGTTCACGGACGGCTCGATACCGGCTGCCAGGAGTGCGTCGAACGCGGCGAGCAGCGCGATGATCGGCGACTTGTCGTCGCTGGCCGAACGCGCGTAGATGCGCCAGTCCTCATCGATGTCGCCGTCCAGCGCAGCCCAATCGAGTTCATGGGCGCCGTCGGCCAGCGCACCGGCGCGCAGCACCGGCATCCAGGGGTCGCTGACCCAGCCCTGCTCAATCGGTGCGGGTTGGCCGTCGTAATGAGCGTAGAAGACCACCGTGCGCGCCGCGCCTGGGACGTCGTAGGCGCCGTAAACGGCCGGCGGAGCGTCCGGCACCCGCAGGGTGCGCGCGGCGATGCCCCTCTGTTCTAGAAGTGCCACGAGGTGGTCTGCGTTGCGCTCGATGTCGTCACGATTGCTGGCCACGTTGGGCAGCGTGAGGAAATCGCGCAACTCACCGAGAATCTTGTTCGCGTGCGTCGCGCGGTAATCGCGCACCGCCTGCAATGCGTCTCCGCTTGCCGCCACGGGGGCGACGCAATTCAAAGCGGCCAGGACATGCTCCTCGAGCAGGCGAACCGTCTGCTCGTGCATGCCTCGCCGGTTATAGTGCTGCCTGGTGACCACCGCCACCATCGCCTGACTCGGAAAGTGCACAATCACATTGCCGCCATTGCCCGACATGGACCAGCCATCGAGCCTGCCGCACGGCGACTGGTACTGCCGCTGCCAGTACTGATATCCGTATTGCTGCTCCCCATCCACACGGTGCCTGACCGTGAGCATCTCGGATATCCAGTCCGTCGCGACTATCTGGCGCTCACCCCAGCGACCGCCGGACTGCACCAGCTTCCCGAGCTTGAGCAGATCACGGCTGCGCAGACGAAGCCCGCCACCCGTCATGACTTCGCCGCTGGGTGAGTGCGGCCACTCGCGCAACGATATGCCGAGTGGATCGAACAGTCGCCCGTTGATGTATTCGTCCACCGGTTCGCCGACTGCACGCTCGAGGATCTGACCGAGAAGGAACGTGCCCGCAGTGCAGTAGGAAAAGCGCGCGCGTCCAGTTTCACCTCGCTGGTAATCCGTCGTTACCGGAATGTCGACCGCCCAGCGGGACCAGTGCCGGAGGGGATACATGTTCTCCTCGTTGCCAGGGCTTCGCTCGTCCCAATCGTTGCAGTCCAGCGACGAGGACATCGTCAGCAGGTCCGCGAGCGTGATCTGGCGCTTCAGGGGACCGTCGTGGGCGAAGGGCGCGAGGTCCTCGAGCCTGTCAAAGGCCGCCTCATCGACGGAGTAAAGCGCGCCATCAGCCAGCGCCACTCCTACCGCAATTGCCGTCACCGATTTCATGGCCGAACGGGTGTCATTCAGCACTTCGATGCCCCCAACCCCGAAATACCGCTCGAACACCAGCTTGCCGTCCTTGAGCACCAGCACGCTGGTGGTGTCGGGAAAGGATTCGTCGACGATCGCCTGGTCGAGCGCATCGAGTGGCGCCGCCTTGAGGCCTGCTGAACGGGGTGAGTCAACCTCGAGGCCATCGTCGAGGCCGGCGGGCATGTCGAGGTTCAGCGCCTGAAGCCCATCGGCCAAGGCGAGTGACGCCAGGGCAGCGAGCAGGACGTGTCCGGTCATGGTTGACCCCGCCAAAGGTCAGTCCTCCTCGACGCTGGCCATGATGCCCCAGCCCCCGAAGCCTTCCGTGACGGCGAACAGCAACTCGTTGTCGCCGGATTCCAGTGGCAGATAAAGCCTGTAATACGGACCGATCGTCCCCAGGTAGCGATAGTCGCGGCTGAATGCCGTGCGGTCCCCTGCGTAGAGCAGGCGCCCATTGAAATAGACCCTGACCCGGTCGCTGTATCCGAATCGAACACTCTTCGTAGCCTGCCCCTCGGATCGCAGCGTAGTGCGTGCGAACACGGTGTCAGCCCCGGCCCGGACGCCGTGCAGCCGTGCCAGGTTGGCGACGCCGTTCGGCTCGCTCTCGAGCGTCCGCCAGCTCAGACCCGCGTACTGATGCGGGTCGATGTCGACCAGCCTGGCCAGCGCCGCCGAGTCGAACGCCGATGAAACCTCCCAGCTCATGATGGCACCGTCCGCAACGGTGGCCGCAACGGGAATGCGCTCGAACGGCGGCGCATCAAAGCTGTGCCAGGAGAAGTTGGCGAACCAGGCAGGCGCGAATCTGCCGGCGACCATCAGGCCCACTTTGCCGGCAGTGGGTGCATGCTTGAGTTCAGGAATTTCGAGCACCGGGCGGTCCAGGTTCCCCAGGAACACCCGTGCCTGGTCTTCCCAGAACTCGATCCGCACCGGCATCCAGTCCTGATACGTGTACTCGACGGGTGCCGAGTAGCCGGTGCCGTGATAGAGCTGCCATCCCGTCACGCCATTGAATACGGGCGTGTACTGGCTGGCGTCCGGATTGCCGGACTGGTGCGGGCGCATGTAGAAATGCTCGTAATTCGAGCCCTCCCGCATTCTCCAGAATGCACCGACGAAGCCACGCTCGCCGGAAAAGGCGATTTCGAACTCGATGACGCCGTTCCTGATCTCCTCCGCACTCAATACAGCGTAGCCGTCCATCAGGTAAAGCGCCGGCTGCCCATGGTATTCGGTGAGCTCGTGCCCACGGCTGAGTATGGACCAGGCCTCGGAGTCAAACGGCACCTGGTTCTGGCCATGTGCGGTGCTGCAGGCGATCAGCACCAGGCCCGGGACAAGTTGCGGGGTGCACTTCAGCATCAGACGAGTTCCTCACTCATCACGCAGCGCCTGCATCGGGTCGATCCGCGCTGCTCGCGCGGCCGGCAACAGACAGGCCAGAAGCGCCAGGCTGACCATCGCCACCGGCATCAGAGTGAAGGTCAGGGGGTCGAGCGTCGCGACGCCGAAGAGCTGGCTCGAGATGGCCTGGGCGAAGCCCAGCGCCAGTACGAAGCCAACGGCCAGCCCCGCGACGACCAGTTTCATTCCATTGGACATCACGAGTCTGAAGATCGCAGTGCGATTTGCACCGACTGCCATTCGCAGCCCAAACTCGCCGTGGCGACGCACGACGCCGTGGGCGAGCACGCCGTAAATTCCGATCAGGCTCAAGGCGAGCGCCAGCGCTCCGAAGGCTCCAAGCAGCGCAGTGGTGAACCTGCGCCGGGCGCTGGACCCAGCATGGAGCGACTCGAGACTTTGCGCAGCGCCAACGGCGATCTGCGGGTCCACCCGCCAGATGGCGTCGCGAATCGATTCTGCAGGAATCGCGATACCGGGCTTCGCACGAATCACGTACGTCATCCATGACATCCACCACCAGGGCTTCTGCGCGTAGGGCAGGTAGATCACGGGAGGCTCGGGCCGATCGAGGGCGTTGTGCCGCATATCGCCCACGACACCCACGACTTCAATCCACGGCCCGGCGTGGCCGTCCAGGCTGATGCGCTTGCCCAGTGCGCTCTCACTGGGCCAGTGCCTTTGAGCGAAGCTCTGATTGACCACCGCGACCGCAGGCGATCCGGCCCGGTCTTCTGCGGCAAAGCCCCGCCCGCTGATCTGGGGGACGCGGAGCACCCGAAAATAATCCCTCGTGACCGCGCGCACCGGTTGCGACTCCTCGAACTCGTTTGGCCCATCGAGTCGCCGGCCCTCGACGACGAAGCCGAAAGTCATCTGGTGACCGACAACCGGAGGCTCTGCGGTTCCCGCGACTGCCGCGGTGCCGGGTAGCGCGCCGAGTTCCTCGATCACCAGTTCATGGAAGCGTGTTTGCCGATCGGAGTCCGGATACCGTTGCTGCGGAAGCGGCACACCGATCAATTGCACGCCCGCAGGCTCAAATCCGGTGTCAACTTGAAGTAGGCGCACGAGGCTGTGCGTCAACAGGCCTGCTCCGGCGGTCAGCACGCAGGCGAGCGCGACCTCGGTTACGACCAGCACGCGCTGCCAGTGCAAGCTGCGCCCACCGCCCACCCTCGAACCACTCGCCAGAGCAGCAGCCGGGTTCTGCCCGGATGCCGTCAAGGCCGGCAACAGTCCCACCAGCACGACCGTGACGATCGTCACAAACGCGCCAAAGGCCAGCACCTCACCGCTGATCGACGCTTCGTGGAGACGTGGCACGTCCGCCGGCCCAAGCGCGATCAGCGCATTGAGCCCCCAATGGGCGAGCAGGACACCCGCCGTCGTTCCGGCCATGGCATAGAGCAGGCATTCTGTGAATACGCCGGCCATCAACCGCCGCTTGCTCGCTCCGAGCGCTTGCCGGGTCGCCAGTTCGTGGCGCCTCCCCGCGGTACGGGACAGCATCAGGCCAGCGACGTTGGCACAGGCAATCAGCAGAATCACGCCGACGACGACCATCACGAGCCTGAGCATGGCGGCGTTGCCGCCGCCTGCGGTGATCATGGTTGTATAGCCGTCGACGAAATCGCCATGCAGGGGATTTACCTGCACGCTCCAACCGTCCATTTCTGCAGGGTGCTCGTCGCGGATGACGTCCGCCAGCATCAGCATGTGTTCGCGGGCCTGGACCAGGCTAAGGCCTGGTGCGAGCCGCGCGATGACCTTCCACTGCCGGCCTTTGCGAGACGCCCGGTCGCGTTCATCGAACAGGCGCGGGAGCCAGATCTGAACGTCCCGGCCCGGAAATTGAAACCCGGCCGGCATCACGCCGGCGATCGTGACCAGTCTGTCATCAACGCGAACCGACCTGCCAATCACCGCCGGATCTGCGCCGAACGACGATCGCCATAATTCGTGGCTGATCAGCGTCCAGTCGTCGCCGAACTCCTCCGCGTTTCCCGGCGGGATCGACGCGCCGAGCGCCGGCTGGACGCCGAGCACATGAAACATCGAAGGTGTCGCGGTGACTGCCGCGATCTGTTCCGGGCGGTCTGCGCCCGACAGCGCGACAGGATACGTGCCGGAGTAAGCGCCCATGGCCTCGAAAATCTCGTTGCGGTCGCGCCAGTCAAGGTAATTTCCGCTGCTGACGACGTTGTGCGTCACCTGTTGCGCCGGGACGCTTTCCCAGAGGGCTACCAGCCGCTCCGGCTCCTGGTACGGCAAAGGCTTGAGGGCAACGGCGTGGAACACGCTGAAGAGCGCGGTGTTCGCGCCGATGCCAAGGGCCAATGTGGCGATGATCACCAGCGTGAAGCCGGGATTGTTGATCAACGTCCTGGCAGCGAAACGCAGTTCCTGCCCGAGTGCTTTCATCTCACTCCTCCCGCAGCGCCCGCATCGGGTCGATCCGCGCCGCGCGCCGCGCCGGCCCCCATACCGCCAACAGTGCAACCGCGGCCAGGAACACTGTCACGCCGCCGAACACCGTCGCGTCGCGGGGCGACACGCCGTGTAGCAGCCCTCCGATCAGTCCGCCCGAGGCAAGGGCCAACGCGGCCCCGAGCCCCAGGCCGAGCACGGCCAATGCCAGGCCGCGGCGAGCGACCTGCACCAGCACATCACGCGGCCGCGCACCGAGCGCCATGCGCAAGCCGATCTCCGCGGTGCGCCGCGCCACCCGCTGCGCGAGAAGCGCATACAGCCCGGTCGCAGCCAGCAGCAGCGCCGCGACCGCGAATCCCGCCAGCAGCGTCATGTAGAAACGCGTCTCGCCATAGCGCTCGGCGAGCGACTCTTCCATGGTGGTCACCCAGTGCACCGGCGAGCGCGGTGCCAGGGCATTGATCCGCTGCGTGAGCGTGTCAATCAGCGTCGCGGGCGGCACTTCGGTGTGCACCGCGATGGACACCAGGTTCTGCGGCCGCTGGTGCAGCGAGACGTAGACGTCGTGGTCCGGGCTGCGCTCGGTGCGCCACTGAGACGCGGTCGGCGAGACAGGGCTGTCAAACTGCACATCCGCGGCGATGCCGATGATCCTGAACTCGGTATCCGCCAGCCGGAATGTCCGGTCCAGCGCATTGCCCCCTGCCGCGATCAGCTCGGCAAATGACTGGCTGACGATGGCCACCGGCGGCGCCTCCGGCCCGTCGGCCGCGGAGAACATGCGCCCGCGCAGCAGGGCCATGTTCATGGTCGTGAAGTAGCCAGGCTCGATCGCGTGGCCGTGGACCTGCAATGACCTGGCCTCGCCATCCGCGGCCTGGCGGTACTCCACCTGCGGCCGGAAGCCGCTCCACGGTGGCACGGTCGGATAGATCAGGCCGGCCCCGGCCACGCCCGGGGTCGACTCGAGTTGCCCCAGCAGCTCGCCGTAGAAGCGGCGCAAAGCGTCCGGGTCACCGTAATCGCTGGTATTGACGCTGACCGCGAGCCGCAGGATGTTGTCCGTGCGATAGCCAAGCTCGGCGTTGGCCAGCGCCTGGTGGCTGCGCACCAGCAACCCGGCGCCGACCAGCAGCATGGCGGTCAGCGCAATCTGCACGACCACTAGCGCGGCGCCCGTAGCAGTTCCGCCGCGCCCTGAAATGGCCCCCCGCCCGCCGTCGCGCAAGGACTGCGACAGGTCGACATGCGAACCGCGCAGCGCCGGCAAGGCCCCGAAGGCGATGCCGGTCGACAGCATCAGTGCGAGCGCCGCGACGGCCACCGGCAGATCCATCGAGATATCCAGCCAGGCCGGCGCGTGCGCCGCCGCCTGCAGGCTGAACAGGCGGACGATCCACCACGAGAGCAGCAGGCCGAGCATTCCGCCGGCCGCCGCCAGCACGACGCTTTCGGTCAGGAGCTGGCGCATGATCCGGCCGCGAGGCGCTCCCAACGACTGTCGCACCGCCAGCTCACGGCTCCGTTCGGCGAGTCTGGCCAGCAACAGGTTGGCCACATTGATGCAGGCGATCAACAGCAGCAGCAGCGCCGCCCCCTGTAGCGTGTACAGTCCACTGCGCAGCCCCTCGCGCCAGTTCTCGCCGGCCGGCTCCAGCCAGCCGCTGGCGCCGGTGTTGGCATCGGGATGCTGTTCGGCCAGGCCGCGCGTCAGCGCGGCGAGTTCCTGCTGCGCGTCGGCCAGCGCCACCCCCGGGCGCAGCCGGCCCAGTACCCAGAGCACGCGCGCGTCGCGCCGTTGCCGGATCTGGTCGCTGCCGAACTGCGACAGGGGAATCCAGAAGTCCACCACGTCGTCCTCGACCGTGCCGGCAAATCCGGGTGGCATCACGCCGATCACTGTGTAGCTGAGTTCCTCCACGCCCGGCCGGCCCGGATCGACGCGCAGCGTCCGGCCCACCACGTCCGGCGCGCCGCCAAACCAGCTTTGTCGCACCCGCTCGCTGATCAACATGGCTCGTGGGCCAGTGCGTGGCAGTTCCTCGGCGACGAACGCGCGTCCCGACTGCGGCCGCACGCCGGTGATCGCGAAGTAGTCGGCGGAAACGGCCTCGCCGCGCATCCGCTCGGCGCGTTCATCGCCAAGAAACACGAAGCGCTCGCGGGCGGTCGCAGCCAACAGCTCGAAGCCGCGCGCCTCGCGCCGGATGTCCTCGAAATCCGGAATCGAGATCCCGGAGCGCGGGTTGGCCTCGGCCACCGAGGTCCACAGCCGCACCAGCCGGTCGGCCTCGGGGTACGGGAGGCTGCGCAGCAAGGCGGCATTGACGAGCGTGATGATCGCAACCACCGCGGCGATGCCGATGGCGACGCAAAGCAGCGCAGCCACGGCCAGTCGCGGCGTGCGCGCCAGGCCGCGCAGTGCGAAGTTCAGGTCATTCATAACGCAGCGCCTCCATTGGCGGGATGCGCGAGGCGCGCCGCGCCGGCAGATACCCGGCGCCGAGCACCACTGCGCCGAGCACCACCACGGCGGAACCCAGTACCACTGGGTCGTAGCCGCCCAGGCCGAAAAGAATCGCTTCGGCCGCGCGACCGACCAGTACCGCGAGTGCCAGGCCGATCACGCCGCCGATGATCGCCATCAGCCCGACCTGCCTGAGCACCATGCCGCGCAGTGCGGTCGGCGTGGCGCCGAGCGCCTGCCGCAGGCCGATCTCGCGGGTACGCTGCGCCACCGAGTAGGAGAGCACGCCATACAGACCGGTGGCGGCGAGCAAGGTGGCCAGCATTGCGAAGCCGGTCGACAGAGTGCCGATCATGCGATCGAGAAACACGCTGTCGCGCACCACCTCCGGCAGGGTCGCCAGGTTACCGACCGGCAGGTTCGGGTCCAGTGTGGCGATCACCCGCGGAATCGCGCCGAGAATCTCGTCGCTGTCGAGCTGCGTGCGCACGTAGAAGCTCATGAAGCCGAGCCCGGCGTTCTGGCGCTGCGCCAGGAAATACTGGGGCGGCACCTCGATCTTGACGTTGTTGTACTTGGCGTCGCGGACCAGCCCGACGATCTCGATGTCCAGTTCCTCCGGCGTCCCGGTCGCCATGCGTTTGCCGACGGCCTGCCCGCCGAGGTTGAACTTGCGCGCAAAGCTCTCGTTGACCACCGCCACCCGCGGGCCGGCCAGCCTGTCGGTCTCGTTGATGTCGCGGCCTGCCAGCAGCGGGATCTGCAGGGTGCGGAAGAATCCCGGGCCGACCTCGTTGAATCGTGCCTGGCGGTCGGTGTCCGGGGTGAACTCGAAGCCTTCCACCGCGACGTTGCCACCCCAGCTGTTGCCGGACAACACCGGCACCATCGAAGAGGCAACGCTGGCCACGCCGGGCAGCGCCGCAAGCTCTTCCTCGACGCGCTCGAACAGTTGCGCCGACTGCTCGGCCGTGTAGCCGTTCAGCACAGGCGTCAATCCGAAGGTCACGACCGACTCGATGCGCATGCCCAGCTCGGCGCGACCGAGATTGGCCAGGCTCTGCGAAAACAGCCCCGCGAGCACCAGCAGCACCATCGAGAAGGCGATCTGTGCAGTCACCAGTGCACCGCGGAAGCGATGCGTGCCGCCACCGCCAGACTGCCCGGCCTGGCCTTTCAGCACCGCACCGGGCCTGACCCGCGTGGCCTGCAATGCCGGGAACAGGCCGAACAGCAGCACGGTGAACAGCGACACCCCCACCGCGAACAGGATCGCGGGTGGCCCGAGCGCGAGATCCGCATTGGCCGCCACCTGGGCGGGCATGATGCTGCTGATCAGGCCGAGCGTCGCCGCCGCCACTGGCAGGCTGGCGATGCAGCCAAGGCCGCCGAGCAGCCCGGCCTCGGTCAGCAGCTGCGCGACCATCTGCGTGCGGCTTGCTCCGATCGAAGCACGGATCGCCATCTCGCCGGCGCGCGCCGCACCGCGCGCCAGCAACAGGTTGGCAATGTTAACGCAGGCGATCAGCAGAACCAGCATGGTGAGGCCAAGCAACATCGTCAGCGGCAGGCGCGCCTGGTCCGGCGCGTCGCTCTGGCCGCGTGCGCCCGGTTCCAGCAACAGCGTCCTGGCCTTGAATTCCTCAAGGCGTTGCTCCGACATGCGACTGTTGAGCGGTGCCTCGACGTCGTTGAGGATCGCGCGGTACGGCACGTTGATGGCGCTCTCGGCCTGCTCCACGGAGACTCCGGGCTTGAGACGCGCAAACAGGTAGACCCAGTACGATTGGCGGTTTTCGGCGCCGGGTGGGAAATACGGCTCCATCAGCCAGCGCAGCGTCAGAGGCACGAACACTTGTGGCCGTTGCCCGTAGGTGGTGCCGGTGAAGTCCTCCGGCGCGACACCGATGACGGTCAGCGTCTGGCCGTTGACCACGAGGCTGCGACCGACCACCTGCGGGTCGCCGCCGAAGTCGTTCTGCCAGTAATCGTGGCTCAGCACGGCGACGTGGCCTTCACCGACCTGAGGCTCGTCGTGCCGGCCGATCAGCCGGCCCAGCGCGGGCTGCAACTGCAGCACCATGAAGTAGTCGCCGTTCACGAGCAGGCCCTGGCCGTTCGCCGCCTGGCCGTCGACCACGATGCTCGCGCCGAAGCCGCGATGCGCGGCAATGCCGGTAAACACCGTCTGTTCGCGCTGCAAGTCGTTCAGCATCGGGTAGCTGAACACGTAGTCGCAACTGCCGATGTTGCTGCAGGATACCGTGCCCATCTTCGGCCCCGGCGAACCGAGGTTGACCAGGCTGCCCGGTTCGGGCACCGGCAACGGCTGCAATAACACCTGGTGGAACATCGAGTACATGGCCGCGTTGGCACCGATGCCCAGCGCCAGCGTCAACACGATGATCGCCGTGAGGGCGGGCCGCAGCATGAGCTGTCGCACAGCAAACCTGAAATTGCCCATCGTCTATTCCTCCCTCGGCGCAGGCATCGGGGACCCTGCGCAGGGTGCTGAACCGTCACTCATCGTGCAGCGCCCTGGCCGGGGGCAGGCTCGCCGCGCGTGCCGCCGACACCGGCCGTCACTCCCACTGCACCGAGCAGCAGGCCCTCGCCGACAACCAGTCTGAAGATGCGCAGCGGCGAGGCCCCGAATGCCATGCGGACGCCGACTTCAGCGGTTCGTTCCCGCACCATGGCCGTCAGTACTCCGTACAGACCGATGATCGCCAGCACCACTGCAATCGCCGTGAATGCGCCAATCAGCGCCAGCGCCAGCGGATCAGCGGAGCTGCGCACCAGCCAGCGAGCCGGCGCCATGTACCTGTCCTGGCCATGCGTCAGGAACAGGGTCTCGCGGCCGTCGGCCGCCACACCCTGATGGCGCTGGTGCGCCACGACGCCAACGACCTGAAACAACTCCGGAGTCTCACCGGTTCGAAACAGCAGCAATTCACCGACCGCCGCCGCCGCGGAGCCGAATGCCTTTCTGGCGAGCAGCTCGTCGATCACTACGGTCCGCGCGTCGGCACGATTGTCGGACTCGGTGTGCGCACGCCCCGCCAGCAGGCGCGCACGCACGGTGTCGAAGTACCCGGGGAGAACGAAATGCACATTTGCCTGCTGAAACAACTCCGGGTCGTCCGCCGCAGCAGGCACGCCCCAGCGCATGTTCATCACCGAGCCATCGAGTGGAATGGGCGTCGCAGCGCCGACCGCCTCGACACCGGGCAGCGCCGCGAGCTGTTCCTTGAGTACGCGCATCACTTCGGCGCGCTGTTCAGCAAAACCGCGCGACAAGGCGGTAAAGGTCAGGACACCGGCGGGCTGGTAACCCAGATCCGCGCGCCGCAATTCCGAAAAGGTCTTGAAAATCAGGACCGACCCAACGACCAGAACGAAACAAAGCGCAATCTCGGCGACCGCGACGCCACGATTCAGCCCGTTGCCACGGCGCCCGGCGGTCCGCGTGCCGGTCCGCAGGGCGGCCGCAGGCATCGGACGCGCAGCACGCAGGGCCGGCAACATTCCAAACATCCATGCAGTCAGGAAGGACAGCAACAGCGCGAATCCGATAACCTCAAGATCAACCGCCAGCGCGTGGAGGTTGGTCGTGACCCCCGCCACGGTCACCTGCACGGGCTGCTCGTCGTCACCGGAGAGTACCTGGCGAAAAGTCGCGACGGCAGCCAGCTCCTCGAATTGCGTCGCCTGTCGCCGCAGATCGATGAAGTCGCCGGGTGACAGCGACATGCTGAACTCACTCATCGCGCAACACCGTCATCGGATTGACACGCGCGGCGCGCAGTGCCGGAATCGAGCTGGCCGCCAGGGCAATCACCAGGAAACAGGCCGATATCGCCACATAGGTGGCCGGATCGGTCGGCGCGACGTTCACCAGCAGGGCGTCCAGTGCGCGCGACAGCACCAGGGCTGCCGCCAGCCCGAGCACGATTCCGACCGTCGCCAGCGCCAGGCCATGACGCAGGAACTGGCGGAAGATGTCCACGGGCCGCGCGCCAAAAGACATGCGCACGCCGATTTCCGCGCGACGCTGACTGACCAGAAAGTGGATCGCGGCATACAATCCCACCGCAGCGATCAACAGCGCTGCCACGCCGAATGCGCCGATCAGCTGCAAGGCGAAACGGGTGCGGGCCATCGCCGCGGTGACAAAACTCTGCATCGACTGCGCCTGCGCCAGCGGCAGGCCCGGATCGAGCGCTGCGAGCTCGCGCCGCACCAGCGCCAGCAGCGCCTCGTGCCCCCCCTCGGCGCGCACCGCCCAGGCGTTGACGCCGAACTGGCCGGAGCCTCCGGCGGTGAAATAGATACTCTCGCGAGGTGCCTCGTGCAGGCTGTCCTGCAGCTGGCGGCGGATCACGCCGACCACCTCGAAAGGCACCGGCTCGGGATCGTTCAGCCGGACCCAGACTTGCTTGCCGATCGGATCCTGGCCTGGCCAGGAGGCCGCCACCAGCACATCGTCGACCACGGCCACGCGTCGTTCGTTGATCTCGTCGTCGCGCGTCAGCTCGCGGCCGGCCAGCAGCGAGGTACGCATCACCTCGAAGTAGCCGGGCAGGACCACGCGGTAGTTCGCCTGCCGGTAGGCCATGTCCTCGCCGGTGGGCTGTTCGGTGGCGTAGCGGCCGTGGAAGGGCTGGCCGGTGAGCGGCAGCGGCGCGGCCGCCGCCGCGCTCGACACCCCGGGCAGTGCCTCCAGCCGCTCCTGGAAAGCGTAGTAGAACTGCCGGCGCTGCTCGAACTCCGGGTACTGCTGGAAAGGCAGGTTGACCTGGAAAGTCAGCACGCCCTGCGAGTCGAAACCCAGCTCGGTGCGATGCAGCTCGACGAAGCTGCGCACCATCAGCCCGGCCCCGACCAGCAGCACGAAGGATAGCGCGATCTCTCCGGCCACCAGCCCGCGACGCAATCTGTTGCCGCCGCCCAGCGCGGCGCCGGAGCGATCGCGCAGCGAGCCGCTCGCTGCGCGCCGCGAGCCCTG